>JAJAYD010000129.1 GCA_026786345.1 Chitinophagaceae bacterium
ATTCGCCTTCTTAATAATTTATCTATGGTAAGTGAAAAAATCATCCAGATGAACATCATTGAAGTAAGTATGAGTATGATTACAAATATTTTACTATGTGCAGGTGAAAGCACCAGATTGATATCCCCATACCCAACCGTTGCAACGGTAACCACTACAAAGTAAAGTGAATCCAACCACGACAACTGCTCAACAAAATGAAAAAAAGTAACAGCAATTAATATTAGTGTTATAAAAGATATTATGAGTTTATGAATTAGTATGTCTCCTTTTTTTTCGGCGAGTTCTTTCTCAATCTTTTTTGGAATGTACCGCAAATGTCTTGTAACCGGCTTATAGAAAGCGGCCACAAAAACAGGTGCTGCAATTTTTGCAGGGTTTATTATACTTAAATTCTTGTGTATTGCCTGTAGATGAGGCGTAAGGTTTTCATTAAATAATGAAGCAGTTACTTTAATATCAAAATTTAAAGAAATAAGAGCGATGATCAATTGCAGGTTATACTCGTCACGGTCATCTAATAAATACACCATAACCACCTTTGCTAAGTCGATATCCTTTATAGTCTCATTAAAATTTTCAAGCAAAGAGCCGCTTTCATTTATAGCATTAATTGATTCAACAGAGATATGTATAACATTGTAGGCATGGATGCCAATCAGTTTTTTTACACGATATGCCAGGTGGCCTGAACCAATAATGAGAACCGTTTTTTCTTTCATACAGTTTTAGGATATTCTTCTTTATGTCTTACAAAGATACTTCTCCACATACGCAACAGAATTACAGTTGTTTTTGATTGTAGTTTATTTTAGTATGGTAATTTACTTTTTTAAAAACAGGTAAAAAGCCTCAAATGAACAAAAAAGAATTATGGCTTAAAATAAGGGCCTACCATTTTGAGCATGTGGTTCCCCCGCATTTATGGGACCACATTACAGAAGTTTGTGGAGGTGGCAATGCCTCTACCAAAGCATTTGCAAGTAAAATACCACGTAAAGCCGGATGGACGAATCGATTTGCTTTGAAGGCCCTTGCAGAATATAAAAAATTTGTGTACCTGGCGGTTGTGAGTGATTTTAATGTAACTCCTTCAAAGATTATTGACCAGGTATGGCATGAGCATTTATTGTTTAGTAAAGCCTACAGGCATTTTTGCAGCGATGTGATTGATTACACGTTAGACCATAACCCGGAGTTAATTCCGATAGCAGACCAGACAGGTATTTTTAAAATTCAGTATATGGAAACTATTGATCTATATAAAACAGAGTTTGGCATTGATCCACCTGCTGACATTTGGAGCGTACCAAAATTTGATCAACAAAAGGTAGCAGTTGATGGCTATGGATCAGAGAAAAAGAAATATCATTCGGCTTACCAGGATACAGCCCTTGTAACATTTTTTGATGGTTCACAACAAGGGGGCAATGCAACGCAAGGTTTTCCTGAGTTTGGCGGAGGAGAATACGGAGGAGCTGGCGCAGGTGGTGGCTGGATTGATCACAGCCCAGGTTTAGATTCTTCAGATAATAGTAATGCCGATGGTGGTGGTGATTCCGGCGGCGATGGCGGCGGCTCCGGTTGTAGTAGTGGTTGTGGAGGAGGTGGGGATTGATACAATTAACATAATTACGTTGGTATTATTTCCAGAATGTGTTTAGATAGAAGCGTAAAAAATTATAAACCTTCAACTCCTTTATACAATCCGGGCAAAGGATTGAGCGGGAATATGAGCAACATCTTTAGAATTCACAAACACGAAAAAAGCCAACTGAAGGCAGCTTTTTTGCAAGTAAGTTGGGCAATTTATTTGGGCAGGGTAATAACAATGTTTCGGTACTCAATTGGGCCGTGGTCGCCCTGAAAAAAAATGGGCCCTGGTTCGCCTTCGTTACTGTCCAAAGCACCGCCGGTTATACCCGGTATAGGAGCGTTAGTAATTACTGGTTTGCCATTGGATACCACGGTTACATTTCTTCCTACCAGGGTAATATCATACATCTGCCATTCACCGGCGGCTTTAGCAGTCATTTCAGTTGGGGCTAGAAAGCCATAAATTGAGCTGAAATAATCGATAAGCGGCTCCAGACCTTTGCTATCCTCTATCTGAACTTCGTAACGGCCACGCAGGTAAACGCCGCTATTGCTTTCCGCAGGGTATTTAAACTCGACATGTAATTTAAAATCATTAAACTTTTGATCGCTTATAAGGTTCGATCCTGATCGGGGGCTTTTCAATTTACCGTTTTCTACCACCCATTGGTTGGCGCCGGTGGTATGCCAGCCAGTCAAGTCTTTGCCGTTAAATAATGGAGCAGGCTGTCCCCATACCGGGTCTTTATCTCTGCGAAGGGTTGGGGCTTTTACGCCCGTCCACTCATAACTTTTACCGTTGGGCATTAACACTGTTCCGCCAAGCGCATCGTCTTTTAAAGTACCTGCCATCATCATATCATTACCAACTTCCCACTGCGGTGGAATGCTAAAACTCATATGCCCCTTGTCAAAATTGATTTTCGATATCGGCCTTGCACTTCCGCCCGAACCTACAAAAGCACCAATTAGCGTACTAAACCCCGAGTGGCGTACTTCTAACCACGAGGGTTGTGCTTTGCCATTAACCATAATATTAAGGTCCCAGCGGCCTTCAAGCAGTTTGTTTTCGTCGGCAGTACCTTTTACTGGCAATGCTTTTACTGCACAGGAAGTAATCATTATTAATAGAGCGGGAAATATGATACGCTTTACAAGGTTATGCAAAACGACCGTTCTGTTTATTATCATATGGTTGTGTTGTATCGTTTTAAAATTCTACGGCTAAGGTAAGGAGAAAACCATCTAACGCATTGACGTCACTAATCAACAACAGGTAGATAGCTTATGGCCGCCGGTTAAGAAAATTACCTACGATTTTTTCCCGTTAATCATACGCAATACTATTCCCGGGTAGCTTGTTGCATCGGCCCTTACTGCACCCACTATATGAATTACTACCCATAAGAAAAACAAAAACGGCTAATTAATATTCTGAAAATAACGGACGCTTATATTCTGAAAATATTGTATGCTTTTCTATGAAATGTTTATGTGTTTTGCTTTGCCGTTAATATATCCATGCAAGCAGAGCTGCCTTTTACAACAGATTCCTACTTATCAAAGGGGATCTGGCATTTACTGATAAGTCTCTGATTTAAACAGACAATCTCTGCAAACTTTTATTGATCAGGTTTAGGACTTATTAGAGATTTTGCATGAGAGGGTAAAAAATAAAACATACCTGATATACCAAAAAACGTAGTGTTACTTGCGTCGTATCTGCCACTATAATAATATTGCCCAAAATAAACATTTAAGTGCACCTGAGAATTATAGGCATATTCAATTCCTGAGGTAAGTTCTGTCATAAGGCTTTGGCGTGAATAAAAGATGTAACCTATACCGGCAGTAAATGTATTGGTGAACTTACCTTGTTGAAAAACGTTTAAGTTGGGTCGTAACTCCAGGTAGGTAGTGGTATCTCTACCCTTAATTTTTTCCAAACTTGTTTTTCCCAGGTCTAAACCCAAACTAAACACATTCCATTGTTTGCCTAGTTCAATTGATAGGTTAGCTTTTTCTGCCAGTGTACCGGCATCGTTGGTTAGTGCGGCAGCTAAGGCAACATATATTTGCGAGAAACAATTGTTTACAAGAAAGGTTAGTAAAACGAGTAAAAAAAGCTTTTTCATTATAATGTGTTAAGGTATTCTACTATGGGTTTATGGTCGTATATTTTTTAAGCAAAGTACAACTCCTTATGATAGTTTAAGTCTTCCATTCTGCCCTGCTTTTGTTGGAGCCCGTTCTCCCCAGATGTTGCGTTTTGCAGCCAGGGTTGTTCGGGTTTCCGTTCTTCCTACATGTTCAGGTCTGCCGCCAAGGTTGTTCGGGTGTCTTTCGAAGTGCCTGTCCCATTGAATAACGGGAATGACCTCGAACGCAGCATAAATTGAGGTCTTGGACCTCATGCCTTTGCAAAGGCACCAAAGAGTTTGAAGTTGTAAATTTGATAAAAAGAATGATGAAACTGAAGGTAATTATACATGAAGCAGAAGAAGGTGGCTTATGGGCGGAAATACCTGCGCTTCCCGGATGTGTTACGCAGGCAGAAACTATGAAAGAATTAATACCTAATATTTACGAGGCAGTAGAAGGATGTTTATCAGTTGATATTGAACCTTCTTCAATAGGTAAGAACGATAAGCTTTTAGAATTAGCGGTATGAAAACATTGTCAGGTAAAGATTTTATAAAAGTTCCTGAAAAAAGGAGGGTGGATTTTGAAAAGAATACAGGGCCGCCAACACATCTTATCTCATCCTGAAAAAATTGAAATAATCTCCGTACCAGTTCATAAAATTGATGATTTAAAAAAAGGCTTGCAAAAAAAATTAATGTCCATTGCAGGCTTAAGTGATAATAAATTGTAAAGACATTTCCCCGTTCTGCCATGCATCAAAATCATTTTCTTTCAATAAGAGCAATAACTCACCATTCTTAATACCATTCCACTGCATATCTCTTACAGAGTAAACATTATAAGTAGCAGGGAAGTGATGCTTTAAACGAACATCTATATTTTCATCTAGTAATATCTTCATGCCGATATTTCAGTAATGAATTTATCAGCAGCCATCTCAATTATACCTTCAGATGGTTCGCGTGTATCTATCCAAAGTTCGAGGTGTCCATTGGAACACCTCGAACAACCCCATCTTAATGCTATAAATAAACAGCAGTTGGTAGAGATACCAACTGCTGCACAATTAATAGTTATAGATCACTACATTTAAAGCAAGCTAATTTAGAGAATCACTCTTTGAGTAATATTAATCACACCATTGCTTATTTGTACCTGGTAAGTTCCCGTTGGTATACTACTTTTCAGTTGTAAGGTTTGTACTGACGAACCACCCGGATGCTGAACCTTCCCGGAATACAACAATTGTCCAATATTATCAAACACACGAATATTGTAAATTCCTTCTGGCTGATTTTGTAATTGCAGGTTCAGCGTTCTGTCAATAACAGGGTTTGGATTTATAACAATTCGGCTCTTTCCTCTCCTGGTATTTATAAGTACAATACTGCTATACTTAAAGCTGCCTGAAGTTTCAATAGCCTTTAACCGGTAAAAATTATTGCCGTCAAAAGGATAGCTGTCTAACCAACTGTACTTAGCTGCGGCGTTGTTATTTGATGTGGGTGTGGCGGCTCCTGCTTTCCTGAAATTCCTGCCGTCTAATGATTTCTCTATTTCATAAATGCGGATGTTGCTTTCGGTTGCCATATTCCATTCTACCTGTATACCTGTATTTTTCTGGAAAGCTTTTATAGAAGTAAAGTTGATTGGTAACGCACCCGACTGGCTTAGCTTAACAACGAAAATATCGCTGGCCCCTGCCGAAATAAAATTATTGGTAACTAAAGGGTCAGGATTAAAGTCGGCTGTACCAGAAAAAAATCCTGTTGCATACATATTACCGGAAGCATCTAATGCTACACCGAGTCCCTGATCAATAGCAATACCACCAAATTGTTTTGTTAATAAGAAATTACCGGCAGCATCTAATTTATTGATGAAAATATCGGACTGACCGGCAGATATAAAATTATTGGTAATAACAGGGTCCGGATTAAAGTCTGTTGTGCCCTGAAAATATCCTCCTGTATAAACATTTCCGGAGGCATCTAATGCCATGGAGAATCCAACCTCGCTGGAAGTACCGCCCAATTGTTTTGCCCATACAAAATTTCCAGAAGCATCTAACTTGCTTATAAAAACATCAAAATTTACTGCTGTAAAATTAGTAGTAGCTACAGGGTCAGGGTTAAAGTCGGCTGTACCCTGAAAACTGCCTGTAGTAAATACATTGCCTGCGGCATCTACTGCTATGGCGTATCCTATATCGCCGGAATTGCCACCCAGTTGTTTTGCCCACACAAAGTTTCCCGAGGCATCTAATTTACTAACGAAAATATCTACACTGCCCGCTGTAACAAGATTGCTAATGGCTAAAGGGTCTGGGTTAAAATCTGCTGTACCTGAAAAATATCCTGTGGTATATACATTTCCCAATGCATCTGTTGTTATGGCATTACCATTGTCGCCGGCAGTAGCAGTACCCAATTGTTTTGCCCAAACAAAGTTGCCTGAAGCATCTAATTTACTTATAAAAATATCAGCGGTTCCGGCTGCCGATACCAGATTATTGGTAACTAAGGGGTCAGGATTAAAGTCGGCTGTACCTGCAAAATATCCCGTTGTTAATACATTACCCAACACATCAATCGTTATCGAAGATCCCTGGTCGTTAGCAGTAGCACCAATTTGTTTTGCCCACACAAAATTGCCTGATGCATCTAATTTGCTGATGAAAATATCGTTACTTCCTCCCGCTGATATCAGGTTATAAGAAACGTTAGGGTCAGGATTAAAATCTGCCGTACCCAGAAATGACCCGGTTGTATATACATTGCCCGATGCATCCACAGCTAAGGCGTATCCCTGGTCATTATTACTGCCACCAAATTGTTTTGCCCACACAAAATTGCCTGAAGCATCTAATTTGCTCACGAAAATATCGTTACCACCAGCAGGCGTAAGATTGAAGGCAACTAAAGGGTCGGGATTAAAATCAGCTATACTCAAAAAATATCCTGTTGTATATACATTGCCTAAGGCATCCGTTGCTATGGCACGGCCCTGATCGGTATTGTTACTACCCATTTGTTTTGCCCATACAAGGTTAGCATTTTGAGCATGTAATGCAGAAAAAAACAGCAAGCTTATAATTGTAAAGACTCGTTTCATAATAACAGGGTTTATTTTAAGAATTAAAAATTAATGTGACGGTTCAAAAAAAATTAAAGCGCAAGGAACTTCGTATACTTTTTTTTAATCATAACTAATATAACGTTTTTTATATTTTATAGACATAAAAAGTCATCATTAAATCCATCATGTCTCAGAATATTTTTATGAGAAGTCCATAAATTAAAATAAATAAATCATGATATAATTTTCTTTATATGTCAATTGTGTTGATTATTAATAATCTTGAAGGGAAATTGATGTATGCGTAATTCCCGTTCTGCCTCAATGTTCCATTCTTCCCCACACTAGTTGGAATACCTTCCGAAGAGCCGGTCCCGCTAAATAACTGGAATGATCTCAAATGCAGGATAAGCAGGGGTCTCTGACCACATGCCTTTGCTAAAGGCGGTAAACAGAATTGCAGAAGCATAATCCAAATTCTGTGTCCGTTTGTTGAATCAAGATGAGGAATACATCTTTCAAATTGCTTAATCTTCATTTTCTATTTGATCAGTTACAAAATTTTGTCTCCTTTGAAGGTGCCTGGTAAAAATAATTTTCTTTTGAAGAGGCATTAATATTCAACAGTTTGATTTTTAGGTATAAAAAAAAGCCCAACATCTGCTGTTGGGCCATAAAAATTCTGTAGTTAATTTTAAACAGTCATTATTGCATTATCGAACTAAGCTTAGGCCGTAAAACTAAAATCTCCGACCATGTTTCATCATTAACAATGGTTCTCTGGTTATTCAGGTATCCGCTGTACGAGCCAGCTCCATTTGCCGTTTCATATCTTTCTTTAAAATTTTTGCGATAACCGTCCTCAAATTCTTTTAATCCATCTTTCAACCGATATACAATATAATACCCATTCCTTCCGGAAGCTACCAATTGATATACTACTACGGTTTGCATACCAGCTTGCCACGTCTTCTTAATTTTTCTGAGGTGCTCAATGTATTCTGGTCCATAACCTACTTTAGGGTATACATGTGCGATCATGATTTTATCTGTGAATTGCGTAACAGGTGTAGTGCTTAAGCTATCTATGGCAACGGCATATGAATTGACTGTTCTCTCAGTCAGGTAAACCGAAACATTTTTACTCCAGTCATCTGTATGCTCCTTGCCAAGGTCGCCGCGTCCATCAAATGCGGCCCATGTAGAAGGACCTTCCACAAACTGATACCCACCAGCATCGGGACCTGTTTCAATAGAAAATACGCGCCAGCTCCAATCGCCTTTATGATATTTTTGTGCATGTTCACCGATTGCTTTTTCGAATTCCTGAATCTTATCAGCCTTAGGAAAGACCCTTGTAGCATTTGTTACATTCTTGTTTTGTGCTGTAGTAAGAAGGGGCAGACACAATAACAGTAAAAAAATTTTTGTCATGTTTTTAAGTTTAAGGTTTGAAAATGAATTTCTTTTTACGAACTGCTAAGAAATTTATGATTAGTTTTTAACAAATGCAAATACAACCTGACACCGATTGCAATACATAGTTCCACATCTAAGAATAGGGTTTGTAATAACCTGCGTGAGTTTGAGTGTCCCGTTCTGCAGTTTGGTTAGTTTGAGTGCTGCAACGGATCACTTAACCCAACTCTCCTTAGTGTTCCGTTCTATAGTAAAGTTCTCCGTTGTTTGCGAATACGGAGGCAAATGATAACCCGGAATGTGTCTAATATTTTGGAAAGCTCCTGCAGGTTCACTTTCGGATGTCTATTTTTTTCTGAACTCCCAATTCTGAAATTCCCCATACAATCGGGCTGTTTGTTTACATCCCCGTTCTGCCTAAGTGTTTCCGTTCTGCCCGGCAGTGGTTCGGGTGTCTTCCTAAAGTCGGTTATTATTTTATAAACTTCTTCTCAAACACCAAAACGTTTTATGAAAAAAATCTGCATCAAATCTGTAATCCTATCTCTTTTTATATCGCTATCCATTGACGGCAATGCTCAAACCAACTTTTCAAAAATAGATACCTGGCTTGCTGACAACGCAGATAAGATGGGAGGTCGGGTAATCCTAATGATCTATAAAGATGGAAAAGTAATTTACAGCCACGCCGAAAATGAAATGACCCGCCGACAAAAAATGGTTGGAAAGTTCATGGCTAAGCGACAAGGCAAAGAAGCTAACACAGCAGACTACAACAGCACAACCCGCCTGCAAATTGCGAGTTGCAGCAAATGGCTGAGCGCAGCATTGGTAATGACGTTTGTTGATGAAGGAAAATTAAGACTTACAGATACTGTTGGCAAATATCTGCCTGTACTTTCTCAGCATGGTAAAGGCAACATTAATATAAGCCAATGCCTTTCACACTTAACAGCAATTAAAGCAGCTCCATTAAAAGAAAGTCTTGGTGAAATGAAAGACATCAATAGCATGGACGAAGCCATTGAAAAGATTGCTGACCTGCCAATGGAAGGAGAACCGGGCAAGGTTTTTCGTTACAGCAGTGCCGGGTTACAAATTGCAGGAGCAGTTATGGAAAAAATAAGCAATAAAAGTTTTGAAACATTGTTTGCGGAGTGAATAGCAAAACCATTAAGCATGAAGAACACCGATTTTGGAAAAGGCAAAGTCGCAATGCCGGCAGGCGGGGCCGGCAGCACCCCTCAGGACTACCTTAATTTTTTAGTAATGATATTGAACAAAGGAACGTTTAAAGGTATAAGAATTTTAAGTGAAACCAGCGTTGCACAAATGCAAATGAACCGAATTATACCAGGTGTAAAGGTGGCTTATTCACCTGCCGAAGCGGGAGATTTTGGATATGGTTTTGGTGAGTGGGTAATGGAAACTTCTTCGACCAATAATTTAAGCAAAGCGGTTTCAAGCCCTGGGTTATTCGGCAGCTTTCCTTGGATTGATAATGAAAAAAAGTATGCTGCTTTTATGATGACCTTTTACCTGAAAAGCGATGGCAGAAATGCCCGTTATAAAGAATTAAAAGCATTAGTTAATGAAGCAGTAAAATAAAGATTTTTAACCAGGGTAGTTTCAGTTCTAACACAAGCAGCCACCTATCCCAAACTCTCCTTAGTTTTCCCCTTTAGTTTAAGTGTTCAGTTCTGCCTTAGTTTCCCACTGCCCCAAAGTTGTTCGTTTGTCTTTCAAAGAGCCTGGTCAGGTAAATAGCGGAATGGCCTCTAACAAGAAGAGCAAACGAAACGTGGATACACTTTCTTCCTGGGCCAGGTAGAATTTTAGGCGTTACAATCGGCTTCTAAAAATCTATAGATGCAGTGGCCGGATATTGTGGCTAACAACCGAAGATTAGGATGCAATGCTGTATCCTTTACTTTGATACTGCATTCGCCAAACCATAGTAGATTTATGGAAGAATTAAACAACTAGCCATGGTATTTGAAACGGGCTTTAAAAGTACAACCAGTACTTATAGCCAAAGGAACAAAACCCCTTTTTTTAAACCTGTTATACAGGCAAAAGAGGGACAGCCTATAATAAGTGCATAAGATAATTTGTTGAATTGCAAAGGACATGAAGCTGAAATATTACAACATATATCAATTGCTCGCCGATGGGTTAATTATGCAAAAAGCGAAATACATAGTTACCTCAACGGCACACCTAATTCAAATAAAACGGCTGTAATATCCGCTATTTCGGAAAACTTCAATACAAATAACCTGGTAAATATTAAAATTATCGCCGATTATTTTTCTTAGTTGAAGACCGCTATCAATGGAACACTTGATTTTTACTGCAATTTTGAATGCGAAGACAATGAGATGGGACGAACGCCTCTTTATTTTGCTTATTGGCGGTATATGCAATTATGCCAAAGCTGGTTTAGCTGTAGTAGTAGTTTATCAAAAACAACGACCATCATCCATGAAGTAGCGCATAAATATCTTGGAGTGGCAGATGTTAAATATGAATTTCAAAAGGGATATAAATTTATGCCAACGGCAGATGCAGTCCATAGTCAATAGTCCATAGTTCATAGTCCATAGTCAATAGTCAATTCAATAGTCAATTCAATAGTCAATAGTCCATAGTCAATAGTCAATTCAATAGTCCATACAATAATCAATAATCAATAGTCAATAGTTCATAGTCCATAGTCCATAGTCAAATCAATTGTCAATGGTCAATTCAATAATCAATAGTCAACCGCTCTTACGCCCTTTGCGTTACGCGTTCCGCTTTTAGCCCTTAGCTTGTAGTTAAAATTTTTAAGCTGTAACAAAATTCACCATTCTCTTTTCATTTTCTTAACCCATCAGCCTACATTGTTTTTATTTTTTACTTTTTACTTTTTAATTCTTCCCCATTCACAACTCACCGCGGACAACTCACCACTCACAGCTCACTCACCACTCCCCACTCCCCACTCACCATTCACAACTCACCACTCCCCACTCCCCATTCACCACTCACAACTCCCCACTCCCCATTCACCACTCACCACACCTCACACTCACAACTCACAACTCACCATTCCCCACTCACCATTCCCCACTCACTATTCTAAAAACTCAATTTAAAACTTCCAAAAACGCCAAACCTTTTTGCGGTTTCATAGGCTGTAGGTGTTGGCAATACCCTCCAAACCAAATCAATGCGCAGAAATTTAAAAATGTTGTCCACGCCAGTACCCAGTTCCAGGTACATTTTTTTGTTCAGGCTTTTAAACGATTGAATACCTACAAAATTAAGCGCCTGGTTTTTGTTACTCAAACTTCCCACAACTCCTTTAGCTGCATAAAACTGCCTGAATTTTAATTTTCGCGTAAGCGGTAAAAACTTAAATAGTCCGTTGCCTACATTATGCTCCAGGTTAAAACCGGCATATTGATCGCTTATGTACTCAAACCGGTTCATCATATTAAACGCATATTTGTTGTAGTAATAAATTTCGTTTCCGGGGTGTATCTCCAATAAAGGATAGGGCAGGGTTCCGAAAATTTTACCAGCAAACAGGTTGTAATACACATAGCCAAAAGGGGGAGTGTTTACATAATCGCTGATGGAGCCACTAACTTTATGATAGTTGTAGCTGCTGTTTAATACTCCTGACCAACCTTTGGTATACCGTATTTGTACAATAGGTTGTTCGCTACCCAGGCTGGTTCTGAATAAATTATTCTCCAAAAATTTTTCGAGGTATGCATAGCGGATGCGAATGCTGGTTTCAAAACTATTAAGTGCTTCGCCATTAATATTGCCCTTGAACAAAGCCTTTTCAGGAAGGTTCAACAAAGGCTCGAACTGCCTGCTGGTAACTTCCAGCAAAAACGAGAGCGCCTTATTTGTCTCCCGGTAAATTTCAAAACGCTTTTCAATCAGCCGCTGAAACTTTCGTGGCACTCTCTGCTTGCGAATGGCAAAGGTGAGTATGTTATCGGCAGAAGTTTGGTCGTAATAATGCTGGCCCCTGTCCAGGTCGTCGCTGTACGAGCCATATAAATAAAAGCGTGGGTTCTTTTTCGGCAGGTAAAACACCTCTCCAAAGCCTTTCATTTTTTTATCGAGAAAGCCGTAGGCCAGGTACGAATGCAGGTAGATTTTTTTGCTGAATTTGCCATTCGTACCCAAATCGAATCGTACCCGTGTACCCTCCCAGGCGTTGGCACTTACCCAGCTAAACCATGGGCCAATTTGATATTTGCCCATGTTATAATAACCCGTTCCCAAAAAATTGGCGGCATTCAGGTACCTTTTATAATTAGGCATCGACTGTATGGTATCAATCATTTTATAAATGGCTCTCTCATTTTTACTCAGCTCATCGTGGCGGCTCGTATCCCAATAGGTTCGGGGTTTTTCTTCCGAAGCTGGCAACACCACCACCTCTTCAGGTTTTTTGTTCTGTGCCAGTTGATTAATGGTTTGCCGGCTGTTGATCACCACCTGGCGATAAGTGCTCGTCTTTCTTCCCTTAAACCCCGTTAGTGATTTGCCAAGGGGGCTGATGTCAACAACAAATTTGTCTTTACTCAAAAACCAGGTAGTATCATCAATAAGCCGGTACTCCTGTATAAGCGTAAGGTTTTGTACAAAATTTATATTGGCATTGCCCGAGGGGCGAAGGGTAATCTTTTGAATGGCATACGAGCTGTCAACGATCCAGCAATCGCCATCAAAAGTATTTTCGCCGGGGCGTTTTGGGGTAAAGCCAAGATGCACGAGGCGTTTGTTGCCCAGGTATTGGGTATCCAATAATTTAAAGCGGTAATAGTTGTCGCCATTGTCGTTAAAAGGGCTGGTAAACTGCTTGTCGAAAACGGGTATCTGGTTGCGATACACATTTACATTTTGGTACGTGGCGCCCAGTAGTTTGGTAACGCTTTCGTTTTTTATGCCGGCGGTGTAGCTTGCCTTAATAATCTCCCTTGTTTTACGGGGGCTTTGCTGAAAATAAAAATCCGATAAGGTTTCGGTCAGGAACACAGGTAAAAATGGTCTCGTCTCCGTTGTATCAATATTATCGAACACAAAGCTGAACGATTTAAACAGCTTTTTTTCGGCCAGCTTCTCTTTGTTTACATTATTTATATCCAATTCAAGCTTGTTGTAAACCTCGTAGCTAAAGTTATCGTAGTTGGTAAGGTCGTGTAGTTTTTTGTGGCTGATAATGCGTTTCCAAAGCCAGAGGGCACGATCGTATTTTACCTTGACAATGGCCTCTTTTGAAGTAGCGGCAACGTCCATCTTAATATTTAGAATGATGGAATCCTTTAAGTCGGCCAAAGGCAGCAGAACAGGTTTGTAGCCAACAGAGGTTATACGTAGGGTATCGCTTAAGCCTTTTGGAAAGGTAAAAGAAAATCTTCCCGCAGTGTCGGTAAGGGTTCCCTTGTTGGTTGCAAAGGCAATGGATGCAAAAGGTATCGGCTCATCGGACTGGCGGTCGGTAATGGTTCCTGAAAGCTTAACCGGTTGAGCCTGAACAGAAAAAGAAATTAAAATTGTTACTAGGAAGAGGAAGATACCCGTGAAGGCTTTACAAAAAGTCATACACAAAAATAAAGTAAGGTGCTAAAAGCAACCTTGGTTTAATACAATCTTAATACTAATAGAGAATGTATTTTTTTGAATGTGCAAAAAGGAAGTATCCAAAACGGGCTCTTAATTATAATTTAATTTTAACTTTTGTATTTACATTATACATTTAATGGGTACTTTTGACATTTTGGGTCATCTCTATGATATAACCCTGAAATCCTTTTAAATACCAGGTTAGAAATTTTGAAAAAAAATCACCCAAAATCATAGACATGAAAAAAAAGATTGTTTTGCCGGTACTGGTTATTTTGATTGCTTTATTAGCTCCGGTCGTTGTTATGGCTACTCCTGGTGACCTTCCTGGTGTTAATGACGTACCCCTGGATGGTGGCCTAAGCGTATTATTGGCTGCGGGCGTGGGCTATGGTATTAAAAAAGTAAGAGACGGTCGTAAAGAAAAAAAGCAGGCGGATATAC
>JAJAYD010000130.1 GCA_026786345.1 Chitinophagaceae bacterium
CGCCAACTATCAACCCCCACTGACCATTGACCATTGACCATTGACCAATGACCACTGACCATTGACCATTGACCATTGACCATTGACCATTGACCATTGACCATTGACCATTTTTCAGCCTGCAAAAGTACGTTAATGCAATTGGTTGGCAATTTGATTTACTTTTGGCGAAATTATTTTTGCATGAAAAATTTGTTTGTAGTTGCTGTGTTGATGACCTTTGCAGCTTGCGGATCCGCCGATCAAAAAGCAGCAGAATCAAAGAAAGATGCGCCTTTGACACAAAGCAAAAATTCACCTGAATTTAATGCCGCGTTTTCTACCTTACTCGATAATTATTATCATTTAAAAGATGGACTGGTGCTTTCAAACGATACCATTGCCAGTACTTATGCTGCACTGCTAATCAATAATGCAGACAGCCTTCAACTAAACGGAATTATGGCAGATACAGCAATTATAGAAACAGCTAAAGGGTATATACAAACCATTTCTGCAGAAGCAAAAGGTTTAATGGGTGAAAAAAACATTGAGGAAAAGCGCAAGTCTTTTCAAATGATTAGCGATAACCTGTACGACCTTGTAAGGACGGTTCGTTATGACCGGGAAAAAATTTACCACCAATTTTGCCCAATGGCTTTTAACGACCAGGGCGCTTTTTGGTTAAGCCAGACTTCAGATATTAAAAATCCTTATTTCGGTAAAAAGATGTTAACCTGTGGCGAAGTAAAGGATACTTTAAATTTTCAATAGAAGACTCTTTTTAACGACCTGCATTTTTTTAATGCACCGCTTGCTATCATTTAAAAGAAAACATAT
The DNA here is from genome assembly GCA_026786345.1 of Chitinophagaceae bacterium. Classification (GTDB taxonomy): domain Bacteria; phylum Bacteroidota; class Bacteroidia; order Chitinophagales; family Chitinophagaceae; genus Segetibacter. The sequence goes on from JAJAYD010000130.1 coordinate 820, forward strand.
ACAGGGGTGTACCTAAAGTTAAAGGTCTTGGTTTTCGACAACCATCTTTAACAATAAATGTTCTTTAACTAAACCCACAAACCTGTATGCCTTTTGGTTGTTAACCGACTATGCTCTTTATGAAACATGTTGTCTTTATTTTAATGTTTTTCTGTTGCTCACAACAAAGTTATTCGCAAGAAAAATTTACAGTCAACGGTTATATAAAGGATTCACTTTCAGGCGAGACGCTCATTGGAGCAAATCTGTCAGTTAAGAGTATTGACAAGGGAGTAACCACAAATCAATATGGTTTTTTCTCATTAACGGTAGCCAAGGGTACCTATAACGTTATAGTAAGTTTTATAGGCTATGCAAACAAAGAATTTGACCTAAAGCTTGAGGGTAATAAAACAATTGATATTGAGCTGTTACCAAAGAATTTTATTGTTGAAACTGTTACGGTTGTTGGCCGCAAGCGTGAAAATAATGTGAAGAATGCCCAAATGGGTAAGGTAGAATTAAGCATGGAAACAGCTAAGGCATTACCCGCTTTCCTGGGTGAGGTTGATATATTAAAAACGCTTCAGTTAATGCCGGGTGTACGCAACGCCGGTGAGGGTAATGCAGGATTTTACGTAAGAGGTGGCGGACCAGATCAAAACCTAATTCTTTTGGACGATGCGGTGGTGTATAATACCGGTCACTTGTTTGGTTTCTTTTCCATTTTTAATTCTGATGCCATTAAGAATGTTTCGCTGATTAAAGGAGGTATGCCTGCGCAGTATGGAGGCAGGTTATCGTCGGTAGTTGATGTAAACATGAAAGAGGGAAACCTGAATAAAATGCAGATTGATGCGGGTATAGGTTTGATTGCATCAAGGTTTTCGATACAGGCGCCTATTAAAAAAGATAAAGCCTCCTTTATTCTCTCAGCCCGCCGAACATACATTGATGCTTTGGCAAAGCCTTTTATAAAAAAGTCGAGCGACTTTTATGGCTCGGGTTATTACTTCTACGATGTGAATGCCAAAGTAAACTACAAGGTTTCGGAGAAGGATCGTATTTATTTGAGTGGCTACTTTGGTAAAGATGTGTTTGCTTTCAGAAACAAAAGCCGGTCGTTTAATACGGATATACCGTGGGGCAATGCCACCGCTACTTTCAGGTGGAATCACATCTTCAATAAAAAATTGTTTGCCAACACCTCGCTGGTCTATAACGATTATAATTTTTCGTTTTCAGCCAAACAGAACGATTTTTTTATCAAGCTATCCTCCGGTATACGCGATTTAAATGTTAAATCAGATTTTGACTGGTATACCTCGCCTGAACATAAAATAAAGTTTGGAGCCTTATTTACCTACCATAGTTTTTTACCCAATATACTTACGGCCGAGCAGGGCTCCACTACCTTTTCGCCCAACAATGCCAACCGTAAATATGCCAATGAATATGCCTTGTATATACAAGATGATTGGGAGATTGGTAAAAAAGTTCAACTTAACTATGGATTGAGGTATAGCAGTTTTCAACAGGTGGGCGCTTATAAAAATTTTACTACCGATGCTAACGGCAACAAGCTGGATAGTACAATTTATCAAAGTGGTCAAACAGTTAAACTTTATGGTGGAATGGAACCTCGGGCAACACTTCGTTATTCTATAAACGAAACCAGTTCTGTTAAAGCTGCCATTACCCGTAACCTGCAATACATACACCTGGTAAGCAATGCCGGCAGTACGTTGCCTACCGACCTTTGGGTGCCCAGTACGCTAAGGGTTAAACCGCAGGTAAGCTGGCAATATGCTGTGGGTTACTTTAGAAATTTTAAAAACAATATGTTTGAAACTTCGGTGGAGTTGTATTACAAAAAAATGCGGAACCAAATTGAATACAAAGAAGGGTACACTCCATCGCTTAAAGACCCTGAAGAAGAATTTACGTTTGGTAAAGGATGGAGCTACGGTTCAGAGTTTTTTGTAAATAAGGTAAAGGGAAGAATGACGGGTTGGATCGGGTATACGTTGAGTTATACCTGGCGCAAGTTTGCCGAAATAAATGGTGGTAATAAGTATCCCGGCAAATTTGACCGCCGGCACGATATGTCTATTGTAAGTACGTATAGCCTAAGTACTAAATGGAAACTGTCGGGCATTTTTGTATATGGAACCGGCAATGCCGTAACGCTGCCGGAAAGATTTTATTTGGTAAATGGCGTGCTTACACAGGAATATAGCAGCATCAATAAATACCGCCTGGCTCCTTATCATCGGTTAGATCTATCTGCTATCTATACACCGGTACACAAACGTAAACGGAAGTATACCGATAACTGGGTGTTCAGTTTTTATAATGTGTACAGCAGGCAAAATCCTTACTTTATCTATTTTGACCAGGAGGGAGGTGCTCTAAACGGAGACCTGAGGGTTACAGCCAAACAAGTTTCTCTTTTCCCAATCATTCCATCAGTTACGTGGAATGTGAAGTTGTGAGTAGTGAGTGGTGAGTGAGTGAGTAGTGAGTTGTGAGATGTGAGATGTGAGTAGTGAGTTGTGAGATGTGAGTAGTGAGTAGTGAGTAGTGAGAGTAGTGAGTTGTGAGATGTGAGGGGTGAAATGTGAGATGTGAGCTGGGAGAGGTGAGCTGGGAGTGATCAGTTGTAATGAGTAGAAAATTAGCAGCTATATAATTTTTTAATTTTGCCTTTTTACTTTTTAGTAACACGTAGAAAGTTAGCGGCTATAAAAGTTTTTATTTTCCTCTTTTTACTTTTGAATTTTTCACACCTAATCAGGCTTATATTCAAGTACCACCACTGCATTTTTTTTATCAGAAGAAGTAATAAACAACTCGTAGCGTTTGTCGCCGGCAGTAATTACCATGAGAGCGGTATTTGGAGGGATGGAGCCCAGGTTTTCTGCTACCATCACAAACTCATGTTCCCATGAACCTTCATCTGCGGCGATAGTAAATGTAATGGGCTTATCGGTTAACCTTTTCTTTGAAACAATCAACTCATTATTGTGATACACCGTAATGGTATCTCCATCAATTTCACCATTATCGTACAATTGAATTTTTATTTCTTTAGCTGAAGTGTAAATGGTTTTTACCAGGTCGTTATATCGCTTCTTTACAACTTCGGGCTTCGGTGGCAAGGGCTTTTCAACAGGCTTTGCAGGTTTCTCTTCCACCTGGGGTACTACTACAGGGGCAGATTTTTTTTCTTCTTTCGCTATTAAATTTTCTTCGGCGCCGGGCTTAACTTTTTTGTCAGGTGTGATAGCAACAGGTGGTTTTTGCCTGGCTATCACGGGCTCTTTGGGCTTAATGGTTTTGCGAACCACCGGTGGTGTCACTTTCTTCTTTTTATTTTCAAGTTGAACTAAGAAATCTTCTTTGTAAAAATCACTGGTTGCAACTCTTTCCAAATACACTTTGCCATTGCCACAATCCTTCATGTTTTTTAGGTTGCGGCTGGTGTAAGTTCCTGACAGTGTTTCAAGTTCACCCATTTTATCAAAGTCAAGATAACAAGTCATAAGGCAGGGGGTGCTTTCATCGCTGATCTTAACTTCAAAAAGTTTGGTTTCGTTTATAATAAGATTTTTAGATTTTTTGGTATAAAGACCCTGCAAATCGGCTTTACCATAAAACACGGTGGTTTTATAAGAATACGTTACACCTTTTATGGCGTTGGTTTTAGTCTGTTCGATCTGAATTTCGAATTTGTAGCGGTCTTCATAAATACCAAATGTATTCTGGACAAAGTATCCCCTCCAAATGCCGGTAAGGTCCTGGGCATTCGCGATAAAATTGAGTAAGACAAATAAATTCAGGAGCGTAAACTTCATCCTCATACAACAAAAGTAGGTTGGCAAGATACAAATTGATTACAAAGAAGCGTTAAGGTTTGCCTGCCCGGCAACATAGTAAAATTTGTTTATATCAAGGTTGAAAAGTAAAGTGATAAGAGATAGGATTCGAAAGAAAAGAAAGATGATTTTTCACCCTAAATAGTGAAAGAATGAATGTGGTTATTCCAGGTATCCTGAGGTTCACCTTCATACTGTATGTGCTTCAATAAAGAACAGCTTGTGTGTACCATGCATAAATTGGTTATAATTATGATACAGCAAGAGGTAATGTGGGGTCATTGATCAGGAGGGAAGGGTTTTCGTTTTTGCTCTTTCCCTCCAGCCAGATAAAAAGCAGGATAATGCTATAGGCAGCATAATTAAATAAGTCGTGGGCATCAACATATTGGCCAATGTTCCAACTATTTTCCAGGCTATACATTAATACGGTAACCCTTAAACAATTTAATAACCAGATGGCTGCTAAACCGCCGAGGCACCATTGTATTTTATGTTTGATTGTTTTTATGCCGGCAGCAATGTAGGCAATCCAAAAAAACATGATCCCCAATCCAATACAGGGAACATCCATTGATAAGGAGGTGCCATTAACCACATAGATGAGTTTGCCTTGTACCAACGTGTTAACCGCCAGCCAATGAAGAAAAACATTTGAGGTATGCAGGATGGAAGCAGTAATTACAGAAAAATAATTGAAATGAGTTGCTAAGAAGAGACTGTAATAATTTTTAGGATCAATAAGACCCCAGTAATAGAGGTTGCAATAATAAAGAGGTATAAAAATGAGCAGGAACCGCTTAAAATAAGCCCAGTCAAAACTCTGTGATATTTTTTTACTTGCCGTCAAAATACAAATGATAATGGTATGCACATTATAATAATCTGCATACCGTTTTATAGAAATATTTACTTGTGAAGGGTGAAGGCACAACTTTGCTTGTACTGCCTCATGTTTGCGGCACTACAAGTAAAAGCTGGTAAATTTTTACGCACTCATAAATCTGCAATTCGGCGTGCAGGTACGAGGTAACTGTAAGGGGTTTACTAAGCTTGAGCCTTTCGTTTATCATATCTTTTTTTAGCTGCAATACCGGCGCCTGCAAGCACAAAAAGACTTAATCCGCCATCAAAGGGAATGGTTTGGGTAGGAACGAGTGGAGCCTTTTTTTTATCAGCCGTTTCCATTGCAGTGTTTGCAGTTGGGGCTGTGCCATTGTTGCGTTGTTGGTATTGATACCTTGCATCGGCCTGTGCAGATGTATTTTGAACGAAGGCGACAGTTAAAAATAAAGCCAGTACAATACTAGAGCGAACAGATTTGGAAAATGGTGTCATAATGATAGGTTTACTATATGAAAATTTAATACGATGAAATTGGGGAGATTTCTATATAATATTGGATACTGGTTAGCTAACCAGCTATGACACTTAGTCAATAATAATTGTATCTTATTTTGGAAAATGTGCAGAAGAAAAACACCTTACACAAACATTTCTTAAAAATACCCGGGTTTTATTCCAAAAAAACAAGAGTAATCTATATGATGTTTATTTAAGTAACCGGGTTGCATTTGGTATCAAAAAACAGGAGCACATAAAATTAAACTTCATTTAAAGTATTTGATAAAACATGCCGTCATCTGGAAGGGTACACCAATTTTTCTATTGCTTTAAAAATTTGATCACTTTAAGTGAATGGGACATGTTGGAATTTATTTTCAGCAGGCAGACACCTTTGGTAAGTGTTGAAACATTTATAGAAAAGAGGTTTTTCCCTACTTTTACCTGCCGGGATGTTTTCCAAAACTCCCTGCCTGTATTGTCAATAATTGACGTTACGTATTCAGCATTTTGAGAGGCCGTTAGGCTGACCTGTAACACCGAGATTACAGGGTTTGGATAAATGGTTATGCTTTTCTCAGCATCATCCCGGGCGTTCTTAAGCGCAATTATTTTGGAGAAAGCAAAGCTTCGATCTTTGTCGATCAGCTTAAGCCGGTAATAGGCTATTTGTTTAAAATTGAACGAATCAATATAATTGTAAGAGACTTGCAAAGAGCCAAAGCCAACGGATGGTTTCGATTGCACAAACCCAAGCGGTTCAAAACTTAACCCGTCATCACTACGTTGAATTTCGAAGCCCAGGTTTTGCTGATCGTTATTTGAAATCCAAATCAACTGGTTGCTTTGTTTCAACCTAAAACCATAAAATTGAAACAAGGTTATGGGCAAGGTATTCGAATTAATTAGGGTAATCGTGTCTGCCCTTTTTGCTACGTTGCCAAAATTATCAAACAGCCTGGCTGAATTGAAAATGGCAGTTTTGCTTTCCAATACAATATCATCCACATACCAGCCGTCGTTTGCACCCGATTCATCAGAAATAGCCACAAATCTTATTAAAATATTTTTGTTGGTAAAGGCTGACAGGTCAGCAATCGTTTCAATAAAACCACCACTGTTGCCTGTATAAGCCTGTTTTCCCCCAATGAAAGTTGTATGAATATCTACAAAGCCGTTATAGCCGTTCTTTATAATATAAGGATTAAGGTCTTGCCAGGTGTTTCCATCATTCGTGCTTATTTCAATCACTGCTCCGTCGTAACCTTCTTCAAGGTTATAGTTGTGCCAAAAGCTAAGTATGCCTTTACCATCCAACAAATAATTACCGGCTGTTTTTAAAATAGCCACCGCCTGGCTGTTTTCGTTTTTTGCAAAGTAGGAATGTCCCGGACTATGATATGTAGCGCTGGAGTTTTGCCAAACATTTGTGCTTGTTGAAGTAGTATTCCAAATGGCATTGATTCTTCCATCTACATGATCTTCTATATAAATAACAGGAGGATGGTAGATGTTTGATTTAATTTTTGCGGTAATGGAAAAAGATTTTGACTGGCCTGCACTGAGATTGATATTGGGTATGGTTACAGAGTTGAATGCAGGTTCGTATGTGCCCTCAGTGGCACTAATAAAATTTAATATGGCCGGTAAGGTATCTGTGAGTTTGAACCCTGCAATCGACTGGCAATGCGGAGCATCAACTTTTATGGTGTAAGTAATGTTTTCTTCCTGCGAAGCAGCAGCTTTATCTACATGATTGGTTAGGTAAGGAAATGAATAGGTCGTGAAATCAGGTACCTGGTCCTGGTAATTGTCCGACCTTCCCTGTTGGGCAAATACGCCCATACCCCGTTTGGCAAATGCCTTCCAAATGGCGCAACTATACAGGCCGTTGTATAATAGCGTATCCGCTCTTAAAATAGCATTTCGCCCATCGATAAAACCGGGACTGCAAGGTTGTAATTTCAGTCCGGTCATAACCAGCTTTAGTGATACAGAGTTTCCGCCCACCCCGTTTGCATCGTAGAGATTTGGATTAATACCAGCGAGTTTAATAATCTCCCAGGTCATATCCCATAACACCGAGGCCCAAACTTCTCCAATGTTGTGTATTAGGCCGGCTGTGCCGGGAAGGTCTGCGTAAGTATGTGGGTTAACCGACATATCAGTTGAGTAAGGATATTTTCGCCATCCTGGTCCTGATACCTGTTGGCTAAGGGAATAGTTTGCCAGTGTTCTGCTTTTACTTCCGTCGGATGGTAGGGTAGTGGCCCAATTGGTGGTAAACATTAAGGCAAAATAATCGCTCCATCCTTCTCCCAGTCTTTCCGCATTTTGCAGGCAACCCGAATTAGAAGGTCCGCCTGTTAAGCGTGTTGTTATACCATGTGCATATTCATGGCAAATAATCCCATTATCCAGGTCACCATCCTTTTGTGTACTTCCTCCAAAGAGAAACACCTGCATACGTGGGTTGATACCATCGGGCGGGGTTGTAAAATTTGCATTGTTGAATCCAGATCCGTCCTGCGCATCAGCAAGCAAATAATCGTTGCCACTTCCCCCGCGATTTAAATTATTCTCCTGAAAGTTTCCGCTCTGCTCATCAAAACCATATTGATAACTTAGATCGTGCAGGATGTTGCACCAATAAAAAAGGTTGGTAATTGCAAAGGCCTGGTTTGTCGGGGCGGTTGGTTGTGTGGTAAAGTCAGGGGCAACATCGAATAACAAAGACGGCTGTATTGTTGATGAATTTGCACCTTTACCCAGGCCATTATTGGCATTAACGTCTTCCTGAACCAAAACATTGTTGCCTCTTGTGCTATCAAAATATTGTACACCGTTATAGTGCCATTGCAATGTTGTTGCAGGGTTTGTAGCTCCGGCCAGTAACCACGGATCTTTTTGTAAAGCTGGAGAGCCACCGGGATGTATTGGGCTTTCTGCCGGGTACGGGATTACACGGTAGGTTGCAGTGGTTACATCCGTTTCGCCAAATTGAGCTGGCTGTTGTACACTTTGCTTTTGAAAGGTCTTGA
>JAJAYD010000131.1 GCA_026786345.1 Chitinophagaceae bacterium
AACGAAATACCTAACGGTTTGTGGAGTACCGGAACCAAGCAAGTTGTGCTAAGCGCAATGCCTTTGTACCTTTTAAAACCTAAACACACGGTTATCTTGTTCGATGAACCTGAACGTTCCTTATATCCTGACGTGCAACGCTTCCTCGTAGATTTTTATTCTTCACTTACGGAAGATTGCCAGTTTTTTTATTCAACACATTCACCAATAATTGCCTCAAGTTTTGAACCGTGGGAAATTGTAGAATTAAAATTCAATGAAGAAGGCCACGTTTACCGGGAGTTGTACTACGAGGGCGAAAACAACGTGGAAAACTATAAGTATAATCCACGTTACATGCGGTGGGATGATATTTTACAACGCATATTTGATATGGAAAACGACGGCAGTCCTTTGCGTAAACAGAAACTGGACGAATTGGCCACGAACAATGTAAAATATAAGAAGCTGGTTAAACAGAACAAAGAAGATTCGGAAGAGGCAAAGAATATTTTAAGCAATGTTCAGCAACTTTCAAAAGAGCTTTCAACCTGGGAAAATTAGTTATGCAAAAAATTGATAAGAGTAATGCTACTTTACCCGAACCGTATGCAAAATGGTTAGCTATTGAAAACAAAATTGAAAAAGCAAATAAAAACTTTAGAAACATTTACGACGATATTATAATGAACCTTTATAAATGTCAGAAAGGAGTTTGTGCTTATACTGAAGCGTTTATTTGTCCCGCTGAACTTTATAATACCATAAATTGGATTACAGGTAAGTATACCATTTCAAACGAAGCAGAATTCAACCGCGTAGATCATCGGGGAGAATTAGATCATTTTGATCCGGCCAACAAAAAAGTTGCCTACTGGAACTGGGACAATTTGTTTATGATTGAGGCGAAAATAAACAGCGTTAAAACGAATAAGCCAGTGATTGATTATTTGAAGCCAGATATAGGGGAATATACTCCGGAAAAGTATTTTGAATATGATGACCAGACCCATAGATTTATACCTAACACGGACATAAATGACGCTAAAATAGTTTCAGAAATCAAATACATGATTGATGAAATTTTATGCCTTAACCATGGCGTAATAAGAATAGACCGCGAAAATTACATTAACGAGCTAAAAGATAAAAAACACCGAGGCCAGCAATTTACTGTTGACAGATTTTTCACTTCAGTCAGGTGGGTGGTTTTGGAGGAGAAAATTTAATCCTGCAAAAGATATAATTTTCGCTTTTAAATTTTATCCTAACAAGTTAAACTACGTTAATAGGGCAGTCATATATTTCCTCATAATAACTGAACTTAAAGGTCAAAATTTGAATTATGGACTTTATAGATTATTACAAAGTATTGGGAGTAGAAAAAGAAGCTAAACCGGATGATATCAAAAAAGCTTACCGCAAGCAGGCCCGTAAACTTCACCCCGACCTTAACCCCAACGATAAGGAAGCCCACAAAAAATTTCAGCAGGTAAACGAAGCAAACGAAGTATTGAGCGACCCCGAAAAACGAAAGAAGTACGACAAGTATGGCAAGGATTGGCAGCATGGAGAAGCGTATGAAAAAGCCCGCCAGGCTCAGGGAAGCCGTTCTTATTCGGGCGGGGGTGGCCAACAGTTTTCGGGCGGAGGTGAGGAAGATGACTTCTCTGATTTTTTCGCTTCGATGTTTGGTGGCGGAGGGCACAGCAGTTCGGGCGGACATACAAAATTCAGGGGACAGGATTACAATGCAGAGCTGCATTTAAACCTGGAAGATGTTTTTAAAACCCACCAGCAAACGCTTACCGTAAATGGCAAAAATGTAAGAATCACCATACCGGCAGGTGTTGAAGATGGCCAAAAAATAAAATTGAAAGGCTATGGCAGCCCCGGTGTAAACGGTGGACCCAATGGAGACCTGTACATAACTTTTGTTATAAAAGCTGATCCACGGTTTAAAAGATTGGGCAATGATTTGTACATGACCACAGAGGTTGATTTGTACGATGCAGTGCTGGGCGGCGAGGTAACGATAGACACTTTGGCTGGTAAAGTAAAAGTGAAAATAAAACCCGAAACTCAAAATGGCTCCAAAATAAAGCTAAAGGGTAAGGGGGTGCCGGTTTATAAAAAAGAAGATGAGTTTGGTGACCTGGTTATTACCTGGAATATTAAAATGCCGGCGAATTTAACGGAGAAAGAAACCGAGCTATTTACGCAGCTAAAAGAGCTGAGGCCATAAGTTTTTACATCTATTTAAAAACAAAGTATGCAAAACGAAGAATTGATTGCTGCTCAAATATGTTGTACCCATTATAATGTTGAGTATTCGTTTATAAGCTCGTTACAGCAATATGGGCTGCTGCACATATCAACCATAGCAGACGAACGTTTTATACCCGCCACTGAGTTACAGAAGCTGGAGAAACTAATCAGGCTTCACTATGAACTTGATATTAATTTTGAAGGCATTGAAGCCATCTCTTATTTGTTAGACAAGGTGGAACACCTGCAACAGGATATGCAGCAAATGCGCAACAGGTTAAGTTTGTACGAAGAGGAATAAAGTACATTCCCGTACCCCTCCATTGTCAAACTCCCCTAACCTGACATAGGAATTTGTATGTATACTGGTACGAAAAATTTACCATTGTAATTGATTAGCGTATCAGCGTAACATTTCCCTGGAGACTAAACACCTGGTTGTTTTCGCAAACCACATCAACCTTATAAACAAACACATCCGGCGACAAAGTAGCTGAGTTGTACCGGCCATCCCACCCTGCCTGTTGATCGTTAATATTGATATTGGTTTTTTGAAAGACTACCAGTCCCCAACGGTTAAAGATCGTAATTGCCTTTACGGCTGCTATCCCTTTGCCCCTAACAAAAAATACATCGTTCATACCATCGCCATTCGGCGAAAAAGTATTTGGTATAAAGATGTTGGCGTTATTACAAATTACTGTTACCGTAACATTTTCCATTGAGGTACAACCGCCCCCATTAAAAACCTGGGCCCTGTAAGTGGTGGTATTACGTGGCGATGCATTAGGCTGGGGGCAATTGGTACAACTCAGGCCTATGGAAGGTGTCCACCTATAACTGGTAATATCGGCCGAACTGGTGGTTTTAAGCAACACACTGTTGCCAACCGGTAAGGTATAATTTGCCTGTGCAATACTTAATTTGGGTATAGGATACACTACTATTTTTACGTAACCGGTATCAGCAAAGCATAGGTATTTGTCTGTTGATATAACACGATAGTTTGTTGTAGCCACGGGTTGTGCAACCGGGCTGGCGGCACTTGAATTGCTTAAGCCTGATGCGGGAGACCAGTTATATATATCAGATCCCGTTGCAAATAGTTTTGCAGACTCACCAACGCACAATGTATCAGTTAAACTTGTTTTTAAATCGAAGGGATGCACCACCATCACTCTTAAAGAATCGGAATTTTTGCAGCCGAAAATCGAGGTGCCTTCAACTTTGTACGTTGTTACATTAACCGGGCTGGCAATGGGGCTGGTACAATTAAAGCAACTCAACGATGGCTGATTGGTCCATTGGTAAGTATTGCCCCCTGTAGGATTTAAGAAGATTTTGTTGCCCAAACAAATAATGCTATCGCTTCCGGCATTTATAGTTGGTGTAGCATACACTTCAACAGGCTTCTCAATTTTCGCCCGGCAACCACTGGTGTTTATGGCTGTTGAGGTAACCATGTATGTTCCGGCTTTGCTATAAACCCTGGCAGTTGGGTATTGCCCCGCAAAAGATTCGCCGTTAGCAAAACTCCAGCTCCATTTTAATGCCGAAGTATCCTTTACTATCTCCTCTCCTTTAAACAAAATGCTTTTATCCTGGCATACCCCCGAATCACTTACAATTTTTATCTCGGGGCTTTTAATAACTCTTATGGCCGTTTGCATGCTATCGGTATTGGTGCAGCCATTTTTAGTTTTAATTTTTAAAGTAACCGGATATTTACCGGGAGCCTTGTAAATATGTACCGGGTTTCGGTTAAGGGTATCCCTCCCACCATCTCCAAAGTTCCATTCGTAACCGGTAACCTGGTCAAGTATCACCCGGCTTGAATCGTAAAATTGTACTGTGGTAGAATCGCAAAACAGTGTATTGATACTCTTTATTGCCGCTTTGGCTTTAGAAATAATAATGGTGTCTTTGCCAAGAATAGGAACCTGGCAACCTGCAACATCCACCAATAATAATTTAGGCTTATACCTACCCGTATTTACATAAGCATGGGTTGTTACCGAGTCGGTTGTTCTTGTAATAGTGCCATCTCCAAAATCCCAGATAAACGACGCTTTCCTGGAAGCAGAGGCAATAAATGTTGCCAAGCCAGGTGAGCATATAGTGTATGGGTCGTACCTGAACTTACCCGAAGGACCCCGCAGGGTAATTGTTGTGGTAGCCGTATCCGCACATGCTCCGTATCCTTTTGTTATCAGCTTAATTTTATAAATGCCGGGTACATTGTAATAGTGAGACGGGCTATCGAGATTCGAGAAACTTCCATCGTTAAAGTCCCAATAGAAAGATGAATAATTAGTTGACTTATTCCGTAGAGTCATTATAAACGGCGGGCAGGAGCTTAGGCTGTCTTTTGTTTGCATAACAGCTTTTACATTGGCCACTTTTACTGCCTTGGTTTTTGTAAGCGAATCAATACAACCAAATGTATCCTTAACCACCAGTTTAATATTAAACTCGTTTTCGTTTTTAAACTGGTGCGTTGCCTGCTGTTGATCTCCAACGGTTCCATCGCCAAGATTCCATAAATATTGAAGGCCCAGGCCGGTTGAGGTACTGGCAAATTTTACATCCGATAAACGGCAGTTAAGCGAATCGCTGATTGTAAAAGATGCCTTTGGCTGCGTTATCATAACAATAGCAGGTTTTAAAACCGCGTCTGTGCAACCCACAGAATCTATAACGGTGAGTTTGATATCATACTTACCCGGCATTACGTAGCTATGTTTTGCATCACCACTGGCAAGTGTATCAATAGTTCCATCCCCATAGTTCCATATAAAGGTTGAGATGGGAAATTCAGCCGGGGCTTCGCTTAAATTATTAATGTTTACAAAAGCATTTAAACATGCATTTAACTGTGTTGAAAAATCAGCCCTGGGACCAATAATATTAATCCCAATTCCCGAACCAACAGACTGCTTGCACCCGTTGTTATCAATTAGGGTTACCAAAGGATTAAAAGTGCCTGATCCAACATAATGATACGAAGTCAGGCTGGCCTTTGTAACAGAACTATTGCCATCGCCAAAAGCCCATTGGTATTGGTTGTATAGGTTTGTATTAATACTGTCAACAATAAAACGGGTTACAGCGCTTTTACATTTTGAAGCATTGGTTACAATCAATACCGGGCTTTCAACAATTACCCAAACAGGGTGCACCATACTATGCCTGCAAGTGCCATTCGATACCTCCAGATTAACATTGTATAAACCTGAACCCGGAAAAGTATGTTGGGGATTTTGCTCCGTGGAAGTTGTACCATCATCAAAATTCCATTGCCAGCTTGCAGCGCTTAAAGAGCTGTCCTTAAATTGCCGCAACGAAGGAATTGCACAGTCCAACAACGTATTGAACCTGGCAATTGGTGGATTGATATATATAAAGCCCGGAATTTTAAGCGTATCGTAACAGGCTTCGTTACTGGCAATAAGGGTTACATCAAAACTACCGGTATCCTTATAGTTGTATACCGGCGCTTTTTCGGTTGAAGAACCACCATCACCAAAAAACCACAACAACCTGGTAACAGTTCCTAAGGTTGAATCTGTAAAATTTATATTTTTAAAGGCACAGGCATTTTGTGGCGTAGCTGCGAATGCCACCTTTGGTTTATCAGTAAGAATAAGGCCGTTAGGTAAGCTAAATGTTGTGGTACAACCATTTACCGTAGTAATCGTAACCGAAATGCTGTAATTGCCAGCTTTCGACCATTTGTGTAGGGGCGCTACCTCAGTTGAAGTAGTGGTGTCGCCAAAATTCCATAGGTAAGCAACAACCGGCTCGGGCGAATCGATTAGTGCTGAAAGCTTTGTTTCGAAAGGAGCGCACCCACGGTAAGGCAAACCATTTATGCGTAAAACCGAAGGCGGCCCAAAGTATACCAGGTTGTCTTTTATAACTCTGTTGGTACAACCATTGTTACTGGTAACGCTGAGCGATACATTGTACAATCCCGGAGTTGCATAAGTGTAAGTTGGGTTGGCACTATCAGCAGTGCTTCCATTACCAAAATTCCATTGATAGGCAGCAAAAGTTGTGTCGTTGCTTTTAAAAGTAACCGTAAGCGGAAACTTACAGGTACTTAACAGGTTGCTTGTGGTAAAGCCGGCATCAGGTAGTGGTAGTACGATAATGTTCCGGGTTGCCACATCGTTGCAACCACTGAAAAAACTGGTGAGGGTAATTTTGTAAGTACCAGGGTTAGCGAAAACTTTGTTTGGTTGAAGTGCTGTGGAGGTGGATCCGTCACCAAAATTCCATTGTACCGAAGCAGGTACAGGCTGAGAGGTATTTACAAAATTTACAGGTGCCTTTTGGCATATACTGTCCGGGCTGGTAAAAGATGCAGTAACCGATCCTATCTGAACTACGTTTGATTTTAAAATCTTATCAGAACATCCATCAGTATTTGATACTGTTAATCCAACACTGTATGATCCCGGCTTTGAAAAAGTGTGTAGAGGATTTGATGTTGTATCAAAAGTTCCATCGCCAAAATCCCATTGAAAGGTGTTGATGTTTTTGCCTTTTGAAATATTATTGAACTGGAAATTAGCGGGCGCATTGCAGGTTAAGGCGTCATTAAAATTAAAACCTGCGGTAACTCCTTCTAACACGGTTACCTGGTTGGGTTTACTTATTAATTGAGTACAGCCAAATGTATTGGTTACCTTAAGCGAAATGGTAAAGTTACCTGCCACATTGTACGTATGAGCGGCAATACCATTGTTCGAAAACGTACCATCGCCAAAATCCCATTGAAGATTTTGAATATCGCCGGAAGTGGGAATTGACAAATCGGTAAAGCCAACATTAAAAGGGAAGCAGCCAATAGAGTCAGACAATTGAAATTTTATGTCTGGCAAACTATGAACCGTGATGTAATCTTTTTTAATAATTGTTTGCGTATCGGTGCCACTAATAATAGTAAGCGAAACCGTGTAATTACCCGGATCGAAATAAAACGTTACAGGATTTTTTTGTGTGGAGATGATCCCGTTCCCAAGATCCCACAGCCACGATGTTGGGTCGCCGGTAGAGAGGTCATTAAATTTTATTACCACAGGTTCGCAACCTTCAGTTGTATCTGCATTAAAATCCGGTGTTAATTGAGAATTACCCGAATTAGATAGAATAATAGAAAAAAGAGCCAGCAGCGAGAACCTTAATAAAATTGATCTTGTTTTTTTCAAATGTTGGCACTTTTAATAATCTGTTTATATAGTTTGATAAATGCACTAAAATGTTGCATCTCACTTATTGGTGTTTGTCAGTACTATTAGCAATCAAAAAAAAAAGGGAAATAATACAGCTTATATATTCAAAAAACTTTTAAATAACGGAATATTGGAAAGAAAAATCCACGGTGATTACAATTGAAAATAGGATACTTCTGTGGGTATAATATTAAAAACGCAACTAAAATAAAACATATAAGCAAACCTTAATAGTTTCTAATATAAATGCTATCAGTAAATTAAGCAGGAAGTAAGGGATTATTACCCTTACTGTCCTCTCACACCACCGTAGTGCCGTTCCTTCAGATTCCACTTGCCGGTAGACACCCTTGCTCTTGGCTCACACTCCTTACTGCAAAACGTGCCCAAGACTTGTACCCTATAGTGTAGCCAACTTGTCCGGCGCACAAAAGAGGTTGACATTGATTTGTCAACCTCTTTTTAGTTTACTCAGAAAAATATTTTTGAGCCGTACTGAGGAACAAATATGCAGCAATTGTTGCGTCGCACTCTTGTACTTTACAACTTTATTGAACCTTTTATTTATCCGTTTCCATTTTCTCTTTTCCGGTCTCGTCGCCCTTCATGGCCGGGGCTTCCGGGGCTACTTCGTTTCCCACCTATCTGTTGAAGTTATACCTCCATCGTTCCATGTCCATTCAATCTTTTGGTAAGTAAATGAGATCATTTCAAGCAACGGAAGTTTAATATTTTCCGCAATTTTTATATTAGCCATATCGTCAACTATACTGCTAATATTAGCGTTGGTAAGTTTTATGGTATAAATCTCAGCCCCTTTCCCTGCACCCTTCGTATCAGAAGCAAAAAAACGGAGAGCCACTTCAGAAAAACTTTCGTTGTTTACCAATGCCTGGTACAAAAGCGGTGTGCTTTTATCTATCTCTTTTGTTATGGTTAAGGGTTTATGCTGGCGCTTACCAGTTGCCAACCCCGAGGCAACTTCACGGGGAGAAACAATTTCGTGATGAAAGCCATAAACAGCTATCCATCCTTCCTTTCCTTTTTGTATTACACTTCCTTTTATCTGCCCCTGTTTTTGCGCTTTTGCAACTAAGTAACCTTCGTAAGCCATAGGTATAAATTTAGAAAATTAAAATACAACATCATTTTCCTATATCAAAGCATGTAAAGCAAACATTCCTTAGGTACCAACCTCAAGCGCAGGTAATATTAGTATAAACATTTCATGCATAGCGAAACTACAGGCCTTCGCCAAATACTTTTAACCACACTATCCCAATAGCCAAAAAAAGAGCATCAACAAATTCATCCATCCTTGCAAAGCCTAAAAACTATTAATCAAATGAAAGACGCTAACAATAATTCCCCGCACCTACTTAATATTTCTTCAAACCTCTTGGGACTTTGTGTTCGGGACTTGTACCCTACAGCGTAGTTACCATGTCTGGCGTACCAAAAAAGGTCTTCGCTATAGCAAAGACCTTTAATAAATATTACTTGAAACAATGTTTAACGAATGAGTGTAATGTTACCTTTTATTGGAAAGACTGCACTGTTCTCGCAAACAACATCCATAAGGTACACGTACACGTCCGAGCTTAGGTCCAATCCTTTCAATTTACCATCCCACCCGGCCGAGGCATCATTTGGTGTGAAGCTATTGTTTTCAAAAACAATCTGGCCCCAGCGATTAAATATCTTCATCGATTTAATACCAAACACCCCTGTACCTCTGGGATAAAAGCGATCGTTGCTTCCATCGTTATTTGGAGAGAACGTGTTTGGAATAAAAACATTTGAATTATTACAAACAAGGTTTATTCTTACTTCATCCCTGGCCACACACCTGCCGGCATTTGAACCAATTACCGAATACACTCTCGATTCCTTAGGAGTAATTTTAGGATTGGGACAATCGTTGCAAGACAGAAAGGTTGAAGGCAACCATTTCCAGTTGGTAATATCGGGTGAGTTTTTTGTTTGCAACTGGTAAGAGTTTCCAACATTTACAATTACCTCGTCACTACCCAAAATACTAAGCTGCGGCATTGGGTAAACCTTAACCGTTACATAACCGGTATCGACAAAACAATTATTATTAGTACTTCCTATTACCTGGTAGGTTAAGGATGAATCCGGCCTTGCTACAGGGTTTGCCGTTCCTGCATTGCTCAACCATATTGATGGAGTCCAGTTGTATTTTTCTCCACCCGTAGCTCCCAATGTAATACTTTCTCCTGCACAAAGGGTATCGCCTGCGTTCACAGTTATTTTAAATGGCTGCGTTACGTTAATGCGCACCGTATCGGTAGCTACGCAACCAAAAGCAGTCTTACCGGTAACCAGGTAGGTAGTATTTGTTAATGGTTTTGCCACCGGCATATCACAATTCAAACAGTTTAAAGTTGGTTCAAAATTCCAGGTGTATTGCAGCGCTCCTGTTGCCTGTAATGTTAGGGAGGTAGCACGGCATATAGTAGAATCGGGCCCTGCATCAACAACCGGCAGCGGATGAATGTCAACATATCGTATACTGCTATCCCTGCAGCCATCGTAATTGGTAACCATTGCCGTTACGGGAAACTTACCTGCGGTTGGGTAAGTTTGAGCCGGTGGGTTTTGAACTTCCGAAACCTGCCCGTTACCCAAATTCCATTTCCAGGTTAAGGTTGAAGTGTCAGGCCTTTGCAATCCACCCGTAAAGGTTAAAGTACCCGGTATACAAGAAGAAGTATCCCCTATAATTTTAAAAGATGGACTATTGACAATCTTAACATGATTGAGCACAACTGCCGTGTCAGCACATCCCGCTGAAGTTTTTGTGATCAATTGTATGCTATAGATGCCAGGCTGGGTGTAATGGTGACTGACATTCCTGACAGTGGATGTTTGTCCATCTCCAAAATTCCATGTAAAACTTTTATAGGTATCGTTTGAAATACTTGAGTCTTTAAAAGCAACCATTCCGCTGTCGCAAATCACTGCCCCTGGTGATACAATATTTGTTTCAATTATCTTAACCCTTATAGTGTCTTTACCAACTACAGGCACCCGGCAACCAGAATTATCTTCCAATATTATTTTAGGAATATAATCACCCGGACTGCTATAGACATGTGTTGTCTTGGTTAGAGTTGAGAAAACCGTGGTACCATCATTATAATCCCAAATGTATTTTACAGCGTTTTTGGTGTTAGCTACAAAATCAATGGTAGCGGGATTACATACTACTAATGGGTTATAAGTAAACACACCTGTTGGTCCCTGTATCACTACTTTCTTTATTAATGTATCGGTACAGCCGCCATTGTTACGAACACCCAGCTTAACAAAATAAGTACCTGGGTATGTGTATATGTGCGATGGATTATTTAATGTTGAAATACCCCCGTCACCAAAATCGTACGACATTACAATGAAACCTTTGGAACGGTTGGTAAAGTCTACCTGCAGGGGAGGACAGCTTGAAAATGAGTCGCTCATTAAAAAGTCGGCGGTGGTTTGTACAATATGTATTAATGTATCGCTACTGCTGGAACATCCAAATTTATCTATGATAGTAAGGTTAACATGGTACAATCCTTCAGTTGAATATACGTGCGTGGCTCCGGCGGTTGTGGCTATAATTCCATCACCAAAATCCCATTTATAAGTAATATTGGTACCGGTTGATAAATTTTTAAATACCACCGGAACCTTAGGACAAACCAATGTATCGGAAACGGTAAAGACTGCCACAGGTTTAGAAATCGTTAAAAGGTCGGGTTTATAAACACTGTCACGACAACCATAAGTATCAACAACTGTCAGCCGAACGCCAAAAACCCCGGCGCTGTCGTACTGGTGACTAAAGGGTCCGTTTGAAAGGGTCTCCATCTTTCCATCACCAAAACTCCAAATATAGTTTGAAATTGGGTGTATACCGTCAGTTTTTGATGTGTCGTTAAAAGGAACAGCAGTCATAAAACAAGTAGCATTAAATGGAACGGAGAAGCCGGCTACAGGCCCATAAACATTAATTGGTGTTGAGGTAGAAACGTTGTATTTACACCCCAGTACATCCTTAACTATAACAGAAGGATTTACCTGACCCGGAGCAGTATAGTACTGGGCCAAAGCATATAAAGTAGACACAATAGGTGTTTCTGTTTGAGCACCCATTGGATACCATGTATAATCAACTATGTTGCTTGCGGTAACATTGGTTACTGTATAAGTCATTCTGGCGTTGCGGCAACTTATCGAGTCCGTACTTAACAACCGCGGGTCTTCATTAACCACCTTTACAAATTTTGACAATGTGTGTTCGCAGGTACCATTCGTTACCTTAAGAATTACCTTGTAGTTACCGGGTAAGCTGTACGTGTGCGATGGAAATTGTATGCCAGATGAAGTGCCATCACCAAAATCCCAGGACCAGGTAGTTGCACCAATTGACTTGTCAATAAAATTACGGGTCAATGGAGTTGTACATAAAAAGGCAGTATCAAACCTGGCTATAGGAGGGTTAACGTGTATATACTTTTCTTTCCATAAAGTATCAGAGCAACCAAAATTTGTGGTGATAAGGGTTACATTAAATTTTCCGGTATCGGTGTATAAATGCACGGGGTTTTGAACTACTGAAGTACCGCCATCGCCAAACTGCCAAAGCCACTCATGAACAAATGGGGTGCCGGCTGAAAGATCAGAAAAAGTAACTTTTGTTTGCGCACAAACATCTAAAGGATCGGCCGAAAATGCTGTTGAAGGCCGTGTGCCAACCTTTACAGCATCTGTAAATTTTAAAGTATCGGTACAACCATTTGCTGTTAAAACAATAAGCTTTACCATGTAGGCGCCGGATACGGTGTAGGTATGATTTGGATTTGCGGCTGTTGAGGTGGTACCGTCGCCAAAATCCCATTGATAGTTTGCTATAGGCTCGCTACTGGTAACTACTGCAAGCGGATTAATGGTGTACGGAATACATCCCCTCACCGGCAAATCTGTAATTGAAGTAATTTTAGGTGCAGTAATTTTTATCAACTCATTTTTAACAAGGCTGTCTTTACATCCGCTCCAATTGGTTACAACCAGGGTAATAGCAAAGTTGCCATACTGTGTAAAAGTGTGCGTTGGCGATGCAAGCGTGGATGTTGTACCGTCGCCAAAACGCCACAGGTAGGTTATTGCTCCCGCACTCACAGTCAGGTCTGTAAACGTGGCGGTATGCGGCAGTTTACACCCTACCAGGTTGGCTGCATTAAAATCAACCTTTGGGCCACCAATAACTGTAATGTTTTTTGTTGCCGAGTCGGTACAATTGGTAAAAGTACTCACCATTTTTATGGCATATATGCCAGGTGCATTGTATAATTTTACAGGCGATAATAGTGTACTGGTGGTGCCATCACCAAAGTCCCATAATACACTTAAAGGTGCAGGCGTAGAAGTATTTGTAACAGTAAACAACGAGTTGGCACATATATAGGCAGGTGCATTAAAGTTTGCTTTTACAAACGAAATATTTACAAAGTCTTTTCTAAATAAAGTGTCAGTACAACCCGAACTATTCGATGCAATTAATTTAACCGTATAAAGCCCGGTAGAAACATAACTACCTATCGGGTCTTGTACAATTGAAGTGCTGCCATTTCCCAAATCCCATTTATAATTCAACACGCCGGTACCTCCGGATTTATTTATAAAATTTACCAATACCGGTGACTTACAGTTCGATGAAATATTATAAGTAAAATCGGCCTTAACTCCTGTGCGCAATTTTATATAGGAAGGTCTTGTAAATACTTTTACGCATCCATTTGTATTTACCACCCTTAGTGTAACAGTAAAATCACCTTCATTAATGTAGATATGCTCCGGATTTTTTAAAGTTGATAAATTTCCATCACCAAAATCCCATTGGTACGATGCTATGGTTCCAGACCCGGCAAGGCTGCTATCGCTGAATAAAACTTTTAAAGGAAAACAACCGGTAGTATCTGATGCTCCAAAGTTTGCCTTTGGTAACTCGTAAACTGTAATAAATTTTGTTTTGGTAACTACATCTTGTCCGTTGCTATTTTTTACTATCAATTTAACTGTGTACTCCCCCGGATTAAAATAAGTAGCAATGGGACTGTTCAGGTACGAGATGGTTCCATTTCCCAAATCCCATTTCCATTCGGTAGGGTCGCCTGTGGATTTGTCTTCGAAATTAACAACCATAGGTGGGCAACCTATTGTGTTAGTAGCAGTAAAATCCGCCTTTAACTGAGCGGATACATTTGTAGTGAGCAGAATGAGCGTTACCAACTGAATACAGTTGAGCAATACCCTGTGTAAGGTTTTCATAGAAAAACTGGGATGGTTATCAATATGGATATAGGAATAGGCACAAAATCACCCGCACAGTATATAAACCAAATTCTGCTGGTTTTATTTTATGCCAGGTCGTTTTTTTCTCTGTTTGAACAAAAAATCCCATTTTGAAACAGGGTGTAACAAAACTGCAGATCACCAGATTTGCATTGTGGCAAGTGTGTGGCTAACAACAATTTTTTATGCATAGGCACAAAAAAACCTGCCTCGTTAAAAGCAGGTGACTTACTTAGAAAAAATTAAAAAATAAATTTGAATTACAATATACTATTAGGTCCGGGCCAGGTTCATCATTTTTTCGCGTAAATAAGTAACAAAAACACGACTGTCAAGGCCTTTACCGGTTATGCTTTTACATAGTGCTTCGCTGTTATAAAACCTGCCATGTGGATGCACTTTTTCACGCAACCAGGTTAGTATGCTGGATGTATCTCCATCTTCTGCAAGCCTTTGTAAAAGCCCGGGTTTTTCAGAAAGTAATTGTTGCCAAAACTGTGCTGCATAAAAACTGCCAAGGCTGTAAGTAGGAAAGTATCCAAAACTTCCATGGCTCCAATGCACATCCTGTAAACAACCATGCAAATCATCAGGAACTGTAACACCTAAGATATGCCGATATTGCTCATTCCAATAAGCTGGAATGTCCACTGCTTTCAGCTCGCCACCTATCAATAACTTTTCAATTTCATAGCGGATCATCACATGAAAATGGTAAGTCAGTTCATCTGCTTCTGTTCTTATAAGTGATGGTTGAATTTTATTAATAGCCTTTGTAAAATGGTTTGCAGTAACATTATTAAACCGGGCAGGAAAAATCTTAGTCAACTCTTTAAAATGAAAATTCCAAAATGCCGCCCCCCTACCCACACAGTTTTCCCAAAGTCGCGATTGAGATTCATGTACACTTAAAGAGGCGTATTCGCCAATGGGCAAACCATATTCTTCAGCAGGCAGGCCTTGCTCGTACAAGGCATGACCTACTTCGTGAATGGTGCTCCACGTCATGTTCCCGAAATCATTTTCATCTATCCTTGTGGTAATTCTTACATCCTGGTTATTAAAATTGGTAGAGAACGGATGCTCCGAAATATCCTGCCGCCCGGCTTCAAAATCAAACCCTAAAATGCCGGCAATTTGTTGACCCCATTTCCATTGCAAATCTTTGGGAAAATGTTGATGTAAAAAAGTAATGTCGGGTTGAGGAAAGGCTTGTAGTTCATTTAATAAATCTTTTAATGGCTGCTTTACATCGTTAAATATTTTATCCAACATGGTTACGGTTGCTCCCCGTTCATATTCATTTAACAGCGCAACGTACCTGTTTTCGGTGTAACCCAAAATGTCTGCTTCCTGTTTTTTCAGCTCGATTATATCGGAAAGTACTGGTTCGAAAATTGAAAAATCATTGCTTCTTCTTGCTTTAATCCAGGCGTGATAGGCCAGCGAAACAGTTTCGCTCATTTTTCTTACAAAGGCAGCAGAAAACTTTTTTA
>JAJAYD010000132.1 GCA_026786345.1 Chitinophagaceae bacterium
GAATATGGTTTGAGAATACTGATACGTATAGCTGGTTGCCATACTGAAGAAGGAATGAGCATTCCGCAATTAAGTGAAGCGGAAGGTCTGAGCAGTCATTATGTGGCTAAGCTTACCCGGATTCTTAGGATGGCAGGATTTATTAATAGCACTCCCGGATATAAGGGAGGATATTTATTAGCCAAACCCGCAAATAAAATTATTATTAATAAAGTGCTTAAAGCATTGGGAGGATCGTTGTTTGATACGGGATTTTGCGGACTTCATGCAGGTACCTTAAAACTTTGCACCCATTCAGTGGATTGTTCTACACGTTCCCTGTGGCAAATGATTCAATTTACTGTTGATCAGTTACTCGATAAAATCACGCTTGATGATTTAGTGAACTCAGAAAAAAAGTCAACACAAATTTTAAAAGGGATATTGGAACTAAACAATAAGGCAATTGGATGAGCCCATTTCTCCGAAAAAAAATACTTAAACTGAATAGACAATATCTGAAGCACTTTTAACTTAAAAATATTTCGAAACTCCCGGTCTTTTTCTGCAACTTATATCGCCTTACGATGCTTACCAAAACTTCGTTTTATCGTTTGCCATAATTCCAGGACTTGCGATATAAATCATTTTGTTGTCGAGAATATTAAATCAAAAACCTATTTGAGTTACAAATATTTGTGAAGGTTGCATAATGAAACTTATTCAAGCAGGTTTGGTTTATGTAATTCTCCAACTAAACAGCTCATGTTTTTTAGTATCATAGAAATTTCAACTGCAACATTAATTGTATGGATTGCGTAAAATGGAAAAGTGCAGGAGTAAAAAAAGATTCATAAGTAGCAATTTTGTTTGAAATTTTTATTTGTACTAAAAAGCAAAAAACAGGATTAATTATTTTTTAAGGTTGTTAATGGTTTCAGCTATTGTCAAACCTAATGTTAGCGGTTCTGGCTTCTACCAGGTAAATGTCTTGTCAAGTTGAACTCTTTTTGCCAATATGTTTGTCTTGTTTACCTTTCGATTGTAATTCCAAATTGTCCAACTGACATTGGAATAATTAGCAATAAAACTTGTGGCAAAAACGGAAATAATTTTGAGTTGTTTACTAAAAAAGCAGTCAATGCTTTAATAAAGCTGTGCTACATTCTGAGAATATAAATAAAAAGTCAATAGAATTTGTTTGTCGGCTTTTTGATATAATTATAAAGGTCAACTCCACAACAATAAAGTCCAATAGTTGAAAATACAAAAAGTACAATTGAAAAAAATATGTCTGTATTTAAATGAATGATCCTTAAAATTACACACACAGAAGATGTTAATAACATTCCAATTGTCAAAAAAAACTAATCTAATATTTGAGGCTTCTGTCCGTTGTTAAGTGTCTTGATAAATAATATTTTGTTACCTGTGGCGGCCTGATAAAAACTAATAATCGCTATAGGAATAAATATAGGAAGTTTTGGATTAAAGATGCCTGCATTAAGTCCAGGTAATTTCGTTACAGCCATCGACCCAAAAAATATTTTCCCGGAAAGTCTGTGTCTTGCTTGTCTTTTTATTTTAGGTCATAGCTACAAGTCCACTTATTAAAGTCAAACTACCTGCAAGAATGTGAACTGGTTATAAAGTGGCTAAAATACTCATCTCTATTTGGTAGTTATTTTTAGTGACGGTCGTTTTAGCCTGAACGCTAATATATTGTTTCTCCTGTATCAAAAACAGTGGTGGTTTTAAAAAGATTGTGCACGGTATCATTTAATATCAGATGGAGGCATGTGGAAAGTTTGCTGCGGATCAATCTGTTGGCAACTCAGTTTCTTTATCGCCAAATACATAATGATTAAACCATAACCAGTTGTGCCATACAGCAGCAAGTCGTTCTTTTGGCTTGTTAATGCTATGCCCAAATCCTTTGTATACAATTAATTTGCTGGGTACCTTTTTATCTTGCAAACCCCTGTACAATTCGTAAGCGTTCGATATGGGCACACGCCTGTCTAACTCGCCATGCTGTATTAAAGTTGGTGTAACTGCGTCGTTAATAGTTGTCATAGGGGAGGTCTTCCTGTACATCTCCATATCTGTCCAGGGCGCAGATCGTAAGTATTGTCTTGTAAATGGAGTAATATCAGTAGAAACATAATAGGTTACCCAGTTAGAGATACCGGCCCCCACCGAAATTGCTTTAAACATATTGGTATGCGTAGTAAGAAAAGCAGAGATATAGCCACCCTGGCTCCAACCCATGCAACCCATGCGGGAGGTATCAATCATTCCTTTGCTGTTTAAATATTCCACCCCACTTACAACATCCCACATATCGCCGATGCCAAGGTTGCCTACGTTGAGCGATCTGAATTTTTCGCCATACCCGGCACTGCCTCTGTAATTAACACGTAGTACCAAAGCTCCTTTTTGGCACCATTGCATAATAGGGTAAACATAAGTGGGTGTTGGTTCGGGCCTGTCAACTCCGGTAGGCCCACCATGTATAACCACTAATAAAGGATACCTTTTTGAAGCATCATAATTTTTTGGCTTTAGCAAGATGCCTTCAATGGTTGCACCGTCTTTGCTTTTCCATTGTATGACTTCGTTAACCGGCGTATTTAAATTTTCTATCTGTTTTGTAAAATTTGTGATCTTTTTTATGGGTTCATTTGCGGCGCTTATATATACTTCAGGCAAGTCGTTATAATTTCTGCCTGTTATTGCCAGGTCTTTTGTTTGATCACTAAAACCAACTGCATTAATAATATCCAGGTTGATGGATAGCGGTTTGACGGTGCCCGAGGCTACATCAATCATAAAAAGTTTTGATGTTGTTTTTTGAGCAGCAGTAAAATAGATGCCGCTTGTTTTCCAGTCAACGATTGATTTTTGCTCATCAAAGTCTTTGGCTATTTCGTGGCTACGTTTTGTTGTTAGATCGTAAATAAATAAACGGTTGTTTTTATAATAGAAGGTCGTTGAGTCGTCCACTGAACTATGATAAGCAAATTGCTTACCATCGGGGCTCCAAACGTCAAAGGCATCCGAAGAAGGGTTTGATACAACTGATGTACTGTTTTTTGATGCTACATCAATAAGTGCAATGTCGGCGTATTGCGATGAGGGTATTAAAGGATTTGGTGCTTTTGTTATAGCTATTGTT
The DNA here is from genome assembly GCA_026786345.1 of Chitinophagaceae bacterium. Taxonomy (GTDB): domain Bacteria; phylum Bacteroidota; class Bacteroidia; order Chitinophagales; family Chitinophagaceae; genus Segetibacter. The sequence goes on from JAJAYD010000132.1 coordinate 3,158, forward strand.
TTGGAATCAGGGCTCCACGAGAAAGAGCTAAGGGTAAAGTTGCCTTTGGTAACACGTTTTGCCAACGGTAATTCATAGCATTTGCCTAACAAAGAATCTTTCCTGTTTTTATAGCATGGATACAAACCCGCTATCTGTAAAGAGTCAAGGTTGAAGTTGAGCAGCCACAAATGATTTTGTCTGAAAGTCTCATCTTCTACTGAATAAGCTCCGTAACGTTCTTTCAAACTTTTATCCACGGCACTGTCCGGATCTGCTTTCAGGTAAGCAACCTGTTTGCCATTTGGGCTCCATTCGTAATTGCCAACGCCATCTTCATCACGGGTTATTACAAATGCTTCTCCACCTTCAACAGGTATCATATATAATTGAGTCTTGTCTCCGCGGTCGGCCAAAAAGCTTATGAATTTACTATCGGGTGTAAAACGTGGCTGCGTACTACTGCCTTTATTGGTTCGGGTTAACTGGTACGGTTCGCCTGCATCTTTTGATAGCCAAATTTCAGTATCGTAGGTATTGTTAACCCAATCGGTAGTGGTTTCAGTAAAAGCAACCAGGTGTCCATCGGCCGACATAACGGCCGGGCCGGCCTGCTTTAAGCTTAACCAGGTTTCAAACGATACAGCGCTGCTTTTTTGAGCATAGCTCCATAATGAAAGTACACAACAGCAGAGGGTAAGCAGTTTTTTCATCTTTATTATTTGTATTCATCTAAAATAATATACCCGCAGACGTATCGGTTCATTAGTATTTCATTCCCTTGCCTGTCATCAACCCAATTTTTTTCAGACACCTTTTAATTTCTTTTATTTAAAACTGGCCTATACCAATTGTTTTACAAATTATAATTTCCTAAGCCTTCAATTTAAACAACATGATTTTAAATCACTTACTCCTAACCTTTTAAGCAAAATTTTATTTGTTGTCTTACAATCTTTTATTTAAGTCGTCGTTTACAATGAAACCTTTTATGAAAACAAAAAAATCCCAAAAAATGAAAAACATGAAGAAAATTTTAGCAGCAGCCATCGTCGGTATTGGCTTTGCAAGCTCTGCTAACGCACAATCAACTGCAACTGCAACTGCAACTGCTACTATTGTTACGCCC
>JAJAYD010000133.1 GCA_026786345.1 Chitinophagaceae bacterium
GTGTTTGAACTGCATATGAAAGATTTGCATGAAAAGCCAAGTGCCGAATACCTCGCCTATGGTCAAAAACCTCCCGCACCGCGGGTAGAAGGTGCACCCCGCCCACAGTCACCTGCAGGACCACATGATGTACCCTGGGGTACAGGAATTTCGAACATAAAAGCGGTTTTGGAAGAGTTGAAACGCCAAAATTTTAAAGGGCCAATTTGGGCTGAGTATGAATACAATTGGAATAACAATGCACCTGAAATTGCCCAAAGCATGCAGTATGTAAGAGAGGTTGTAAAAACAATGAAGTAACTAAATTGAAATAATATTTTCGATAATAAAAGAGAGGCCTGCAGCCTCCTTTTTTATTAAAAACCTGGTAGAGAAGTAATCCACCAGGTATTTCCAAAAGCATCATTTACGCCACAACTCCTCCCATAAGGCTGGTCTGCCGGGGGCATAATGCTTGTTGCTCCTTTGGCAAGTGCTTTATCATAGGTTGTGTCTGCATCGTCCACATATATAAACATTCCGGCAGTTCTGTCTGTAAACTCGCTGGTGCTATCAGCCAGCATCATCGTACTACCTCCAATCATAACCTCGGCATGCATAATAATTGTTTCATTGCGCATGTGACGGTTTAACTCTTTTCCGTCAAATACTTCTTTCATAAAATCAATAAAGCCTGCGGCATTATTAACAATAAGGTAAGGCATTATCACCTGGTGATTTTCAGGAAGGGCTTTTGTCATCGTTACAATTTTAGTAGAGTAAAATAAAGTGGTTTGGTCAGAATTAAAAGTTCGGGTAGAAATAGTAGAATTTAACGCACCAGGATATAATGCCGGTACCTACTTGAAAACTTTAGAATTTTATACAGAATTGCGGCCATTTCAGCACACGATGTATTTATCCCGTACCATCTTAACCACAATTTTATCTATGGGAAGCGACACACTTTCTTCAGTTATCTCATGCACTTGTATCCAACGAAATACTTCGCTGCAACCATTGGGGTCGGCAACCTGGTGTGGTTCAAAATCGAATAGAGCTGTTTTTGTGTGAAGTCTTATCGGTTCTTCAGCAAGCACTTCATAATAGATACTGATGATCTGGTCAGTATTATTGAAGGCGGAGACCTGGAAAAAATCGGTGGTATAAATATGGTCCCCAATGATTACATCAAGGTTGGTTTCTTCTTTAAACTCGCGTTGCAGGCACTCCCTGGTTCCCTCGCCCAACTCTAAACCACCGCCTGGGAACTTGGTGAAATAACTGCCTCTGATAAATTCATCGCTTACCAAAATTCTGTTTTGATTGTCTATTAAAACGCCATACACCCTAACAGTGTATTTGGTAATAGTTGTTTCCAGTTGTTCTTTTTGTAATGATTGGTCAGTCATGTATCCAGTTAAATTTATAGTCTAATCAAATCGGGGATTGAAGGTTAAAATAGCTTCTTCTTTAAAAAGTACCAGCCAATAATAATAGAAATAGAAATAGATAAAATTACCGGTATATAAAAGGCATGGGGAGAGTTTTGATAGGGGATGGCTACGTTCATACCATAGATGCCTGTAACCAAAATAGGCAACGACAAAATGATGGTTATGGAAGTTAGCCGTTTCATCACGTTGTTTAAATTGTTGCTGATGATGCTGGCAAATGCATCCATGGTACTGCTGAGTATGTTGGTGTAGATGTTGGCCATTTCCAACGCCTGGCTGGTGTCAACTATAAGGTCACTCAGTATTTCTTTTTCTTCTTCGGTAAGGCCCAAAAAATTGGTACGCTCCAGTTTAATCATCAGCAGCTCATTACTGCGTAAAGCTGTAACAAAATACACCAGGCTTTTTTGAATGCGCATCAGGTTTAGCAGTTCTTCGTTACGGTTACTATCGTATAATTTTTGCTCAAAAAGATTTCGCTGGTGGTTGATCTGTTTTAGAAACTCAAGAAAGTTCTGCACGATCTTTTCAAATATTTTCAGCACCATGATATTCTTTTTGTCGGGATGCCGTTTTTGAAAAGAACCGAGGAATTTTTTTATAGCGCCGTTATCAAAACTATTAACTGTTACAATATGGTTGTGGGTAAGAATGATGCAGATTGGAATGGTAATGTATAAAGCATCGCTGTCGTTAAAAGAATTGTTTTCGGCAGGAGTTTTAATTACTACAAACTTAACATTGTCGGCTACTTCAAAACGGGGACGCTCGTCAATGTCCAGTGAGTCGCGTAAAAATTCAATAGGTATATCCAGTTCTTCAGATAATTCTAAAAATTCCTCATCCTTAAATGGGGGAACAAGGTTTACCCAAATGCCATTTTCGGGTTTTGTAATTTCAACTGTCTGGCTATTTACGTTTTTAAAATACTGTATCATTCACTTAAAAAATATAATGGCCAGGATAATATTGGTAAAACGAATTAACGGCTTACCAACGAGTTTACTTTTATTTCAGTTTCGCCCTTAAAAACAAACGTAGCCGGCCCGCATAAATAAATGTGTTTAAAATGTTCTTCGCCTACTTTATCAAATTCAACTGCCAGGTGTCCACCTTTAGTCCTTACTTCAACCCTGTTAAAACCAAGATCATTATGTGCACTTACCAATGCACTTGCAGTTACACCTGTGCCACAACTTAATGTTTCATTTTCAACACCACGTTCATAAGTTCTTACGGTAATCCAATCATCGTTTTGCTCTACAAAATTTACATTAATGCCTTCTTCTTCAAAATCCTTGCTGTTCCTTATTTTCCTTCCTTCGGTTACCACATCTCTCTCCATTACATCGGTTACAAATTTTATGTAATGTGGCGATCCCGTATCTACAATAAAATCACTATATCTTCTGTCCAGGTTATGTACATCTTTCATTTGTAATTGTATCCAGTTACGTTCGTCAAAACTTGCTTTGTGCGGGCCATCCGTTGCTAAAAAACGATACCCGGTTAAAACGATACCCAGGTCATAGGCAAAACGTACAATACACCTTCCGCCATTACCACACATGGTACTTTCCCTTCCATCCGAGTTGTAATAGACCATTTCAAAATCATAGCCTTCTTTTTCGTTCAATAACATTAAACCGTCGGCACCTATACCAAAATGCCGGTCGCACAAATGATGCACATGTTGCGGGGTTAGATTGTCGTATAGATTGGTGCGGTTATCCAATAAAATAAAATCGTTGCCGGTTCCCTGGTATTTAAAAAATTCAATCTTCATTTATAAACAGTTTAAGATAAATCGGGGACGAGCATTACAACACCGTCCTTTATTAAATTTTGATTTCGTATTACATATTTGCAATAATTGCAAGGCTTTTGCTAATCATGTTCTCCACTGCCTTTGCGCCATCTTTGCTAAACTCTTTTTTTACACGGTTGGCAACAATAGCGCTAATGCTAATGCAATGGTGACCTAACAGTTTACCCAACCCATAAATGGCACTTGTTTCCATCTCAAAATTGGTAATGCGATGATTGCCAAAAGTAAATTGTGTAAGCCTGTCAATAAGATCAGGATTTGTTAAACCTAAGCGCAACACCCTGCCTTGTGGCCCGTAAAAGCCCGGGCATGTTACGGTAATGCCATGATGAAAACCTTCAACAAAATTTTTTAAAACTGCAGCGGCACCACCTGCGATATATGGCTGCGAAAAATGACTGCCGAGTTGCGTATGTGCCACAAATTGTTGAAGAATTTGCATCTCCTCGTCGTTATTGTCGTGGCGATAATAATTAAGCAGGTTATCTATGCCCAGCCCATGTGTTGAGACTACCATACTGTCTACCTCAATATCACTTTGCAACGATCCTGAAGTGCCTAAACGTATAATGGTTAAAGTTGTAAGGGTATCGTTAATGGTTCTTAAATTGAAATCGATGTTTACGAGGGCATCGAGTTCGTTTAAAACGATGTCAATATTATCTGGCCCGATACCCGTTGAAACTACAGAGATCCTTTTTTTACCAAGCATACCGGTATGCGTTACAAATTCGCGATGTTTATGTTTCACTTCTATACTATCGAAATGCTTGCTAACCTCGTGTACACGGTCCGGATCGCCTACTGTAATGATAGTATGAGCAAGCTCTTCAGGCCTTACATCCAGGTGGTAAATCGCTCCGCGGCTATTGAGTATCAATTCACTTTCGGCAATGCGTTTCATTCAACTTGTTTAGTAAAGCAAAAATAGGGCAGTTGCGCATGTATTTTTGCTTATGAATTTTTGATTTAATTGAATTGCCCTATTTTCGCAGCCTGAATTTTTAGGGTCCTGTGGCCGAGTGGTTAGGCAGAGCTCTGCAAAAGCTTCCACACCAGTTCGAATCTGGTCGGGACCTCCAAAAAAGGATTACAGCAATGTGATCCTTTTTTAGTTTTACGAAGGTCTACGATACTTCGCTATTTTTTTTACCTGCTTTGCGAATCATCGCTACCATATAATGTTCACCCAGGAGCAGTTGCCCTGAAGCATACAAACCCATTTCCAAACAAGCCTGCTTTACCTTCAGGTTTTGGATTAGGCATCTTTGAGTGAATGTATCCGTAGGGATGAATATTACGCCTGATAAAATCTGGCAAACCCTACAAGATAAATAGTTGTCTTATTGTTTATTTAATCCGAATGGTAGCGGTTGCGGTTCTGTATTGGGCCCTTCAACAATTAATCTTCCATCTTTCAAAATTTTCATACGGTCAACAAATAGTACGCGGTCATTGCCGGTGGCAGTAGTGCGGCCGTGGTATACGCAAAACATTTCTTTGCCATCTGGTGAGTAGGTAATGCTGTTGTGACCAGTACCGGTAACAATGCCGCCGTTGTCTGAATTTTTGGCAAGTACCGGATTATCATTCGACTTTTTAAACGGACTCAGCGGGCTTTTTGATGTTGCATACCCAACTGCATAGTTCTTGCCGCCAAAATAATTTGCTGAATACATCATGTAATAGGTATTGCCTTTCTTAAAGGTTACCGATCCTTCGGTCCAGCGCCGGTTTACTTCGTTTGAGGTTACTGAACGGCTTTCCCATTCTGCCTGCTTATCCTTCATTGATACCGGCGGACGCAGTATTAAAACCGGCTCGCCAATTACCTCACTAAAATCCGGTTTCAATTCAACTCCATATACCCAGCTTTCCTCTATCTCTTTAAACCAGCCTTTACTTTTTGCCCATTGTGCCACTTCACTTTTTACAGGGTGTTTGTAAGCCACCCTTGAATAATACAGGTACAACTTTCCATTGTCATCAAAAAAAACGTTTGCATCTATGATCGGGTACCCCGGATCGAAAACGGGTTTTTTCGCCAGGTCGATGAATGGACCGGTTGGCTTATCAGCAACGGCAACGCCTATGCGAAAATTTTCGAAATCTTTGTTAGGATTTTTCTTCCATTGTGCGCTGTAAAACATGTAAAACTTACCCTTCACTTCGTATACTTCAGGCGCCCAATAAGCACCGTCCCAACCTGCTGTACTGTCGTTCCATGCATTCTCGTTGTTGGCATACCATACTTGCCCTTCAGGCTTCCAGTGCACCAGGTCGGTGGATGAATAGGCAGCAAAACCATGGGTAACTCCGCCGGTGCCATAGAGATAATATTTGTCTCCCTTTACGTACAACACATAGGGGTCACCAAACACAACGGGCAAAGGATTTCTGTAGGTCGTTTCTTCAGCTTTTATTATTGATTGGCCAATCACGTCGGTATTGTTTACTACCATAAAGGCAAGCATTAAAAGGCCAGTAATTTTTTTCATGATTTAACTTATTAACTAATGTACAAATATCGTTTGTACCATCAGTGTCCAAATATTGTTTGTACCGTTTATAGCGTAATTCTTTCAATTACCGTTCCTACCTCATCTCTTACAAAAAGCGGCATCACTCTTAGGTATACTGCCAAAGGCATAAAATAGTGAGGTTTGAGCAGGCAGTATTTAAC
>JAJAYD010000134.1 GCA_026786345.1 Chitinophagaceae bacterium
ATCGTTCACAATTGTGTCCGATACAAGTGTTCGAATAAATGCAGTAGTTGGCCTTGGTTCATCGGGCAGTGTTAGTGTAGCAAATAGTGTAGGCACGGCATCAAAAACAGGCTTTACTTTTATAGCTCCGGCAGGATCACCAACCATTTCTTCATTCTTTCCTACATCAGCCACAACAGGCAATACAGTTGTAATATAAGGAGCAAATTTGAGCGGGGTAACGGCTGTAACTTTTGGAGGCACTCCTGCTACATCGTTCACAATTGTGTCCGATACAAGTGTTCGAATAAATGCAGTAGTTGGCCTTGGTTCATCGGGCAGTGTTAGTGTAACAAATAGTGTAGGCACAGCTTCAAAAAGCGGGTTCACCTACTTTTCAAATGCACCGATAATTACATCTTTCACTCCCTCTACCGGCACCAGTGGCACTGGAGTAATAATAAGAGGTACAAATTTTAATAGCACTAACTCTGTCAAGTTCAATAATATCGAAACTACATTTACAGTTGATTCGGCATCTAAGATTACAACAACAGTTCCCGGTGGAGCAACCAGTGGAATTATATCAGTTACCTTACCTGATGGTATTGGCTCTTCTTCAACAAACATTATTGTAAACACAAGCGCCTCGGGCACTATAAATATTTGTCCGGGTGGAAATGGAGTTGCCTCGTTAAATATCTCCGGAAGCAGCTATCAATGGCAGGTTCAATCTGATAGTGGATTTATAAATCTCTCTAATAGCACAAACTACGCTGGAGTGGATACAATCGATCTTCAGTTAAACGCAGTGCCAACGAGCTGGTATGGAAAGAAATATCGCTGTATTGTGAATGGCACAAACGTTAGCAATACATTTACAATCGTAATAAGTAATAATTGGACTGGGTCATCCGGATTGGACTGGGAAACAGGAAATAACTGGGGCTGTAGCCAAACAGTATCAGATGCAAATACTGATGTAACCATTAGCAGCGGTACCGTAATTCTTAGTTCCAATGTGTTGGTGAAAAGCATCAATGTGCTGCCGGGCGCAACTTTAGTTGTAAAATCTGGGTATACTTTAACAATAAAAAAATAATTATATTTAATAAAATTTCCTAAGTATGAATAAATATGCAAAACTAGGCTTCCTGGTTGTTTTGATTGGCTTGGCCAATAAATCGCAAGCCCAACTGGTAATCAATGGTGGTACCATAACCATTGAAAGCGGTGCTGTTGTATCTGTTCAGGGTGATCTTACTTCTAATACAGATGTATTAGGACCAGGGAAAATAATATTGAATGGTACCAGCACACAGCAGGTAAATACCAATGGTTTTTCCATTCCAAACCTTGAAATATCCAATGTTGCAAACATTGCACTTGCAGGAAATACCAGGGTATCAACCAGTTTGATTTTCACAAATGGTAAAATCCAAACAGGTGTTAACAATTTAATTTTGAGTAGCACAGCGGTGGTTACCGGAGCAGCTACCGGAAAGTTTGTTGAAACAAACGGGACCGGGCAGTTAAGGAAGGAAATTACCGCAGCTGGTAATATTGACTTACCTGTCGGAAGTGGCACTAACTACATGCCGCTGCAATACCAGGTAAGTGGCGGTACGATTGGCGCTGGCGCTTACGTAGGTACGCAACTGATTTCAGGAGTACATCCTAAAAAACCCATACGTGCTACAGATTATATTACTGCTTACTGGAAACCAACTTTTTCAGGCATTACAGGCGCTACCGTCAACATGGTAGGTACCTATGCAGATGCCGCAGGTGTAACAGGTGATGAAGCTTTCCTGAATGGCTTGCGTTATGATGGCACTGATTGGTCACTCGCAAGTAGTCCAATAAACACAACTTCTAATGCAGTTACATTTAATGGTGTTGCTTCAGGCAGCGAGTTGTACGCAATGAATAAATTTCTTTTGATGAATTCAAAAGTGTTCCTGCAAGGGCCATTTAACGGCACTACCATGAACGACAACTTGCGTGCTGCCGGTCTTGTTCCATTTAGTGATCCTTACAGAACTGCACCTTATTCAACCTTTTTTACACATACTGATAATGCAGTTGCAGAAGTTGCCAATCCAAGTGTGTTTGCTAATCTGGGCAACGATAATAATATTGTTGACTGGGTATTTCTTGAGTTGAGAAGTGCATCAGGCTCTCTTGTTCAAACAAGGAGTGCATTGCTTCAAAAAGATGGCGATGTAGTTGATGTGGATGGTGTAAATCCTGTATTCTTTAAAAATCTTGATGAAGGAAATTTTGTAATTACGGTTAGACACCGGAATCACCTTGGGCTTTCAACTGATTTGACCAATGCAAAAACATTAAGCGTTACAAAACCTTCTGCCGTAAACAACCTTAATTTCACCGCATCAACAGACGCACAGATTTATGGAAATGCAGAGGCATTTTATACAAATGGTGCGGTAAAAATGCTGTGGGCTGGTAATGCAAACAGCAACAATTCTTCCCGTTACTCCGGTCCGTCAAATGACCATAGTTATTTGCTTGCTACAGAATTGGGCGGTAATGGTAGCGCTGTTATTTCAGGCGTATATAAAGGCGGAGATCTAAACATGAATGGAAACGTTCGTTACTCCGGTCCTTCTAATGATCATTCATTTTTATTGACAAATGTTTTAAGTGGAAACGGTTCTGCTGTAATTAGTCAGCAAATCCTCCCTTAACTTTTACTTATAACCAGAACCCATAAACTGATATTATGTATAAGATATTTTTTACTCTATTATGTTTCTTTGTCCTTTCAATCACTACACAGGCACAAACTTTTCAGGGAACGATAAAGCCGGGATCAACTGCAACCAGTGTGATCGTAGCTATTAAACCTTCGGCTGACTACAGCGACAAACCGTCCAATGTTCAATTTACTTTGGCAATACCCCAGGTTGTTGGTGCAAGGCCCGCTATGAGCATCATGACTAACAATTATAGCGCACTCTTTACCACAGTTGCGTTGTTTCAGAATGCAACATTTGGTACAGATTATATCTATCTGATCAATATGATTACGCCTACACTGACTACAACCAAAAACTCTGTAGCCAATTCAGAAGATGTTGTTGCAGAAATTGCGTTTACAGGAAATGTTGGTGATTTATCGGCTATTAAGCTCGTACAGCTACCTAACGGAACTGTAACTACTGGTGCAGGAAGTGAGAACGGCAATTACAATTACTACATAGAGTTTGCAGCAGGAAGTGATAAGACAAACCAGGCGGCCATGTTCTACAGCAATACCGGCGGTATAGTTGTAAACAACGCTTTAGGCTACGGTGGCTTTTCATCGGTAAATGCAGGTACCACTCCTTTGCCGCTAAGTTGGCTGGGCTTCAACGTTCAAAAACAAAATAACAGTGCATTAATAAACTGGCAGATAGCTAACCAAATAAACAATGATTATTTTGAAGTTCAAGCCGGTGTTGACGCTAATAATCTGTCAACAATTGGGATGGTTCCCGCAACATCAGTCAATTCTTACAATTTTACGCACGTTAACTATACAAGTTTACCTGGTAGTAAAGTTTATTATAGAATTAAACAAGTAGACAAGGACGGCAAATTTACCTATAGCAAAGTCCTTAAACTAAACCTCGATAGTAAAACCTTTGCGTTTAAAGTAATTGGCAACCCTATACAGGGAAACAACCTGAACATTGCTATTGAATCCGCTACATTCAACAAAGGTTCACTTACTATATTTGATCTGCAAGGCAAGAAAATATCGCAGCAAAACATATCATGGTTTGCAGGAACAAGCCAGCGATTAATTACTTTGCCTAACCTTGCCAAAGGCATGTACTCTGCTATTTTACACGTAGATGATAAGTTATACTCATTGAAGTTTACCAGGTAACAATTGAAATTCATCAGAATCATAAGAGGCTGTCTCAAAAGGGCAGCCTTTTTAATTTATAGATAAAATAAAAAAGTGGGGGTGCATAACGGTATAAAAACGGAACAATGCGGCCGATTTTATTTGCACTTAGCGCCAGCCTAAAAAAAATCGTCGGTTGTTAGCGATCCGCGTCACAATATGAAGATCGGGTTGTATACGCTGGAGAAATGGTTTACAACGAATGATGAGATGGTGGGATGGTTTGAGAAGAATAAAGATGTGGAGGTGAGTGTTGTTACTGTTTGATGTGGTTCTTAGGTTGAATAGAACGTCTTCGCGAGGAACGAAGCAATCAGCTTGTTCGTCGTTGCGAAGAACGAAGCAATCCACTTTTATTTTCAATGTTGAATGGAAGGTCATTGCGAGGTACGAAGCAATTTGCAATTATGCCGGATGTTGAATGCCAAATGCCTATGATCCTACTTTTACTTTACCAGCCCTAACGCCTGTACGAGCGGGTGGACACCTTCCTCCTACAGATTCTACATGAATGTTATTTATCTTCTGCACAAAAAACAAACATCAGAAGGCAAGGTAGTAGAATTGAGTAATCACGAACAGAGGCAACCACAGATAGCAGGGAAAAGTGACATAATAGAGGCCAGGTTGCGTACTATTGTTGGAATCGGTTGTCATCTATTAATATCTAAAATCTTCTGTTGATGAGGTATTTACTTGTCCGTCCATTGGCTGGCGCACGTGCTTCTCAAAGGAGACCCGGGCAAGACGAGAAAAGACTAAGACCGCAAAGGCAGGGTAATTATAAATTCAGCAAATTCACCCTCCTTTGTGTTTACTTTAAGCTCACCCTGGTGGGCTTTTATTATGTCGTAACTAAGCGACAGGCCCAGACCGGTGCCCTGACCTGTTGGCTTGGTAGTAAAGAATGGATGATAAATTTTTTCTAACACATTTGCCGCAATGCCAAGGCCGTTATCTCTAACTATGATTGTTACATGGGTTTCATTAGCAAGTGTTTTAACAGAAACAGTTGGCCCATAGCCGGCACCAATTTTCTTTTTCTTTTCGTTTACTGAGTAAAAGGCATTGTTAAAAAGGTTGATGAGCACCCGGCCAATATCCTGCGGAATCACACTAATTTTTGGAAGTTCAGGATCAAGCTCCGTTATAAATTGTGTATTAAACGACTTGTCTTTGGCCCGCAGGCCATGATAGGCCAGGCGTATATATTCATCGCTGAGGGCGTTTACATCTGTAAGTTCTTTATCGCCTGCACTAACCCTGGAGTGGAGTAACATTCCTTTTACAATTGCATCGGCACGTTTACCATGCTGGCTAACTTTATCAAGGTTTTGGCTTATGTTTTTTACAATGGATTCAATGGTACTCCTGCCATCTGCAGAAAGTGCTTCTTTATCCAACTGCTCGTTTATTTCCAGCAATAATTCAGCATTTACTTCCGAAAAATTATTTACAAAATTTAAAGGGTTCTGAATTTCGTGGGCTATGCCTGCAGTAAGTTCTCCAAGGCTTGCCATTTTTTCGCGTTGTACCAGTTGCAGTTGAGTAGATTTAAGATCGTTCAAGGTTTCCTGCAAGGCTTCCTTTTGATTAATAAGTTCGCCAGTTCGTTCCTTCACCATTTCTTCCAAAACAGTTTTTTGCTGTGTAAGAATCTGTTGCTCCCTTTCGTTGGCTGCCTGTAGCTCCTTGTGGTAATGAAGTTTTTTTCGCTGGCTGGTTATAAATGAAATCAGAAAACTTACAAATAGCAACAGCATAGCTGAGATACCAATCATCAATAAAACTTTCATATCAGTTACTAACAGGTACATAAAAGGCTTTGGCTATTAAGATACAAAGAATGATGTAAGCAATATTATGAATATCCCACATGCTGGTTGCAAGGTCTATGTTTTCGTCAAGCATAGGTATGTAAAACAAAAAAATAAAAAAGTTGATAACAACATAAATTGACAAACCGGTAATCACCCAAAATTCCTTTTCACTCTTGAATGCTTCCACATCATCCCGCAACTGAGACAGGTAATATAGTATGCAATACGCCAATAAAAGATAGGCTTCAGCCGACAACAAATTACCGCTGAGGTGCAAAAAATTAAAGAACCCCGTCTTTTCAATTAAAGAAAAATTTAGTATAAAAAAAAGTAGCCAAACCGCAGGTATTAATTTTCTAATATTGGAAAAATATGCTTGCTTCAACCTTAAAAAGAAAATACAAAAACAAACAAAACGAATAATAGAGTGAAAATTATAATAAGGATTGTTGCTGATCATATCCTTCAATTCTTTACCCGAATTGTATAGCATGATGCCGTCGGCAATAATATTTAAGAGCAACGCAAGAAAAAGATATACGATGACCGGGGTTAAAACAGCAGGCTGGTTTCTATTGAATAATAAAACACCCAATGGTATTAGTAATGCCCACACTTCTGAAAGGTCTAAAACGATATTTAGTTGTATGAACATTAAGCCAAGGTTTGAAATTAGAAATGAAGCAAAAGATATTTATTTACACTTGAGTATTGCCGTTAGGGAATATACATATTATCGTTCTCAGGCAAAAACTTATTGAAATTAAAACCAAAACCTGTAATAGTTTTGTAAGCTAAAAAGATAAACGTCTTTGCGTTTTGTATGTTTTACTTCTGTCATTCATCACAAAATCTCAACCAGGGGACAATCTGGCACCTTGAAAAATTACCGGCAACTTTAATGTGCCTGCAATGACAACAGACCAGTTTCACAAGTTGTCGAAAGACAAATATATTTTTCATTATGTAGTGTAAAATAATGGCGAATTGGCTATGCAAGGTTGGTGTGCCAGGGGCGCTTTTGGAAGAAAATTTGATGACATTTCAACCGTTACCTTGCGTATATGGAAACAAGGCGACTAGTTATGCAAATGGTTTTTTAGGAGATTATGTGCTGATGCGCTATGGCTTTATAAAAATCAGAAAGGAATTAACCAGCAGCACCCGCTACATTGTATTTGTACCTGTTTGCGAAATAAAGGACGGAGAAAAAACCTTCTCTTACCGCATAAAGCTAACCGGTGATGAAATATTTCCAAAAGAAATGGGCATCCTGTCAACTTTTGCTTTAAGAGATATTGGCGTTCAAGCCAACCCATCACCTCCCCAAAATTTTTATTGAAAAATTAATCCGGGTATAAAATGCTTCGTCAACAGTATTTGAAAAACTGCTTCTCGGAGGTGAGGGATTCAAAGAAAGACTTAATGAACTGATGACTGCTCCTGCAGCATGTATGGCAGCAGTGGGAAGGCTGTTCATGTAACCAATATCGTATACTATAAAGTATTTATTGGGCTCATCGCCTGGTATAAGCCGCGGAGTAAAAGTTATATAGGCATAGCCGGGTTTATTAATTATACTTTCCAGCACCTTTAGCGGGTCGGGGCCTTTACCTTGTTTTTTACCTATTTCCTGGTTGCTGAAGAAAACGTTTTTGCCGGTAAGATCAATTTTTTTTGAAGGCTGCCAATCTGATACTTCCAGTATGGGCACAAAAGGATATTTGTCAAAATCTCTGTGGTTTTGTTTACCACCAAATGCAGCAAGGGTCAATTCGTTCTGATCGGTATGAAAAAATTGAAACACCACCAACTGAGGTTTATTATTCAGTTTTGTCAAAAACATTTCCAGTTGGTTGCTGTCAGGCTTGCTATTATAATTTCTTAAAAACAAAATATTAAAGGCAGGATTGAATATATCTTTTGCTGCCCCGTTTTCTCTTTTTACAACTTTGGCTTGAACAGGCGTAACGATTACTTCTTTCTCTTTACCGTTACGAGCTGTTATTAGTATAGCAGCAAACAAAGTAATTATAAAGCATAATCGCCTTATGATTAATAGTTGTCTGACGGCTAATTGTGGAAGGATAAGCATGTTTATATTTTTTATGGAATTACGCAGGGTTTCCGTCACCAAAATAATAGTTAACACCTTTTTTAAAGGATAATCCTCACTTTTCGCCGTTGAATGCTATAAAATACGATGAGGCCTAAATGATTGCCCTGTTGCGGGATTAGTTATTTTTGCCACCCGTTTTAAGTAACTGCATGTGTTGCTTCAGTTTAGTAAGTGCAAAGTGATACCCCAACGGAAGGGGTGGAAGTATGCAGCAATATTATTTACTTTAAAAATACCGGGTTACAAAAAAATGAACCTACCAAAAAGATATATGATTACGGCCGCCCTGCCTTATGCAAACGGCCTGAAACACATTGGACACCTTGCGGGAGCATACCTGCCTGCAGACATATATGTGCGCTACCAAAAGGCTCAAAAAAGGGACGTGGTTTTTGCGTGCGGCAGCGATGAACATGGCGCCGCCATAACCATACAGGCAATGAAGGAGGGAACCACACCCAAAGCCATTGTTGACAAATACCACGAAATTTTAAAGTCGAACCTTACCGACCTGGGTATAAATTTTGACATTTACCACCGAACATCAGACCCTTTACATCACGAGACTGCACAGGAATTTTTTACGGTACTTAACAATAACGGCGACCTGGAGGAGAAAGAAACCGAGCAATTTTATGATGAAGAAACACAAACCTTTTTAGCAGACAGGTACATTGTGGGTACCTGCCCGGTTTGTGGCCACAACAATGCTTTTGGCGACCAGTGCGAAAAATGCGGTTCGTCGCTAAGCCCCGACATGTTGATTAACCCTCGCAGCACTTTAAGTGGAAATGCCCCGGTTAAACGCCTTACGACACACTGGTTCTTACCTTTAGACCGTCACGAAGAATTTTTAAGAAATTACATTTTAAAGGATCATGCAGGCGATTGGAAACCCAACGTATTGGGCCAATGCAAAAGCTGGATTGATGCCGGCCTGCAAGCCAGGGCAGTAACAAGAGATTTGGATTGGGGGATAAAAGTTCCGGCCCCCCTGCCCCCCGAAGGGGGGTTGGCCTCCCTGCCCTCCAGAGGAGGGTCCTTTGGAAACCCTTCTATTAGCGACAATAGAGTTAATCAGCAATATCATTTGGAAATAACGCAGAACCCTCCCTTGGAGGGCAGGGAGGCTTTTGAAACAGCCGACCCGATGACTTATGGCTTGCTCAAAAATTTTGTTGCTGAGCAGCGTAGCAATCCTACTGAAGCTGAAAATGTTTTATGGCAATTACTCAGGGGTAAGAAATTAGATAGTTATAAATTTAGAAGGCAACATATCATTGGAAACTTTATTGCTGACTTTGTTTGTCTGCCTAAAAAATTAATAATTGAAGTAGATGGTTCAATACACCAATTGCCCGAAAATAAATTAAATGACGAAGAGAGAACCCAGCTGTTAAATACAAAAGGCTTTGAAGTTTTAAGGTTTACAAATGATGAAATTCTTCATGATACTGAGAACACTTTACAAAAAATTTTATCAGTTATCAATGCAATTCCAAAACATGATGGCAATGAAGGAAAGGAGATAACACAGAACCCCCCTTCGGGGGGCAGGGGGGCTGGAAAGGTATTATATGTTTGGTTTGATGCTCCGATAGGTTACATTTCGGCCACCAAAGCATGGGCTTTACAAAATGGTACTGACTGGAGGCCCTACTGGTACAATGCTGATACCAAACTGGTCCATTTTATTGGAAAGGATAACATTGTGTTCCACTGCATTATTTTTCCGGTAATGCTTAAGCTGCACGGCAATATTTTACCCGACAATGTACCGGCCAACGAGTTTATGAACCTGGAGGGTGATAAAATGAGTACCAGCCGGGGTTGGAGCATTGAGATGGAAGAATACATTAATGACTGGATAAAACAACCCAACGGCGGAGAGGTAATGGCCGATGTATTGCGCTATTATCTTACCACCATCAGCCCCGAAACAAAAGACAGCGAGTTTACCTGGAAAGGTTTCCAGGATGCCAACAACAGTGAGTTGGTTAGCATTTTTGGAAATTTTGTTAACCGCACGTTTGTGTTGATGCACAAATTGTGTAAGGGCAAGGTGCCGGTTTTACATACACCTATTGTTACTGCCGCTGATGAAACCATGCTTGCGGAGTTCGAAAAAAGCCGCAATAAAGTGCAGGATTTAATTGAGCATTACAAACTAAGAGATGCACAATTTGAAGTGATTGATCTTGCCCGTAAAGGCAACAAATACATGCAGGACAGCGAGCCCTGGATCCTGGATAAAAAAATGAAAGCAATATCGGCCCAAATAGCCGATGCTACCGATGATGCAAAAACAGGTTTGGAAAATGAGGTAGCACAACTGCAGCAAAGAATAGATAACTGCCTGCATGTTTGCCTGCAACTAACCGCAAACCTGGCTATTTTGATCAATCCTTTTTTACCCGTTGTAGCTAAAACCTTGTGCTACATGATGAAGGTGGTTGACAAGTTGCTGGCATGGGAAAATGCCGGCAAAATCAAATTACTAAGTGTGGGCTACAGCCTTAGGGAGCCACAATTATTGTTTAGAAAAATAGAAGATCCCGAAATAGAAAATCAAATAAATAAGCTAAAAGCAAAAAGCAAACAAGTGGAAGAAAATAAACAATCAACTCCTGAAAACACCCAACCAACCCCTGCCACTGAAAACATTGTTGCAGTGCAGCCGGCAACAACCGAATTAGAAATAAAGCCAATGGTGAAACCCGAAATTGTTTTTGATGATTTTGCAAAGATTGATCTTAAAATAGGCACCATTGTTTCTGCTGAAAAAGTAGAGAAAGCTGATAAGTTATTAAAGCTGCAGATAGACCTGGGCTTTGAAACCCGTACCATTGTCTCGGGTATTGCTTTGCATTTTACCCCCGCGGAGATTGTTGGCAAACAGGTAACTGTAGTAACCAACCTGGCTCCCCGCAAAATGCGTGGTATCGAAAGCAATGGAATGATATTAATGGCTGAAGATAAAAATGGTAAACTTCATTTTATAAATACTACAGACAAGGTAGATGAAGGCAGTGGCGTAAGTTAAAAAGGCAAGGTTGATTCTATTATGGAATACATAAGACCTCCCGCACCTCCTATGAAGAAATAAATTTTAAGTATTCCACTTAAATAAAGACTGTCCTGCTCAGGGAAGTCTTTTTTTATTACCAACGCCTACCTGCACAGCTTGTTTAAAAAATAAACTTTCGTCCCGGATCAATATGCAACAACGAACAATATGAAAAAACTGCTATCTTCGAATAATAGTTGTTTAACTAACTAATTTTTTATTGTCTCGCAGAAATCGCTGAAACAGGTCATGCTAACTGAAGATGAAATAACATCTAAAATTCGGGGAAGTATTTATGAGGTCTTTAAACAATTAGGTCCTGGATTACTCGAAAGTGTATATGAGGCATGTCTGTACTA
>JAJAYD010000135.1 GCA_026786345.1 Chitinophagaceae bacterium
CCGTTCTGCCGGGGTCTTCCAATGCTGAATATAGCCGCTGAAGATGTTCGAGTTTCTTCCAAAATATGACCTCGAACGCAGGTTAAATGGAAGTCTCCGACTTCGTGCCTTTGCATAACTTGTCCCGTATGCGGGAAGGCACCCATCAATGCTCCACTGCCCTTCACCACAACTTGTCCCGCCCTGTATTTTTGCGGGAGTACCACAAAAGCCAAATTGAAATACCCCCGTCGCCACCAGGCAGTTTTATTGGCGAATTGATTTTTCTTTGGTTACTTTCTTTGCATCAAGGCAAAGAAAGTGACAGGAGATGAACAATAGCACAAAGGCTAAAATTACTACGGCAGATTGCTTTCCCGAAAACAAGTTCGGGACAGGCTGTCCCTCGCAATAACGAAGAACCACCACAACTAATCCTCACCCACTCCACACTACCTGCGCAAAAAGATAATGCATCAAAAACAAATGCTGAAGCCAAAGTAAATTCCACTTATAAAAGCCTTAATCGCCTTCTTACAAATGCATTACTTCTCTTGGCATGAGTAACACCTAATATTAAAATAGTTTTTTCTGTGACAGTGTAGAAAATCTTGTAGGGAAAGCTTTCAATCTTATACCTTCTAACATTTTCTACATTGTAAGAATAAGTGAAAGGTTTATTTTGAATATCCGTAACCGAAGCTAAATATTGATTGTAAAAACGTCTTCCTAATCCACTCACTTTCTTTTCATAATAATCGACAGCTTCTTCTACATCCAATAAAGCTATCGGTTTTATTATTAATTTAAAATCCATACTTCTTAGAAAAATGGCTTTTAAATTCTTCAATACTTACACCTTCGTTAGGGTTTGCCTGGTGCATCTTTAATCTTTCTTCAGCAAAAGCAACATCCTCATCTGTTATAGGCATTAGTTCTTCTTCTACACTGCTCCATAGTTCTTCAGCAAGAGCCACTTTTTCTTGGGGTGATAAAGCCAATAATTCTTCTTTATTATAAGGCATAATTTTTTTTTTAAAGTTACGAACAAAGTGCATAAATAAAGCTTCTGTCCTGACGAACAAACTTAATCACCGAACAATGAAGGGAACGCGCTGTGATCGTTCCTTTCTTGATTTTTCTTTGCCCGCCCGGATGTACATCCGTTCGGACGAGGTTACTTTCGTCGCCTGTCCCGTCATTCATGCGGGGCATCAAGGCAAAGAAAGTGACAGATCTTGAAGCAAAGCACAGAGCCTAATATTGCTACAGCAGATTGCTTTCCCCGAAAACAAGTTCGGGACAGGCTGTTCCCCGCAATGACGAAGAATACAAGGTTAGCAATGTTTTGATTGATTTTATTAAATTTGCTAAGCAAAACACTAAGCATGACCTACATAAGAATAGATACAAAAACTAAGCAAGCAAAAAAATTTGTCGAGCTAATTGAAACAATGCCTTTTGCTGAAATTCTAACCGAGCCAAACTCTACAACCCAGGCAGCTATTGAAAATGCAACGAAAGGTAAAACCAGAAAGCACAAAAATGCCGGAGAATTAATTACCTTTTTAAATAAGTAGCATGTATTTCTTAGATACTACCAATCAATTTGAAAAGGACTACAAACTCTGCAGAAAAAGAGGGTACAAATTGGAGTTAACAAATCCTATCTTTTTGTTATTGGAAGAACATGGTTTCTTACCCGCTAATTTTAAACCTCACAAACTCACGGGAAATTATAAAGGCTGCTAGAAATGCCATCTACAACCTGATTGGCTGCTTATCTGGTTGCAGAACGATTCGACAAAAATCATTACGCTTACAAGAACTGGTACACATTCAGATTTGTTTTAGATTTAATTCTTAATCGATCGCTCTTTTCATCTTCTTTGTCCTGGCCGGGGTCTCCTACTCTTAGCTATGCACAGCACGTACCCCCCCCGCTCATTTTATGCGGGGGTCTCATACCAACACACAATGCCATTCAATAAAGACCCCGCTTCTACTTCAACCACCGGGAAACATCACAATTCCATACCGTTTCTAATCCCGTAGTTTCAGGAAAATATTTTCCGTCCTGCTTGTGATGGTGGACAAACTTTGCAAGAAAATCAACCTTGCCTTTTCTTTCAACGCGCCATATTGCACCTTCCACTTCATCTATTGCACCGTGACCACTTATTTGAATTGCTTTGATTGCATCCGCGACGGGGAAACTGCTTCCTATGTGTAATAAATTGGGAATTACGAAATCAGTTTCTTTTATCCGCTGCTCGAAAATATTATAAGGCAACCGCTCTGTTTTTTTAAGTATATCGAATGCAACGAAGGGCTCGTGTTGCAGGCAATATTTTGTACCCACTGCCTGGGCCAAAAATTCGCCGCATACTCTTTCACCTTCTGCAAGCAAAGCAAAAAACCTTTCTTCATTTTCTTTTACCCATGAGGCAAAAACCTGGTGGATAGGATAACCAGACGTTTTAGCCAAATAACCGGCTCTGCCAAGAGCGAGTATTTTATTATTAACTTTTGCAACACAGCAGTTTGAACCGTCCAACTTTTCCTGAACTATTATTACATCATGTTTATCACGGGGTTTGTCGGTAGCAATTCTTGCCTGACCTTCCGTTACATGATGATCACCAATACCAAGCCGACTACCCGGAAGATGGGGTATTGAACCGTAAGCCTTTTGCCCAAGAGGTTTTATGTTTTCCATGATCGTTTCATTTTCGCAGCTTTGCCTCTAATATGCGTATTGACAAAGCAGTCCCGGAATTTCTTAATCCAAAGTTCATGTTTTGATTTTATACTTTGTGCTTACAAAATTTATATGACATTCCACCAACTTATAAAATCAAACAACCGGTTGAGTGTAAAAAAAGTTGTCTCTCACTTTATTTTTTGTCCTGCTCGGGTTTCCTACTCTCATTGATGAGCGCAGCAGGGACCCCGGCATTGTAGCGCAGGGTCTCAAGTGTAAATTCCGGTGATGTTGACCCACCATTCCGGGCATGTTGACCCACCTTGGCGCAGGCAATAAAGTAAGAGC
>JAJAYD010000136.1 GCA_026786345.1 Chitinophagaceae bacterium
CCTATATTGTGCTTTCGACCTTCGTCAGAGTGTGTCACCCAGCTAACTGTGCCTTATTACTTAGGGTGTGTCAGGGAAGCGTTGGCATAAGGCTGGCTCTTTTGCAAAGTTGGCTTCGTGTGCCTGCCAATGTACTTGCCTTGCGGCGTAGGCTATTAAAAATTGTGTTCCCTATGTTTTTATCTCAAAACTAAACTGGCGTGTCGGCTTGCTTTAAGATTTCTATCGCTCCATTTGATTGACATTATCGTCTACCATTCTTTCATTGATCTTCCATTCACGAATTTTGGTAAAAGGCATCTTTAAAAGATTGCCGATTGTTAGTTCCTTTTCATCAGCATAGTGTGGCACTCCCGTGACAATTTCATTTTGTTTAATATTTAACCGAACTGTTTTATGTATCCGGTCCCAAAAAGAAAAAATGACGGAATAATTACTGTCTGTTTCTTCTTTTATCATCGAATGATGAATGCCGTGCATTCGGGGTGTTACAATCACATAGTTTAATATTTTCTCAAGCCGGAAAGGAAGTTTGGTATTGCTGTGATGAAATTGTGTAGCTGCTTCAAAAACAATTTCATAAATAATAATTAATAAAGGTGATGCACCGGTTAATACTACTGCAGCACCACGAAAAAATATAGAACCAATCATTTCACCAAAATGAAAACGGAAAGCCGTGGTTATGTCAAGGTCAAGGTCTGAATGATGCACCAGGTGAAAACGCCACATGAACGGTAGTTTATGTAGGAGTATATGCCAGGCGTAATTGCTATAGTCGAGCAATAGAAAACTCAAAGCAAGGTATACCCATTGAGGAGCGCTAAATAAATAATTTAATCCAAATTGCCATTGTTGGTTTTTAAAGGCTAGCCAAAGCATGGCAGGAATAAATAATAGACGAAGCAAAGCAAACGCAGGAATAGAAACAATAAAATTAATGACTATCCTTTTCCACCTGCCCTGGACTCTTTTTCTCAGTTGAAATTTGGTTTCAAGAGCAAAGAAAATGATAAACAGTCCAATCAAAATGGGTGTACCATAAGTATCAAAAATGTTATTAACCATAAATGTGTTATCTGCTAATAAGAATGTTTTTCTGCACTCCAGCCTTTCTTTTCAAGATAAGTATTTCCCGATTGCAGGGCTGCGCTTTCAAGTTGTGTACCCATTGAATCGTTCCATCGGTTAAGGAAACCAAACAAACTAATTACGCCTAAAATTTCTACGATTTCTCCCTCATCCCAATGCAGGCGAAGATTATTAGCAACTTCATCAGTAACGGCATTTGGAATAGAGCTGGCAGCAATAGCAAAATCCAATGCTGCTCTCTCTGCCTCGTTGAAGGCAGGGTGAGTTTTATATTCCCAAATGTTGTTTAGTTGATCCTGCTCTGCTCCGTAACGTTCTGCAGCACGAATGGTATGTGCCTGGCAATAACTACAGCCTGCAGCATAGCTGGACATGTAGCCGATCAATCGCTTTAATGCACTGGTTACCCTGCCTTCGTTTTTCATAACAGCCATATTAAGATTTACGAAGGCTGTTGCAATATGCGGCCTGTGTTGCATGGTAAGCACACTGTTAGGGCAAAAGCCAAGTGTTTCATTGAAGAATTGTACCAACTGTTTCAACTCCGGATTATTCACAGTTGATAATGGCTTTACTAACGGACTTTTCATGTTAGATTATTGCTTAGTTAAGTAAAAAAATTTGCTCTTGTTGAAGCTTTGCATTTAGTCAGTTCGTTTCAACTATGGTTATTTATAATGAGCAATAATTTGGTTCGCAAAATCTACTATATCTTTTGCTATAAACCCCGGCTTTGGTGCCAAAGGATATAATGATTGACCTTTTCTCTTTATAAAAGCAGCTTGCATACCCGCTTGCAATGCACCGGCAATGTCCCAACCATGAGCAGCAACCAATATGGCATCCGAAGTATTTACGGACAATTGTTCAGCCGCCCATCTATAAGTCTCCAATGCTGGCTTATATTTTTTGATAGCATCTATACTGAGCGTTGCATCAAAAAAACGGGTAATCTTTCCGCTCTGCAATTGTGCGGAAAGTGTAGCATGAGGCGAATTGGTAAGGGTTGCGAGGCGAAACCCGTTATCTTTTAAAAGTTGCAATCCTTTAGGCACATCATCATAAGCAGATAATTGTTTGATGGTTTGCAAAGCTTCTTTCTTGTCTTTATCCTTTATAGTCACATTTAACGCAGCGGCAGCCATATCTAAAGTTGCATCTGCCAGCTCGCTAAAATCATGATAGTTGGTGGTGCTGTTATCAACCATTGAATATTGCAACAGCATGCCGAACCAAATTCGAAATCCCTTGCCGCTGTCCAACAGCGCATTGATTTTCTTTTTCAATGGCGTCATATCCATTAATGTTTCGTTGACGTCGAAAATGATAACAGGCTTTATATTGTTCATATAAATTGTATTCTTTACAGTTTTATACTTCTTAAGCGAAGGGCATTGCCAATTACGGAAACGGAGCTTACACTCATAGCCGCTGCAGCAATCATAGGA
>JAJAYD010000137.1 GCA_026786345.1 Chitinophagaceae bacterium
ATTGACCATTGACTATTGACCATTGACCATTGACCATTGACTATTGACTATTGACCATTGACTATTGACCATTGACCATTGACCATTGACTATTGACTATTGACCATTGACTATTGACCATTGACCATTGACCATTGACTACTCACCACTCACAACTTCACTCTCCTAAATGACCAGAAACCTATTTATAGCTCTTGAAGGAATTGATGGCAGCGGCAAAAGCACCCAGCTTAAACTATTGACTGAAAAACTGGAAGCTGAGGGTCATAAAGTGTATGCAACTTTTGAACCTACCAACCGCCCTATTGGCGCCATGATACGTACTATGCTCAAGGGCGACAGCCATACAGATGACCGGATAATTGCCGGATTGTTTGTGGCCGATCGGCTGGACCATTTATTGAATGATGAAAATGGCATAGTAAAAAAGATGCAGGAAGGATATACGGTAATTTGCGACAGGTACTGTTTTTCGTCGTACGCATACCAGGGCACACACATGAGCATGGATTGGGTGATTGCCGCAAACTCAATGAGCGCTTCCATTTTGCGGCCCGATGTAAATGTTTTTATAGACATAGACCCGGACGTAAGTATGCAACGCATAACCAGCAACCGCGAAACCATAGAAATTTATGAAACCCTTGATAATCAAAAAAAGGTAAGAGCAAAATTTTTTGAGGCATTTGAACTTTTGAAAGACCAGGAAAATATTTTTATAGTTGATGGTAACAGGCTATCTGCGTTGGTAGCTGGTGATATTTTTGCAGCACTAACCCAAACAGCAAATAGATAATTGTAGCTTCTAAAAGAAATAACCCATTTGTATATGAAAAAGATCTTTCTCCTTGTAGCATTTCAATTGATAATTGCTGCTGCTGTTTTTGCCTCAGTTGATACCATACAGGTATACAGCAACAGCATGTTTAAAAATGTAAAGTGCGTGGTAATTACGCCCTGGAATTATACCAGTACTGCCACCCGCTACCCGGTAGTTTATTTATTACATGGCTACAGCGGAAACTATGGCGATTGGGTAAATAGAGTTGCAGGTATGCAGAAGCTTGCTGATGATAACAACTTTATGATTGTTTGTCCCGACGGAGCTTTTGGCAGTTGGTATTTTGACAGCCCTGTTGATTTGACTATGCGCTTCGAAACCAATGTATCCACGGAAATTCCAACATTCATAGATGCCAATTACAGAACTATTGCCAACAGAAATGCCAGGGCAATAACGGGTTTAAGTATGGGTGGTCATGGCGGATTATTCCTCGGTATGCGTCACGCAAATTTTTTTGGTGCCTGTGGAAGTATGAGCGGCGCCCTGGATGTAAGTCGCCTACGCGGTTACGACTTAAATAAATTTTTAGGCGATACCATTGCCAATGCAAAATATTATAAAGATTGGGCGGTGGTAAATTTGATAGATAATTATCCCACCGACACCCTGGCCATGATTATTGATTGTGGTACCGAAGACTTTTTAATAGAGGATAACAGGAAAGCACATCAAAAACTTTTAGCACGACATATACCACACGACTACACGGAAAGACCCGGTGGGCATACCTGGGAATACTGGGCCAATGCAGTTACGTATCAAATGCATTATTTCAGAAAGTTTTTTAATAAGACAGTTAAATAAAGAGGTGAGTAGTTAATGGAGAGTGGTGAGTAGAGAGTGGTGAATAGTGAGTGAGTGGTGAGGTTAATGGTGAGTGGAGAGTGGTGAGTGGTGAGAAATCGTGAAACGTGAAATGTGAAATATGAAAGGTGAATTGGAAGTCAATAGTCATTAGTCAATAGCCATTGGTAAGTAATGAGTTGTTAGGAGGCTTGAGAGGTGAAACGTGAAATGGGAGGCGGGAGTAGTGAATAGTGAATGGTGAAACCGTGAAAGGTGAAACGTGAAACGTGAAAGGTCAATGGCCAATGGTCAATGGTGAGTGGTGAATGGTTGATGGGTGAGATGAGTTGTGAATGGTTGATGGGTGAGATGAGTTGTGAATTCGGTGCCTGTTAAAAAATAACCCCCACCTTTCATCCCGCCTTGAGGGATATTTTATTTTAAATCTTAGCCAATTTTATTCTTGTTTTAAAAAGTTCGCCCGTCTATAACCTTCACTTTCTTTTTACCGCTGTTCTTTTTTTCGAAGTCTAAAACGGCTTGCGGCTTACTTTTAGCAACTGGTTTTTTGGCTCCGGGAATGCTGTCGGTGGCATTATCCAAACCACTTATGTTTACCAACATGCTTGAAGGGTCTTCTTTTTTATCAAGAAAGTAATTTTCAGATTTTACCAATTTTCCACTGCCGCTTTCGTAATATTTCCATTTACCATGTTTAACGGTACTGCCATCAATCTTTACCACCTTCATTTCAACTTTGTAAGGATCAATCGGGTCGGGCACTTCAATGGTATCGTACGGGTTTGCCGGGTTGACTGCCTTCCAGCTTTCTTCTCTAACCAAACCCGTGATATTAAAGTACTGGCTTACACCATCTTTATTGCCCCAGCGAAAACGCTCAACGGCATACAAGTCGCCCATGGTTGTATAAATTCTCCAAAAACCTTCCTTCTTTCCATCTTTAAAAATACCCTCTTCATCATAGCCTGGCTCTCCCCTTACTCCATCAACCTTTACCACCCATTTGCCCTGTTGCAAATCTTTATAGTCAACACAATTAAGCGTATCGCCATTGCGATTTAACCTGTAGTTTTTACATTGGCTGTATGCCTGCCCGGTTATAAATAGTAATGCTATCAATAGAAGTTTCATAATCACCATTTCAATTAAACGAAAGTACACGTTCTGCTATTGCAGCAGATAGGCAAAGCTGTTAAAACTTAGGTTGAAATTGAAGGGAGGATTTGATAAAATGCTACATCAAAATTCAACCTTAACTTTTGATAATTATATTGTGTATCCTTTTTGCACATGGCATTAATTAAAAGCATAAATCAAACACAATCCGATGGAGCGTTGGTAGCACTATACCAGCGTACCCATCAACAAGACTTTCTTGCCCAGTTGTTTTTACGCTATGGCGACCTTGTGTACGGCTGTTGTCTCAAGTATCTGTCCGATCACGAAAAGGCAAAGGATGCCACTATGAACATCTATTATGAACTGGTAGAAAAATTAAAAAATCACGAAGTAGTAAACTTTAAAAGCTGGCTGTATGTGTTAAGCAAAAATAATTGCCTGATGGAATTGAGAAAACAAAAAAGGCAACCGGTAACCGTTTCTGCATCAGACTTTATGCAATCGGAGCAAATGGAGCATCCGGATAATGTATTTGATAAGGAAGAACAGTTACAATCACTTTCCATTTGCCTGGATAAATTGAACGAGGGTCAAAAAGAAAGTGTCCGGCTGTTTTATATCGAAAACAAATGCTACCAGGAGATTGCAGCATTAACCGGCAACGACTGGAGCAAAGTTCGAAGCCTGATACAAAATGGAAAAAGGAATTTAAAAATCTGTATGGAAAAATATGGCTGAGCCAATAAACTATACGTGGCTGGAAATACAACGTTATTTGAACAATCAAATGACGACCGGGGAGATGCATGCCTTTGAAAAAGCCATGATGGATGACCCTTTTTTAGCTGATGCCCATGAAGGATATCAAAATGCAGATCCAAAGCTTGCTTCACTTCACCTTAAAGAAATAGCAACTCAAATACAAGAGCAAAAAGAAGAAAATACCGTTGTGCCCCTGACGCAAAAAACAAATAACTGGTGGCGGGTTGCTGCTATTATTATACTCATTATTGGTGCAGGAAGCATCTACTATTTTAATTTACAAAGGAATAATGCAACTACCATTGTGGCTGCAAACAAAACTTCACTGCCAATAGCCGATAGCATAGGCCCCGAAGTAAAACCTTTAGAAACACCGCAACTTTTTTCAAACAAAAAAGAACCGGCATTAGCCAATAACAACAACACTCCAATTATAAAGCAACCGCAAAAAAACGAGCCGCTTTCTATGGCAGCCACTTCAACAGTCATGGATAGTGCTACTGTTGTTGCCAACCAAAGCATAGCAGCTTTTAAAAACAGCGAAGGCAATACAACACCAGAGGCGGAATCTCAGGCAAGGTTGATGAGAAAACCCGAACAGGAAGTACGCATACAGCCTACCCATGAATTTAAAGGCAAGGTATTGGATGAGGTGGGGGAGCCTCTTGCCTTTGTTACGGTAAAAAGCAAAAAAGGGGTAGGTGCCGTAACCGATTCAAAAGGAAATTTTAGCATTAAAACAACTGATTCAATTTTGGAGGTCTCCATTACTTCAATGGGTTATATGCCTTTAAATACAAGGTTAAAAAGTAACATCCAACAACAAATTCTCCTCGAAGAAAATGTACAAAGTTTGAGTGATGTAGTGGTTACCGGGGTGGGCAGGAAAAAGAAATTTGATGTTGCTATTGATAAGAACGAATACCTGAATAAAAAAACAGGCTACAAACCTGTTAAAGGATGGAAGTATTTTAATAACTACCTGCTAAAAAACATAAACAACTACAGGGATGCCGCCGAAGAGTATATGAGTGGTGATGTGGAAATTG
>JAJAYD010000138.1 GCA_026786345.1 Chitinophagaceae bacterium
AAACTATACATTTGCTGTCAGAGAAAAACAACGTTTCATTATGATCAAAATTAATGTCAGAAAAGTAATGGAGGCAAGAGGGATCTTTACTCCATATAAATTCATGGTAAAAAATGGATTTACACCAACTACCGCTACTAAAATTTCGAATGGGGATGTAGAGTATCTACGTCTTGA
This sequence comes from Chitinophagaceae bacterium, assembly GCA_026786345.1. Taxonomy (GTDB): domain Bacteria; phylum Bacteroidota; class Bacteroidia; order Chitinophagales; family Chitinophagaceae; genus Segetibacter. Next base: position 178 of record JAJAYD010000138.1, read on the forward strand.
CTACATTGAAACTTTGTGTAGTTTGCTTAATTGTCTTCCAAACGATTTGTTCGAGTGGACGCCAAATGATCGAAAGGAAGATACGCCGACTAATCCATTGCAAGCCATCAGGAAGAACGAAAATTCCATGAATCTTCCAGAGATGCTGAAAGGTTTGCCAATGGATAAACTTCGTCAGGTGGAAGAAATGCTAAAAACCATGAAATAGGGCATAATCCCCTATTGATAAAAGTGCCCTCAAAGAGGGCACTTTTTTTGATCGCAACCACAGGAAGAATAGGTTAAAAAAGTAGGGTCTGACATTCAGACCCTATGTCGGGAAGGCGGGATTTGAACCCACGACCCCTAGCACCCCATGCTAGTACGCTACCGGACTGCGCTACATCCCGAAAAAAAACATTCCATAATAGTACCCCGCAACAGGCGGGGCTACATCCCGAATACCCACTCAAACCTTCAGGTTTAAACGGTGGCAAATGTAAAGGCTTTTTATAAAAATCGGGTATATTGCACCAAATTTTATTACCCACTACATGAAGCTTTTACTAAAGCAGGTAATCATTACAGATAAAAATTCTCCCTATAACGGACAGCAGAAAGATATATTGATAAACGATGGAAGAATCATTGAAATAGAAAACGATCTTACTGTTGACGATGCACAAATAATTAAGCACGATAACCTGTTGGCTTCACCGGGTTGGGTAGATGTCTTCTCTCATTTTTGCGATCCCGGTTACGAACACAGGGAAACATTGGAGACCGGTGCATTGGCTGCAGCTTCCGGGGGATATACCACCGTTTTTACAGTTCCGAACACAGACCCGGTGGTTTGTACTAAATCGCAGGTTGAATACATCATACAAAAAAGCAGAGACCTGCCCGTTTCTGTTTTACCTATTGGAGCCATCACTAAAAACGCCGAAGGAAAAGAACTGGCCGAGATGTACGACATGCTAAACAGTGGTGCTGTTGCTTTTTCAGATGGATTAAAAACAGTGCAATCCGCAGGTTTATTTTTAAAGGCACTTCAATATGTAAAGGCTTTTAATGGTGTACTTATACAAGTGCCGAACGATAAAAGCGTGGGTAGTTTTGGCTTAATGAATGAAGGCATCATGTCTACCAAATTAGGCTTACCAGGCATCCCTTCTATTGGCGAAGAAATAATTATTGCAAGAGATATTGAACTGGCTGCTTATACAAATAGTCGCCTGCACATCACCGGTGTTTCAACCGCAAAGGCAATCGAGCACATAAGCAAAGCAAAAGCAGATGGTATTGCAGTAACCTGTAGCGTTACACCCTATCATTTGTTTTTTTGCGATGAAGACCTGGCTGACTATGACACAAACCTGAAGGTAGATCCGCCCTTAAGAACACGAGCTGATATGATGGCGCTACGCCAGGCAGTTGCAGCGGGCCAGGTTGATAGTATTGCATCGCACCACATACCCCACGACACTGACAATAAGATATGCGAGTTTGAATATGCAAAGCCCGGAATGACAGGATTGCAAACTTGTTTCCAGGTATTCAATACACTTTTCCCCAATCTTGACAATAACAAACTGGTGGCTCTGTTCAGCCACAACAACAGGTCATTGTTTAATCTTAGTCCCGCAACTATCCAACCCGGTAGCGATGCAACCATTACTTTATTTACCCGCGACACCTCCATCACCATCGGGGCAGGTAACCTAAAAAGTAAAAGCCGAAACAGTGCTTTTATTGGCAGGCAACTCAAGGGTAGTGTAATTGGCATTATCAATAAAGACCAGTTATATTTGAACGATAAATAAAAAACATGGAAACTAAAGTAACCACCCCGGTTGTAAAAGGTCTTATCATTTCAATGATACTTATAGTTATAGGACTTGCAATATATTTTTCAGGTCAAATGGCGAATAAAAGTTTGGGCTATTTGCAATATTTAATTTTGCTTGGTGGCGTTATATGGGCCTGTATAAACTATGCAAAGCAGTTAAACCATAATGTAACCTTTGGAAACGTGTTTGCTCATGGATTTAAAACTACGGCAGTCGTTACCGTAATCACTATAGTCTATACGGTACTTGCCTTTAAAGTCTTGTTTCCCGAAATGCAGGACGTGCTGATACGCCAGGCCGAACTGGAAATGGAAAAACAAAGTTTATCTGACGATCAGCGTGAACAAGCCATAGGAATGGTTCGTAATTATATGGTGCCTTTTGCAATTGGCGGTGTGCTATTCTTTTTTATGGTAATTGGATTAATAGGCTCGCTGATTGGGGCAGCAGCAGCTAAGAAACACCCACAGGATCCTTTTCAGCAACCTTTGTAATTATAGAGAATGGATGTATCAATTGTAGTTCCGTTATACAACGAAGAAGAGTCCCTGCCGGAACTGTGTGCCTGGATTGAAAAGGTTGTAACCGACAATTTGCTTACCTACGAAGTTATTTTAGTTGATGACGGAAGTACCGATGATAGCTGGACAAAAGTAGAAGAACTCAGCAATGCTAACCCCAATATAAAAGGCATTCGCTTTAGAAGAAATTACGGTAAATCTGCCGCGCTAAACGAAGGTTTTAAAGCTGCCCAGGGCGAAGTGGTTATTACAATGGATGCCGACATGCAGGACTCTCCTGATGAAATACCCGGCCTGCGAAACATGGTCATAAACGAGAAGTACGACCTTGTTAGTGGCTGGAAGAAAAAGCGTTTCGATCCCATCACTAAAACCATCCCCACTAAATTTTTTAACAGCGTTACCAGTTGGAGCAGCGGTATTAAACTGCACGACTTTAACTGTGGTTTAAAAGCTTATAGAAAAAAAGTAATCAAGAGCATTGAAGTATATGGTGAGATGCACCGCTACATTCCCGTAATTGCAAAGTGGGCAGGCTTTAGAAAAATTGGCGAGAAAGTAGTGGAACACAGGGCTCGTAAATACGGCACCACCAAGTTTGGCTGGGAGCGATTTATAAATGGTTTTCTCGACCTTACCACCATAACTTTTGTAAGCAAATTTGGCAAACGCCCCATGCACTTTTTTGGCTTGTTTGGTACGCTTTGTTTCCTGATTGGTTTGGGTATGAGTATCTACCTTATTATTTCAAAATTTGTTTCGGTTGAGTTTGGCCTTACCAATAAACCCGGTTTTTACATAGCGCTTACTGCTATGATCATTGGTATGCAATTGTTTCTTGCGGGTTTTATAGCTGAGTTGATAGCACGTAATTCTTCTGAAAGAAACTCTTACCTGATTGAAAGTAAGATAGGTCTATAAACGTATTGGCAGGTGGGGCAGTCAGCATACGTTTTCCAGGGCAACAGTAGTTCCGGCTATCCGTTGCAAATCCGCCACAGCCCTTCGCACAAAGCTTCAGCGTGTTTTCCACTTCTATCCGGCAGCCCGTGAACTTTATATTAGAGCCAGGCTTTTACCACGTGTAAGTTTATTATAATCTTGTTTCGTTGATATTTGCAGCATGAGTAAAGTGGTAATTATCGGACCTGCACATCCCTTACGCGGTGGCTTGGCATCTTTTAACGAACGCCTTGCACGTGAGTATCAAAACCAGGGTAACGAAGTAGTCATCTATACATTTTCCCTGCAATATCCCGGCTTTCTTTTTCCAGGTAGCACACAATTTTCTTCAGAGTCTGCACCTTCCGATTTAACCATTCGTGTTCGGATTAATTCGGTTAACCCATTAAACTGGGTGGCAACCGGCAACGAGTTAAAAACGTATCGCCCCGACCTGATAGTAGTTCGCTATTGGCTACCATTTATGGGACCGGCATTAGGCACCATTTTACGAAGGGTAAAAAAGAACTCGCATACCAAAATTGTATGCATTGCTGATAATATTATTCCACATGAAAAACGCCCCGGCGATACGCCCTTTACCCGTTACTTTTTACAACCGGTAGACGCGTTTGTAACCATGAGCGAAAAGGTAATGAAAGACCTCAGGCAGTTCACCAATAAGCCGGCAAAACAGGTGGTACATCCCTTGTACGACAATTTTGGGGAAGCACTTTCCAAAGCTGAAGCAAGAACATATTTACAACTACCTAACGATGAAAGGATCATCCTTTTTTTTGGGTTTATCCGCCAGTACAAAGGGCTCGATCTATTGCTGGAAGCCATGAGCATTCTTAAATTACAACAACAACAAAATCCATCTTTACAAATACCAAAACTATTGGTGGCGGGCGAATTTTACGAAGACAGGAAATTGTACGACGATCTTATTATTAAATACCAACTACAGGACCAACTGATTCTACGAACAGAGTTCATAGCAGATAGTGAAGTAAAATATTATTTAAGCGCGGCCGATTTTGTTATACAACCCTACCGCAATGCTACGCAAAGTGGGGTAACTCCGCTGGCTTACCATTTTGAAAAGCCTATGCTGGTTACAAATGTGGGCGGCCTGCCCGACCTGGTACCGCATGGCAAAAGCGGCCTGGTTGCCGAGCCAAATGCTACCTCCATAGCCGACGGCATTATGGCTTTGTATCAATTAGGAGAAGCTCATTTTTTGCCACACCTTAAAGAAGAAAAGAAAAAGTATAGCTGGAAGAATTTAGTTGCGGCTATTAGCCAGTTAACTTAGCATTTTTCCGTTATCAATATCTTAATAGTGTTAGTTTTATTGACCAACTATATTTATTAAAATCCGCTACATGAAATACATTTTTACGCTGTTTCTAATTGCCACTTCAAGTTTAAGTTTTTGCCAAAAAAAATTGGTGCCTGACCAACAGATTAGTGTTGCCATCGGCACAAGTAAGCATGGAACCGGCGATATGGCTGGCATAGTGTTCAACACCAGCTATTCAAAAAAATTTAAGAAAAATCTTAGCTGGATCGTTGGTATAGGTGGCTCAATTCACGACGGACAACATCCCCTTTATTACACATTTAATGGAAATGAGGTGGACGGTTCCATACGGTATACTACTGCCGGCTTGCAGCTAAATGCTTACCTGGGATATGATTTGTTGAAAGCAGGCAATCACCAATTTCAGTTGCGGTTAGGCCCTTTACTTAGGTATCAATCCTCTTCAAACACCGAAGGTTTTGGCATATATTATCCTGCACCAGGCTCAGGACTTCCATTTCCTGTAGTTGAATTTAACCATAGAACTCCCCAACGCACGTATACAGCCGGCGGCAGCGCACAGGCAGGTTATAATTACACCATTAGTAAAATGAACCTATCAATTGGCCTTGACGCAGGTTTACAAACCGATACCAATGGCGATACGATTACGCAGTTATCGCTTAGCGTAGGTAAAAGGTTTTGATAGCCAATTGGGCTGGAACATACAATCCCGCAACTATTATTTCGGCTTTTATGCTTTGGTATTATTCTTTTTATTGCCACCACAATAACTTAAAAACCGGCTACAGCATTTACTTTGCCTATTAAATTTATAGTATGATTTACAGAAGCAGGGCGCCCTTACGCATAGGGCTTGCAGGCGGAGGCACCGATGTTAGTCCATATAGCGACCGTTATGGTGGCGCCATTTTAAATGCAAGCATCTCTCTTTTTGCTTATGCCACCATTGAGCCGATTGATGAAAATGCCATTATATTGGTAGCCCTGGACCGTAAAGAAGAAGAACGATACGAATGGAATAATGAGTTACCAATAAATGGCAAACTGGATTTGCTTAAAGGAATTTACAACAGGATTCAAAAAGACTATGGTGTTCCCTTAACCGGTTTCAGACTTTCTACTTTTGTTGACGCACCAGCGGGTAGCGGGTTGGGTACTTCATCCACTTTGGTAGTGGCTATAATTGCGGTCTTTGCTGAGATGCTGCGCCTGCCCTTAGGCGAGTATGACATGGCGCATTATGCCTATGACATTGAACGGAACGATTTAGGTTTAGCCGGTGGCAAACAAGACCAGTATGCGGCTGCATTTGGCGGCATCAACTTTATGGAATTTTATGGCGATGATAAAGTGATTGTAAACCCACTGCGCATAAAACAGGAATACCTGAACGAGCTGGAGAATAACCTTGTTTTATACTTTACCGCCACCAGCAGGGAGTCTGCAACCATTATTAAAGAGCAACAGAAAAATGTAAACCAGGGCAACGAAAAATCTATTGAGGCCATGCACCAATTAAAGGAGCAATCTAAGATGATGAAAGAAGCATTACTGAAAGGCCGTTTGCACGAGATAGGTGAGATACTTGACTTTGGCTTTCACCAAAAGCGTTTGATGGCAGCAAACATTTCGAACACTAACATTGAAGAACTATACACTGCGGCTAAAAAAGCCGGTGCTACCGGTGGTAAAATAAGTGGTGCCGGCGGCGGCGGATTTATGACCTTTTACTGCCCGGTTAACACCCGCTATAAAGTAATAGAAACCCTTGAACTATATGGCGGTGAGGTAAGAAACTACCAGTTTACAAAGCATGGAGTTAAAAGCTGGACGATCTAAAAAGAAAAAGTTTACTTATAAAATGGTTCACCCTAAAAGCTCCGGGTAATAGTCTTAATAACCTTTAAAACACATGGTCGACAGAAGGTCTGCTTTACTGTTTTTTAGTATCGGTTGTTTTGGGCAAACCAAAGTAAAAATATAAGGTTCGTTTTATGCGGCCATCAATTTTTGTCGGTTCACTTTGCGGCCCTAAAACCGAAGTGTAGGTACTAATGCTTAATTCAGTCTTAGTAGCCATCGGGGGTATATAATCAAGAAAAGATATATTGCCCACAGGTAATGCAGGAAAAGTCTTTGGACCAGTAAGCCAATAACAATCAAACGGGCAAAACATATAAACCCGTGAAGTTGCTGCTTAAAGAAATACAGGAAAGATTTTGTGGCTGGCTTTTGGGGTGCTATTAAACATCGTTGTGTTATTTCAATTCCGATCCTTCGGAACTCACTTTTACCTTTAGTCCCTTTATTCACCGGTAATAAATTCCTTTTGGTACAATGAAATTAGTCTTTTGTTAATGTGTTGCTAAGTATTACAAAACCGTAAAAAAATCAGTTAATCTTAATGCTTTCTCCCGATATTTATTTTCCTTTTTTCCTCCTCTTATGCTTTGCCGATTTTTCAAGTTTTTACCAGGTTATACTTTATTGCTGCTAGGTTTTATTTCCTGCAAAATGCGGCCTGATGTGGAGCATTCTTTTTACTATTGGAAAACAAGTTTTGCTACCGATACAACTGTACAAACTTTTATAGCCGAGAATCAAATAGACCATTTTTACCTACGCTACATGGATGTAGATTGGAGTTATCAACAATGTATGCCTATGCCCCGTGCGGAAATAACTGGTATTGACAAAGCTGCCCCTTTCTTACAAAAAAAATTTACCCCCGTAGTGTTTATAACCAACAAAACCTTTGAAAAAATAGACAATTATTGGGAAGATTCTTTACCCTATAAAGTGCGTAACAGAATAGTCTTCATCAACAATAAAATAAAACAAACCCAAAAGCAAGCAGGTATAATTGCAACCAGCGATGACTCACAGGAGATTCAAATTGATTGCGATTGGACTGAAACTACCCGTGACAGATATTTTAAGTTTCTACAAAAATTAAAACAATTGTTACCTGATAAAATTATATCGGTTACAATTAGACTGTACCCCTATAAATACCGCAGCAAAATGGGTGTGCCGCCAGTTGATAAGGGTATGCTAATGTGTTACAATATGAGCAACATACGGCACAATGCCACTACCAATTCTGTATTCGACATAAAAGATCTTGAGCAGTACCTTACCCCAACAGCACCCTATCCATTGCCAATGGATGTAGCCCTACCAGTGTTTGGTTGGTATGCCTGGTTTAACGCAGGTAATTTTAAAGGCATCGTATACCCTAACGAACACCAGCAACTATTAGCCGATACCAACTATTTTGTAAAAACAGGTAACATTTTAAGTATAAAAAATGATGTGGAAATAAATCATCAATACCTGCGGCAAGGCAATGTACTTAGATTAGAATTTCCGACAGAAAAAGCATTGATAAAAGCTGGTAAATTGTTACACGACAAATTGCCAAATATTAAACGCATCGCATTTTACCATTACGATAACCAATTGACCAATCAATATAAAAATGCCATTGAAAAAATATATAAGATGTATTAGTACGCTAGCCCTTTCGTTACTGCTGCCGTGGAATATTATACTTTGTTGCGGCCCAACACTAAGCAACGATGAAGAACGCTTTCTGTTGTTTAATAGTGCTATTGACGGCAATTATGGAATAAAAGAATTTACCTATTCAAATGAACTATTCGATGTTTCTGAAGCAGAAAAACAGCCCGATTTTAAACGCAACTGTAAAGAGTGGAAAAAATACACCTCCGACAAAGCAAGTGAAAAAGATATTTTCGAGATTCAATATAAAACGCCCCCAACATTATTTTTAAACGCGTATAAATTAAATAACTGGCAAAATTTTAAGGGAAACACTTTTATACAATGGCTTGTACTTAAAGAAAACCATGCTGCTTTAGATTACCTGGCTTTGGCTAAACAAGCAGAGGCTGTTGACATATTAAATGCTGACCCTTGGGACACAACAGTTGAAAGAAAAAAACAAGATGTGCTTGCACTTGCCAACCTCCACAACAAACGAATTGCAACTGCACCTGTGTATCTGCAACAACGGTATGCTTTTCAGGCAATAAAATTATGGTTTTATGTGGGTACAGATGATACACCCACCATGCAAAAGCTGCAACAGGTATTCGTTAATTACCTGGAAGGTAGAAAGACCATAGTGGCAGCATGGGCTAACATCTATTTTGCTATGGTACAGAAAGACCCTACTAAAAAAACGCTCTACCTGCTTAAAGCTTTTGATGAATCGGATGAAAAGAAACAGTTTGCATTTTTACGAATAGATAACAAAGACCTTTCTACACTCGCAGCCGTTACAAAAAACACCTATGCCAATAGCCTGGTACAAACAATGTTTGCAATGAAAACAAATGGAAGGGCTTTGGAAAACATTAAAAAGGTAGCAAAATTTAACCCTGATAGTAAGTTTTTACCCGCACTTGTTGGCCGGGAAATAAACAAACTGGAGAGTTGGCTGTCTACCCCCAAAATGCTAGGTTTTTACGATTACTACCTTGAAGAAAGAGGACCATACGAGACCAAAACCCAACGCCAGTTACTTGAAAAAAAAGATGCTGAATATCTTAGCCAGTTTGTTGAATTTCTTACAAATCTTAATAAGGCGCATCCCCGGCCTCCCCTGCAACTAGCCCTTGTTCATATATACAATATGCAACAAAATTATGCAGCCGCCAGCCGCTTATTAAGCATGTTACCTGTGTATAGCAACAAGCAATATCAAACCCAAAAACTGATAGAACAGGTAATTGTAACTGCTCATATAGAAGACATAGACAAGCAGGCCGTAAAGGAAAAGCTTGCCACCAATATGAACCAGCTGCTACAATTAAACCCTCCCTTTAAAAAACGACTGAATAAAAAAATTTACGATCGCTGGCAAGATGAGGATGCAGAACGTAGTGACGACGTTTCGGAACTTTTGCTAATACTAAGCCGTGCTTATAAAATCAGGGGTGACCTTGTTACATCGGGCCTATTATATACCAAAGCAAATATTATTACCAATGCGTACGATGGATGGTCGGAGAATAATGAAGTAGGCTACAGCCATATAGCCTGGTACGACCGGTTTGCCAAACCTGCTACAATAGACGGTTTACTGGTTCTAAAGCATAAAATAAAAAAAACAGCTTTCGAAAAGTTGCTTTCTCCATCCCAATGGGCCAAAGACGATATGTACAATGATTTGAAAGGAACGATCCTTTTTCGTGACCAACAATATGATCAAGCCCTGGAAGTATTTAAAAGCATGGACCGCAACTTTTGGAGAGATAATTATGAGTATAGTCATTACCTGCCTATAACACCAATTACTTATACCGGACTAGTGCCTAATACAACCAATAAGAAGATGGGTTACCCAATAGCAAGCAAGCTGCTTATTACTCAGGATGTCGTAACCATCATAAAAAATATTACCAACTCAACCGATACTGAAATACGTGCTGCTGCCTATTTCAACTTAGGTAATGCGCAGTTTAACACATCGTATCATGGAAAAGCCTGGATAATGTTTAGTTATGGCAAATCGTCAAATGAACCTATTTCGTACAATGAATTTCCAAATTTTTTATGGGGTTTTTATAATTTTTCGCCCAATGATTTAAAGTATCGAGACAACTACTACCTATGCAAATCAGCCTCAGATAATTATGCCAAAGGTTTTGCTTTGTCAGCTAATAAAGAATTGAAAGCAAAGTGCCTGCTTGGCTTACTTACTTGCCGACGCTTTAGCAACTTTATAAGAAAAGAAAAATCGTCTTCCATGAAACGCAATAGCACTCCCTTATACCTAGAACAGCTAAAAAATTACCAAAACACCTACTCGTTTAAACAAGCGGCAGTTCACTGTCCCGATATAAAAGAATACCTGGGAAAATTGAAGTAGTTAACAAGTAAAAACTTTTCATAAGTTATCTCGTTTCTATTTTATGTGATTATTTGGGCTTAATAAATTGTTGGTTGGCGACCATCAATGGTAATAACTCACTTCTCACTATTCACCCGCCACCGATGGCTTCGGCTACGCTAAGCCAACGGTGTGTTCACTCACTACTCACAACTGACAACTGACTATTCACTAAAATCCGTGTTGCTAACAAAAGCTATCTTTTTACTATCGGGCGACCAAGAGGGAGTATTGATAGAACCTTGCCCCCCATAGAGATAGGCAATGACAGTTGGCTTACCACCGGCAACGGGCATTAAACGTAAATAAACGTGCTTATAAAAAGGATGATCGTCGGGCTTAACGTCTTTGCCAAAGGTTAAGAAAGCAATCATTTTACCGTCGGGCGAAATATGGGGGAACCAGTTATTATACTCATCAAAAGTTAACTGCTCCTGCTGGCTGCCATCTGGTTTCATACGCCATAATTGCATTAAGCCGCTGCGGGTGCTGTTAAAGTAAATGTACTTGCCATCAGGGCTATATTCAGAGCCATCGTCGAGGCCGGGAAAATTGGTAAGGTTCACTTCATCACCACCTTTTAAATCCTTTTTGTAAATATCAAAATCGTTGTTACGCTGGGCTGTGTAAATAACGTATTTACCATCGGGCGAAAACCCATGCAGGTACGATGGACCAACAGGCGTAACCTGTGTGGGCACTCCACCGTTTATGGGAACCACGTATACCATCGAACCATATTTTTTATCGCCGCTCGAACTGCTTAGTCCAAGCATTTTACCATCAAAAGAAATTACATGGTCGTTGTTGTTGCTCTTAACAAAACCGGTATTAATAACAATGGGTTTTTTAGTTGCAAGGTCAAGTTTGTAGATAAGGCCACCGCTGTTGTATATGAGTGATTTACCATCAAGTGTCCAGTTAGGTGCCTGCAGCGATACCGGCTCTGTGTATTCCACCATCCGCTTGCCGGATGTAACATCCATGGTTTCTATGCGGCTGCCAATGTAATCGCGGTAAGGGGTAAAAGTAGATTTGGCAGGCACATTGATGCGCACATTATCGTACAACACTTCCTCCACTACATCCTTGTTATGTGAGCAGACAAAGATGCCCACGTATACTTCATTATTTAATGTGGAATCCATGTATTCTTCAACCACATAAGCCTCACCAAAATGAGCGGTTGACATGATATACCTGTTGCCCCTCCGCTCCAGTTGAACCACATCAGGTGCTTTTATAGATGAACGTTTTTCTTCAACATTTGCACCCGTTGTCTTACGATATTGTAACGATGTTAATCCATCACCATGCACCTGGGCACTCACCATTGCCGAACTGGTGTCCAAACTATTGCGAATCATCCAGCCAAACTTTCTATGCATATCAGTACCCTTTCCAACAAATGCAGCCTGTGCCTGCAGAATAAAATCCCCCGTCATTTTTTTATAGAGGTAATGAAATTCATCCTTGCCAAACCACATGTTAGCGCCTGCACCTGTAAGATCATATTGGTCTTTAGCAGCATCATACCTTGCTGAACCTTTATGAAACACCTTGCCAATATCTGCAGAATGATCGAACACTCCAACCTGTGAATGAGCATCCTCACTTGCAGTGGTACTTAACAAGAAAACGAGGGCAGCCATCAACATTTTATTTATTAGCGTGGTATTCATACAAGCAATTTTAATGGGATGAAAAAGAAGAAGAGGCATTGAACAGCCGGGAAACCCCTAATGAACTTACCCAAAGCAGCAAATAATTTTATCGATACAGGCGAAGCAAACAAAACTGTATATGCACTTTATTTCACTCCGGGCATAAGGACTTCCATCATTTTTTCAGCAACAAATTTGTTGCCTTTGGCATTTAAATGTACGCGGTCTGTAGTAAGAATGCCCGACTCTTTATTGTCGGGATTGTTAGCCAGATTGTATTCTAAAAATCTTTTACGCAGATCAATTATGCCGCAATTATTATTAGATGCAATACGGCGTATTATTGTTGAGTACTGATTAAGATCACCATCCTGCTGGTTAGAGTTATCTGTTTTTTCTCCAATGGTTGAAGGTGTAGCCAGGAACACTTTTATGTTTTTTGCCTGAAGTTTTTTCACAACAGCATTATAGAACTTTTCAAACTTATCAGGGTCAGTTCCTGTACCATACGAAGCTTTATGCCATACATCGTTTACGCCTACCCATACTACTACCACATCCGGATTTTTAGCCAAAACATCCTCTTCCATCCGCAGGTACAGATCGTAAATTTTATTGCCACCAATGCCTGCTCCCACCAGTTCGTACTTGTCTGCCACACCTTTATTTCTTAGCAGGGTATCCAATACACGTATGTAACCTCCGGGGTTTACGCCGGCCTGTGTAATAGAATCTCCAAAAAATACAATACGGGTTTTTTTATCGTCGGCCATCGAAAGTACAGATACCATAAGGGTAATTAATAACAGGGATTTGACAAGCTTTTGCATATGTATGTTTTATAATCGTTTGTGTTTTCGGGTGATAAATAACCTGCCTTTCTGAGGCACCTCAATGTAAATCAAAATCAATTACCGGCATTACTGTTAGCCGTAAATTATAAACCGAGTATTTGATGTCAACCTATTTCATAATTTTTGAGTACCTACCAGGCGATCACTATTAAAATATCTGGTAGCTGTAATCTCATTGTGGGTTGTTAGTGGCGAGTTGTGAATGGTGAACGGTGAGTTGTGAGTTTTGAATGGCGAGTTGTCAGTTGGTGAGTTGTGAATGGCGAGTTGTGAGTTATGAATTGTAAATTGATTTAAATTATTTGTAATCCACTTTTTATCCTTTCTTCTAACAAATAGCTACAAACATCTTCCTACTTGCTGCTGAGTACTACTTCCTACTAAAGAAATACGACTTAAGACACTTACGACTTAAGACTTACTACTTACTCATACATCTTTGGCAAATCCTTTTCAAACAGCGTGTAGGGGTCATTGTAAAATTTAATAAAATCAGGAACACCCGGATGACCTGGAAAAGGTGCATAATAATGCGTAGGACTGGTTTTGTCGTTGCGCCAAACCAGCACATACGACAATTGCAGGCCGGGTGTCTTCATCACTTTTAATAACACATCGTTCCACCATCCGGTATTCGTTAGCGACTCCAATCCTGTTTCGGTAAAGGCTGCCAGCTTGTTTGTTTTCTTTGCATACCCGGAAACGATCTGCAATTTTGAAATTGCCTGTTCAAGATTGTATTTGCCATTTCTGCCCATATCACCATAGTTGTCCATACCCAACATATCCACCCAATCATTACCGGGATAGCGGTCTAAGTATTCTGCTTCGCTGGTAAACTTATTATCGGGTGAAAATGCATAAATAAAACTATGCACTCCAACACTATCCTTTAAATACGAAACAGTAAAACGCCATAAGTCAACAAACTCCTGCCTGGTGCTGTGGCTTTTACCCCACCAAAACCAATCGCCATCAAACTCATGAAACGGCCTGAAAATTACCGGAACTGTTTTACCATCTTTTCCCTTTAAAGTATTTGCCCACTCACCAATGCCACGTAATATTTGCTTATAAGTGCCGTTTGCATTGCCACCCCGAATAATGTATCGCACAGCAGGTAACGAAACCGAATCTTTCCAATAAAAACCACCGGCCGAAACGGGGTTATTAAAATGCCAGGCTACTGTTGTTACGCCACCACGGTTATAGGTATCCTCTACTATTTTTCGAAGCATCTCTTTTGATTTTTCTATCTCTTCAGCAGGTCTCCCCGAAAAACCACTCACATCCACTCCAATAACTGCGGGATGCGAACCCGTTACCGATTTAATATCAGAC
>JAJAYD010000139.1 GCA_026786345.1 Chitinophagaceae bacterium
CAGGTGGCCCCGATAGACAAAATAAGCCTTGCCCTCACTATCATTTTAGCCATACTTTTTTTAAAAGAACCCGCTACGCCAAAAGTTATAATTGGAGCTTGTTTGATTATTGCCGGCACCCTGGTAATAGCCATCAAATAGTAAAATTGAATACAGAATAAAATAAAAGCATCCTGTTTGCGTTTATATTATGAAATGCAGCTTATGCAGCATTATTTTAAAATCCAATATTTTAAATTTGATCACCGGAAACGTTCTATGAGAAACCACTAATAAACCAACCATAGCCTCCTGATCTTATTTGGATATAATTCACTCCCCCCGGATTTTTCCGGGGGTTTTAGTTTTTAAAAGTCTTCGCTTTACATTCTTCCAACCGATACACTCTATTATTACTTGCCATAGATTACATGTTTTTATTGTGACCCCGATTGTAGAGAACCGCTCATAATTTTTATTTTTTTAAATGCAACGGTAGAAAAGAGTGTGGTGTCAACACCCATGAATACCCGTATGAACGAAGAGAAGCAGTTAATAAAAAAATGTTTGAAAGGTGATGCAGTTGCACAAAAGCAATTGTATACGCTGCATGCATCGCTTATGTTGGGGGTCTGTTACAGGTATACCAAAAGCCTGGAAGATGCTGAAGATGTGTTGCAGGAAGGGTTTATAAAAGTATTCAGGTTTCTATCGCAATATACCGGAGAGGGAGAATTGGGTGGTTGGATAAGAAGGATCATGGTGAACACCGCCCTGAATTTTTTAAAGAAAAATAAAAAGTATCAAAACGACATGGTATTTGATAGCAATGAATTACATGTGGTATCGCACGACGATCCGGCTATGAAACTACAGGCAAAAGACCTGGCTGAACTCATCAGGCAATTGCCCATAGGCTATCAAACCATCTTTAACCTGTACGCCGTAGAAGGGTATACCCATCCTGAAATAGGCCAAATGATGGGCATCAGCGAAAACACATCAAGGTCGCAATATATGAGGGCAAGGCACCTGCTAATAAGCTGGATTACCAATAGTGCCGGCAATAAAAACAAGGCTTATGCAAAATGAATTTGAAAAGAAGGTGCAGGATCAATTGACTGGGTTTTCCGTAACTCCATCCGATGGGGTATGGCTGGACATTGAAAAAAACATGGGTGCTGAAAATCGAAAAAAGCAACTGATCATTTTTTGGTGGACAGCCGCCATGCTCTTCATCCTGGGTGGTGGTTTAACCTGGTATGTTTTAAATAATGAAAAAAATAGCATCACTGCTTCTACTAAAAACACAAGCCATAAGAATATTAAAACGGGAGAAAGCAGTAAGCAAAATAGCAATAGGGTTAATGGGTTAGTAGCAAACCAAAGGGCTAATTCTACAACTGAAATAAAAGAGAAAAGGAAAATAGTACAACAGGAGAAGGAGGCAGTGGCTTTTGCAACAAACAAACACAACGAAGCAGAAAGCAGCTCTCCAAAAACTTCAGCAAAAGAATACAACAAAGGTTTGGACAACAATAAACGCTCCACTGTAAGTAAGGTTTATAGAACGAATTCATTAGGTTATGCAAGGCCCCAGATACAACAATCCATCTCAGGCAGGCAAGATGTTTCAATTAACGCAGCAAAGGAGAAGGATGTTAACTCATCTGCTAAAAGTGTAAAGGTTGAGATGCCCCTGGCCAGAGGTGAGCAAAACAATATTCAAAAACCTGAAATGCCTTTTGCAAAGATTGATAAGGCAGGTGTGCATTTAGAGAAATCTAAAGAAATTACCGAAACAGCTTTGGATACCTTGTTGCCTTCATCGCTAACCCGTGTAAAGATAGCAGCCCCAACCGATAGCATTATATCGGCAATCTTAAACACCAAAAAAGAGGATAAAAAAATAAAAGCCGGCAAGTGGATGTTTGGTTTATATGTTTCAGCAGGCATAGCTGATAATGTATCCAGCTTGCCATTTGCAGAGAATAAAAAACTAAATGATGCGGCTTATTCAACATCACCAAATTCAGCCGGCAGCAGCAATGCCTTACCTGTAATGCAATTCAATTACACCGCTTCTTTTTCAGGAGCTATGGGAGCATTTGTTTCCAGGTCAATCAGTAAAAGAACAGGCTTGTCTGCAGGAGTAAACTTTCATTATTATTCAGTAAAAACAACTACAGGCAATAAGGTAAATATCCAACGAAATGTGTACGATACATTAACAGGAAATAGTGTTGCGCTCAACGAATATTATATACCGGTAGGTAGAAACCAGGCTAATTTCGGACAGTCAGTTTCAACTTTTACCAACAGGTATTACTTTTTGCAAATGCCGGTCAATCTTACTTATTCGCTCAATAAAAAGAACGCTCAAAGTATATTAATTTCTGCGGGAATTACTCCCGGCTTTTTACTCAGCTCGAACACTATTTATTACAATAGGCTCGACCGGATCGCTTATGTTGACAAGCAGCAATTCAAAAAATTTCAGCTAAGTGCACAGGCAGGTATTTCATTCAGCTTAATCAACTCAAAGAAATATTTGTTGCAGGCAGGCCCACAATTTATGGCAGGTCTTACCAACTTATCAAAACCAGTTTATAATAGCAACCAACACCTTTTTTATATGGGTATTGGTACTCACCTAAGTTTCAAATAAGCTCAATTAATTTTTTTAAAACATACTTTTTATGAGACAATTTCATTCAGCCTTATCAGGGCTCATGGCAATAATTATTTGTGGCTTTACCATGCAGGGTTGTGTAAAAGACACTTGCACCAGGCGTTTTACCATGATGACGCCTGTGTATAAAACCAATGAAGAAGTAAGGGCCAATATTAAAAACAGCCCGGCAAAAGAAGTGCAACATCCGGGCAAAATGTTTGTGCTGGGTAATTACATTTTTTTAAATGAAGTTGATAAAGGCGTGCACATTATCGACAACTCAAACCCTGCCAAACCAGTAAACAAATACTTCGTTAACATCCCCGGCAATATTGACCTGGCTGTTAATGGAACAACCCTGTATGCCGATTTATATTCTGATATGGTGACCATCGACATATCAAACCCAGCTTCGATTGTAGTAAACAAAGTTATTGAAGATGCATTTCCTTTCAGGCGATATTCCAATGGCTTTGTGCCCGATAACAGTAAGGTAATTGTTGATTGGATAAAAAAAGATACCACAGTAGAATGTGCTACTAACTGGATTTCGCCAAGAGGCATTTTCTTTATGGATGTACGGGCTTTTAGCAGCAGCCAGTCTGCCGCTGTGGTAGGTGTAAGCGGATCAATGGCAAGGTTTTGCCTTTTAAATAATTACCTGTACACGGTCACCGATAACGAGCTGAATGTTTTTAATATTAGCCAGGCTGCACAACCAACACTCGCCAATAAAATTCCGGTAGGGTGGAGCATTGAAACTATTTATCCTTTTAAAAGCAACTTATTTATAGGGTCAAGGGCGGGCATGTTTATATACGGTACCAGCAATCCGGCAAAACCAAATCAGGTGTCTGCGTTTAGCCATGCCACAGTTTGCGACCCTGTTATTGCCGACGATGAATATGCTTATGTAACCTTACGCTCAGGCACTACCTGTGCAGGATTTACCAACCAATTGGATGTGTTGGATATAACCAATTTGTCAACTCCAAAACTGGTTAAATCCTACCCGCTGACCAATCCCCATGGTCTGTCAAAAAGTGGTTACCTGTTATTTATATGTGATGGAGCCGATGGGTTAAAAGTTTTTAACGCCGCTAAAGCGGATGATATCAAACTTATTAAAACAGTAAACGGTATGGACACTTTTGATGTAATCACTTACAACAATATTGCGATGGTTATTGGGAAAGATGGGTTGTATCAATACAGCTTCACCAATGAGGGCGTGCTTACTTTCCTAAGTAAAATCTCCATTCAACCAGCATAAGCCTATTCATCTTTCTACTATCAATTTATTCAAACGTTTACTTTAAATTCTTGAAATATGCATGTTCGTTTTATAATCTTCAGCTTGTTATTTACAGGTATGTATAATCAGCTAAATGCACAAAAGCATTCTGAGACCAGCAATATAAAATTCACTTCCATCAACCAGGTAGGCTTGCTAACAGGAAGCGCAGGCCAGTCTGCCAGCATTCAAACTATTAATGGCATTACAAAAGCAAAATGGTTTGCAGGCATTGGCACAGGTATAGATTACTATGGCACCCGAAGTGTTCCTTTGTTTGTTGACGTTCGCAGAACCCTGGGTAATAAATTAAAAAGCCCTTTTTTATATGCCGATGGGGGCATTAGTTTTCCATGGATTTCGGATGGTCAAAAAATGGCCAGGGGGTATACGGCAACTTCTTCAGCGGGTGTTTTCCTGGAAGGTGGTGCCGGTATAAAATTTAGAATCAAAAACAACAATGCTTTTTTATTAAGTGCAGGCTTTAGCTATAAAGAAGTGAAGGATAAAACCGAATTAATGACTATTTGGATTTGGCCAAGGCCGGATCAAAGTTTTGAATCTTATAAATACCAATACAGAAGAATTGTGGTAAAACTTGCCCTTGAATTATAAAGTTCTTTTTACCCAACAGAACGGTCGACTATAGAAGATTTGCGAATAACCAGTTCGCCTTTTACCTGCTGTTGCACCAGTTCTTTCTTTTCATCAATCAAATTCATTAATGCTTGTACTGCTAACCGGCCCATTTGGTTAAGGGGTTGTTTTATGTGTGTTAACGGAGCATAAAAAAGATCGGCAGCTTCCGACTCATCAAAGGTGCCGATGGCAAGGTCGTCGGGTACTTTTACGGGTAAAGTACTTATGTATTTGAGGCCATGCAACGACAACATATTTGCCGTAAAAAGAATGCTGTCAACAGGGGAGGGCATGATGAGCAAATCGTTAATAGCTTTTGTTATTTCGGCAGTGATAATGGGTGACGAAATTTCTTTTACCAGGTTTTCATCTGCTTCCAGTCCATGTTCCTTCAGCGCATCAAAATATCCCAATTTGCGCTCTACAATATTATTAAGCGTTGTCCGGTAAGTGATCAGACCTATACGGCGATAACCAGTTTCAAGCAAGTGATTGGCCAGTTTTTGACCTGCTTCAAAATTGTCCAATGAAATATGGCAGGTAGGCATCTCCGGATAAAACCTGTCAATCAACACAAAGGGAATTTCGTTGGCAACCAGGTATTTCAACTGTTCTTCAGAATGTTCGGCTGGTGCAATAATCAATCCGTCAACCTGGTGATTAACCAGTACGTCCATTAGCTTTTTTGACCGTTCAGTGTTCTCATCGGAACTTCCAAAAATCACGGTATAGTCATATTTTTCCGCTTCGTTTTCAATTATCCGCGCCATGCTACTGGAGAAAGCATTCGATATATCGGCAACCAGCAAACCAATTGTGTGCGTTTTGTTGGTCTTCAATCCCTTTGCTACCTGGTTGGGTTTATAGTTTAATTCTGCGGCCGTTTCTTTTATTTTTTGGGCAATGGTCTTACTTATTCTATTCAACTTTTGATTATTCAATACATACGAAACCAGTGTAATGGATACTCCTAACTTGTTCGCTATGTCTTTCAACGACACTTTTCTTTTCATATATTATAATTTTCATAGTTTCTGACCCCACAGTTCTTTGAACCATTGATACGCAATCCACTACTTAAAATTCAGGCCGGCTTCAATGTAGCCTAATTGTTAACAATTTTCAATTAGTTTAAACGTTTAAACATTTGACATACTTTTATGTAATATAAAATGAAGCCATAAGAATAATTGAAGAATTTGATAAAAAATACATAAGCAAGCAATCGATGGCCTGCTGTTTCTACAGAAGGCTAATTATTTTTGAGTAGTAACATTGTTTGTAGATAACGGCTTTTAAAAATTGGATTAAGATTTAAAACAATTAAAAAAAGTAAGATTTTTTAGCGAGTTGTAACCATTAACCTATTTATTAAACGATTGCCTGCTACCATCCATAGCAGGCTTTTCTTTTGACTAAAAAGTATAAAAAAAGCGCTAAGATTTTTAAAGGAATATTAAAACATAGATTATGAACATCGCATTAAATATAAATACAAGGGTCTACCGTATAGCGATCAGTGCATTTTTCTTTGTTGCGGGGTTAACTTTTGCAACATGGGCAAGCAGAATACCGGATATCAAATCCAAACTGCAATTAAGCGATGCCGCTTTAGGATTAATCTTATTTGCATTACCTGTTGGTCAAATGGTCAGTTTGCCACTATCGGCCGCATTGGTTTCACGTTTTGGAAGTAAGAGCCTCATCATAACCGGGGCATTATTATACCCGCTTTCGTTGATATTGCTGTCCGTTTCCGGCACCGGCATAGCATTGGCTTTTTCTCTTTTCGTATTTGGAATTTGGGCCAACCTGTTAAATATAGCCATGAACACCCAGGCCGTTTCAGTTGAAAATATTTATGGTCGTTCCATCATGGCATCTTTTCATGGAGTGTGGAGCATGGCAGGTTTTGCAGGTGCATTGGCCGGAACATTTTTTGTTTCCAATTCCATATCGCCCCTTTTGCACTTTACAATTATTTGTATAGTTACCGGTTTGGTAGTTTGGGCAGCATACAGGCATACGGTTCCATCTGACATGAGCGAAACCGGCGAAAAGAAAAAGCTTTTTGTAAAGCCGGACAGCAGGATTCTTTTATTGGGAATGATTGCTTTTTGTTGCATGGTGTGCGAAGGCGCCATGGCAGATTGGAGCGGTGTATATTATCAAAAAGTGGTTCAGGCTCCTGCTGCATTAACTACTGTAGGTTACGTTGCTTTTATGGGTACTATGGCTACAGGCAGGTTTTTTGGAGATTGGCTTGTAACAAAATTTGGCGTAACCCGCATACTACAATTAAGCGGTGTTTTAATTGCAGGTGGATTGGTTACTGCGGTTCTACTTCCCAACATGGCAACTGCCACTATTGGATTTTTAATGGTAGGTTTTGGGGTTTCTTCGGTAGTACCTGTAGTGTTTAGCCTTGCAGGAAAATCTAAAAATATGTCGCCGGGTGCAGCGCTTGCATCGGTATCAACCATAAGTTTTTTAGGATTTTTAATAGGACCTCCCGTAATTGGTTTTGTAGCTGAATTAACCAGCCTTAGAATCTCTTTTTTAATAATTGCATTGCTTGGCTTTGGAACAACCTTGCTTGCCTCGAAAACAAAACAAATTGACTAACCTAAAACTTGAAAAACACTTGAATCAGAAAAACAGTTCCGTAACAATTAAAAGTAAAATTATGAGCACACATACTAATAAAAACAAAAGTTTATACATAGCCCGACCTAAAAAAAATATAAACAATAATAGCACCGAAGAGGATATTGTATTTACCAACAAGCTTAGTGGCAAGCCTTATATTGCTTATCCAAAAAACGGCAATTATTCCAGTGATGTAGCTTCAGCAGGCATAGCATTGCAGGAGGGTTTATACGTTGCTTATCCTAAGCAGGAAGAAGCTGGTGAAGAGAGCTTGAACAGCTTCTCAAGAATACACATGAGTGAGAATTATTTGGGTTTACCTGAGCGGCCACGATGGTCGTCAAAAAAGCGATACAGCCTTTCAGTTTACAATTCATTGTTTAAAAACAGGTGGTCGATCAATACCTTCTGCAAACTGTTTAAATTAGAAATTTCTTAACCAACAAGTTTTTGTTCTTAAAAAAATGACCGGCCAAGGCCGGTCATTTTTTTGTTATGTGTTGCAAAAATTATAACAATGGTAATTATCCCTGGAAAATTATGGTAACACAACCTTATTTGTAGAGACCTCTTTTCCGTTATAAATGGTAGCAAAATAAATGCCCCCGGCTATTGAGGAAGTGCTGATAGTTTGCATGGTTTGGTTAAGAAGTGAATGCTTCAATACCGTTTGCCCGGATGCATTTCTTAGGGTTAGCACCGCATTAATAAAAGTTTGGCTTGTGGGCTTTATAATGTTGAATTGATTTTTGCCCGGAACAGGTACAATTGTAAATAAGTTGCCGGATCTGTTATAATCAACCAAAATTATTTTGCTGAATACATGACTTCCGTTTTTATCGACCTCTTTTAACCGGTAATAATTTTTGCCGCTAAACGGCTTTTCGTCAATAAATGTATATGCTGAGGGCAGGTTGGTATTAGTAGCGTTGATTTTACCCACGGATGTAAAACTATTGGCGTTGCTGCTCCTTTCAACCATAAAATAATCACCATTAAGCTCTGAGGCGGTTTCCCAGGTCAACCTTGTTTTCTGGCCTGCAAGTTTCACCGCATCAAACAAACGAAGGTTTATAGGTAAAACAGAAATAAGTGTTTGACTTGCTTCGGGATTTCCACCCAATAAATAGAGGGAGTTGTTGCCGGTAACTGCGTTGTTGGTTATCTCAACGGTTCTAAAAAAATAGGTTGCTCCAGGCTTAAGGCCAGTTACAGTAACACTGTTGCCGGTGCCGTTGTACACAACATGGGTCCCGGTTCCTATTATGGAAGAAGCACCAAAGTCTTCATCGGCAACATAGTCTGTACCATCCAAAGGAAACTCATCAACTTTAGCATCCTGTTTCATTAATAACATCCGTTTATTTCCATTGCCATTGGTCCAGTTTATTGTTACGGCATTGTGACTGACGTTGGTAAAAGAAATATGTAAAGCGTTAACCGTTGGGCTTTCCATCAGGTCCCATGTTGGCCAGGTAGCAGTTGCGGCAAGACAATTCCATCCCAGGTTGTCCAGGTCAGACCCAAAATTATTTGGATAGATTGTATTTCGCTTGTTTAAAATTATAATCCAGGTATACCCACCTGCTGTTCTAACCTGTTCGCATGCCGTACCATCAAGCCCCCCGGTGTGCCACCAGTTATTGGCGGTATTTACGTTCCAGCCCTTTGCATAATTCTGATTATTTACCGATGGTTTTACCATAGTGTCAATACTTGCCTTTTCAAGAATATCGGGTTTAGTATTGAACCCATCTACCGCAGTCAATAATTTCAACATGTCCCTGCTGGAGGCTATCCATCCACCATGCGAATCCATGGCGGTTACATTATATCCTCCATACTCCCTTGGTACAGATTCCCCGGTTCCGTAACACGATAAAGTCTTTTCACCGTAGGCTGTGTACTCTCCTTCTCTTTCCTGTTTTTCCGATAAAAGGTTATTGCCAATATGCATGTCAAAAATGCCAAGGGGAGCCAGGATGGAATTTCTTACATACTTTTCATAAGATTGATTGGTAATCTTTTCAATAACTTCTCCTAATATAAGAAAGCCAAGGTTTGAATATTTATAATCGGTACCCGGCGCAAAATTAAGTCCCTTTTCCAGGATAAATTTTATCAGGGCATCCTTCGTAACCGGGTTGGATGTGGCGGTAACCTGGGTAACTCTTAATGGAAAATCTACTGCATCGCACCCCCGAAGGAAGTTTGGGTAGGGGGTAGAAGGATTTGGGTTGCAGTCAATCTCCCTGTTCCATCCGGCTGAATGTTCCATCAGGTTACGGATGGTAATGTTGTAGATGCGGTTGTCTGTTATATTTGCCGAAGAAAAAACCGGGTGATTTTCTAATATGCCGCCCGATCCAAACACCTTCGACGACATGGTAAGCAAACCCTCCTGCATCAACTTCATAATGGCAATAGAAGTTACCTGTTTAGAAAGGCTGGCAATTCTAAACACATTGTAAGGTTGGGTAGGAGTGGTTTTATTAATATCGGCATAGCCGAATGCACGCATGTAAACAATCTTTCCATCTTTGGCAATGGCAACTGAGGCACCAGGAATTTCATAGGTACTTAGAAACCCTTTGATCAGGTTGTCTGTTTGAACCATTGAAGGAACAGGAATACCTGTTTGTGCATTGACGGAGAAAAGTAAAATAATTGCTGAAGTGGCAAGCAAAAAATGTTTCATAAAACCTTATGTATAATAATGAAAAATTATTTAATTAAGGTTATTCAATTGGCTAATGGAATTATTGAAAGCAGAAGTGAAAATAATAAAAAACGCTTTGAAATCTAAGCCATTCTTTAAAAAATATTTTTACCTGGTTTGCAATAAAATAGTCTGTTTTTGAAGGGAGAAGGTTGCATTGTATGCTGTTATGATGCAAAAATTTGTAAGGTGATCCGGCAGAACGAAGGCGAAGTTCTTATTTGTTGAAAGTTTAAGGGTTTTGATGCCTTGGAATATAACCTGAAAAGATGACTGCCAAGGCCGCCTCCGGATAAAAAAATGATGCTGAAAATTTCAGCATCATTGCAAAGATTTTTTAACCTGATTGGTTATAAACTTTGAAAGCAAGATCCGGCTTAACTCACCGCCTCTTCCAAATAAGCCTCGGTTGGTTCGCAGGTGCACACCAGGTTACGATCGCCATGGGTATTGTTTACACGGCTAATGCTTGGCCAGAATTTATGTTGTCTTAAATAGTCCAAAGGAAATGCGGCCTGCTGTCGGCTGTAAGTATGCTTCCATTCATCCACACAAATTACATGTAAGGTGTGAGGAGCATTTTTCAATGGATTATCAATTTTATCAAAGGTTCCATCTTCAATGGCCATAATTTCGTTATGAATGTTTATCAGTGCATCGCAAAAACGATCCAGCTCAGCTTTGTCTTCACTTTCAGTTGGCTCAATCATAATAGTGCCGGCAACCGGAAAGCTTAATGTAGGCGCATGGAAGCCATAATCCATTAAACGCTTGGCCACATCTTCGGCTTCAACACCTAATGCTTTAAACGGGCGAAGATCAACTATGAATTCATGTGCACAGGTACTGTTCTTTCCACTGTACAAGATTTTGTAATGCTTCTCCAACCTTGTCTTCATGTAGTTGGCATTTAGTATGGCATATTCTGTCGACTTTCTCAACCCTTCAGCACCCAGCATTTTTATGTAGGCATAACTAATCAATAAAATGGAGGCAGAAGCATAGGGAGCCGCACTTACTGCATTGGTTTTATTACCTGTAGTTGCATTAACATGTCCCGGTAAAAAAGGAGCCAGTTTATCGTTTACACAAATAGGCCCCATGCCAGGTCCACCACCACCATGTGGTATTGCAAATGTTTTATGCAGGTTAAGGTGACATACATCGGCTCCAATAAAACCGGGAGCCGTTAAGCCAACCTGTGCATTCATATTAGCGCCGTCCATATAAACCATTCCTCCGTTGGTATGTATCAGGTCGCATATTTCCTTAATGCTTTCTTCAAACACGCCGTGTGTACTGGGGTAAGTGATCATTAAACCTGCCAGGTTATCCTTGTATTTTTCTGCATTTACCATCAGGTCATCTAAATCAATATTGCCC
>JAJAYD010000140.1 GCA_026786345.1 Chitinophagaceae bacterium
GTAGTAGATATGAGATGGAACGAATTGTATATGCCCATACCTACGCAAAATACTATTACCAGGGAGGTGAGCAGCAATGTGGTAACAGGCAAAACTGGAGATGGTAAACCAATATACACAACTGTATATGCAACATTATATATTACTCAAAGGTATATTGAAGCCCGTGGAAGTTTATCGGTTAGAATTACAGAACCCAAAACAAACCGTACGGTTATGTATGAAGATTTTCCGGGCGGTTACACCACACAGGAAGAGTATGCTACTTACAGGGGCGACAGCCGGGCTTTAAGCGCTTACGATTGGGCTATCATTAATAATAACCGTGGTAGCAATCCTACCCGTAACAATTTATTTAATGAGGTAATGCGCCAGGTATACCCGCAATTGATAAACAGGATTAAGAGTGTAACCTGGTACAGCTAATAGTACCCCTGAAAAAGTGGAAGGATTGTAGTTGGTTGAAAAACAAGTTGGGCAAACCCTGTTTAAAGTTAACAGATTGCCCTAGGAAGCTGTTAGCCGATGCGATTTTTGATGCTGTTTTGTATACATAATAACAAGTCCTGCTATCAGCGTGTAAGCAAACAAATTAAACAGCGTATGATGGTCCATGTACCTGTTGTATTGCCAATGGTTAACGATCGCCACTAAGAGTACCGCCACCCTTACACAATTGATAAACCATATACATAATAGCCCACTTAGCCACCAGGCTATTTTAAAAGATATACGTTGATTGTTAGCCCAAACAAATGCGGTCCAGAAACTAAAAAAGTTTATTCCTAAACATTCATACACCATTTCAACATGTCTGCCCGTTGCTGCGGTTAAACTGTAAGGAAAGGTAATATGTGTATCCAGTCCGAACAGGTGAGCAATAAAATTGGATGTATACAGGTAAGAATTTCTTAGCCAGTTTATATAATTAAAATGCTGATCGAGAAAGGAACTATAAACCATGCCCCTCGGATCGATAAGGGTTATATAGGCAAGATTGCCGAAATAGACAATTAACAATATGGACAGGAAAGTAATTAAATACCGAAAATCA
The DNA here is from genome assembly GCA_026786345.1 of Chitinophagaceae bacterium. Lineage (GTDB taxonomy): Bacteria > Bacteroidota > Bacteroidia > Chitinophagales > Chitinophagaceae > Segetibacter. Next base: position 1,055 of record JAJAYD010000140.1, read on the forward strand.
AGAAGCGAAGAAATTTTATTTAGCCGTTTGGATTTCATAATAAACTTTAAAATGGGAAAATAAAAAAATTACCACTCGCATTGGATAATTATTTTTCCTTAGCGAATGGTAATTATTCCCATTCAACTGCCATTACTTAGGCAGATTGTTGGGGGTGTTGCTGGCTTTTTTCTTATCCATTTTTTTTACATCATATCCTACACTTGCTGCAATAAAGGCCGATAACCCTAAGTCTAAAGGAGCACCAAGGTCCTGGTCCGGACCAGGATTGCCAGGCTGGGCAACTGCCCAAACGGAAATTAAAAGAAACGTAGCTGCAAAAATGAGCGCCTTTGATAATGTGTTTGAATTTATAACGTAGGGTGTTTTGGTTTTAAATGTTTTTGAACTTTAATTAAGGATTAAAGGCAGTGTGGTTTTAACAGTAGTACCCGCACCCGACATATGCAACTGGTACATGCCTTTAGCTATATTGTTTTTGAATGTTATTTCTATTACTTCATTTCCTTCGGGATGTTGCACCTGGTTTCTGTACATTATTTGGCCTAGGCTATTAACCAATTCAATAGCATAAATACCTTTTGGCTGATTGATAAATTGTAGCTGGATGGTTCTTCCATTAACCGGGTTGGGCAATACTTTAAAGGAACCTTTTCCGGAGGTTATGGCGTTACTTAATTTGTCTTTAGACAGTACCACCATAAAACGCTGTGGGTTTGAAGAAGCAGCATTACCATCCACTTTAAACTTAATATTGGTAGGTTCGCTAAGGCTAACAGGAGTAAAAGTTTTTAGGTATTTGTCTGCCAGGCCTGCGTATCTATAAGGTAATGAAGCAAAATTTTCTGGCGTAAATTTCAGCTGATAGGCCTTCTTCTCCATATTCCACATTTTAAAAAACAGCGTATCGGTGTTTGCGGTGGGTTGCCTGCGTTCCAGCATTAGTTCGGTACCATTATGCAACAGGCTCAGGTTCTCGGTAAAGTTGGATGGTTTGGGTGCATCCAGGTCATCAATGGTGTTTGAGAAATTCTGCCCATACGACACCATGGCTTCATCCAATGTGCTTTCGCTTTTGTCGCTTTCTTCAATTTGAAGGGTGGTGCGCAAGGCGGAAATAGGAGCAGATCTAAAGACGTTGGCAGATGGAGTTGAGGCTTTTGAATATTCTCCAATTATTATATGAGCATCTTTAGTTGGATCGAAGGCTTGAACCATAAATCCCTGACCAGACTGTATGTATTGGCTTTCAGGACTAACGGGTCTTGGAGTCACTGTGTAATTTGTTCCGTTATAGCTAACCAATACCCAGGCACCTACTCCATAGGTGCCACCTAATTTTGGATCCCATACATAAAAATTTTTCCGGGTATTTGTCCTGTTTATTAAATCGAAATCGATTGGACTGGCGAATGGATTTCTAATGGCTGTAAAGCCGTTTCTATTGACGGTAAAGGTCTGATCACCTGCTATCAACCTGCCGATTGATCGTAAAGTTGTGTTGGTAGGTGGAATATTTACATTTGCTGGCACTGTTCTGTCGCCTCGTACAAATACCATGTATGGACCAAAACCTACTTGTGTATTATTTGTGTTCGCAATCGGCTTCCAACTATTAGTTGGGTTATCGAAAGTGAGTATGGAAGGGTTTGCACCATTTGCCGGATCGAAGCCCATGGCAGTAGAGCCCCCTGTTATTATTGTTCCGGTATTTGGCTGTGGATCAAGATTATGTTCCTGCCAGGCTTGGTTAATGGTTTGCGGTCCATCAAGTGGTGAACACAATAAACGCCATGCCCTACGTGCAGGTATAAAGCGTTCAACGGTAATATTGAAATCAGGATTATTATTATACTGCTCAACTCTTGCTGTACCGGCAGCGGTACTTTTTAAAGTAACTGGGTAATTACTTGAGATGTAGCCATTCTTGATGTTCAAGGTTCCAAAAATATTGAGTGGATTGATAAAAGTTGCTGAAGCGTATTGCTCAATTGTTAAGTCCTTTAATTCTGCCGTTTGGCCAACAAACGCCGATACACCAAAGAAAGCAAGAACATTTCCTTTAATAACAAGACTTGAATTCGGGCCTCCTAATAAACCTCCAATTCTAAAACCACCTGGTTCAATTTCAATGGTTGAACTAAGGGTTAGCGTGTGATGATTTAAACTCAAATAGGCTGGAAAAATATTTGTCGTAGCGGGTAATGTAATAATTCCTCCAACTGCCCAATCACCTGTTAATTTGTAGTGTACAAAACCTACATTGTTATCTGGAATAAGATTTCTTAAATGAAATATCTTACCTTCCCCAAAATCTGTAGGTTGCTGACCGCTGCCGTCTTCATTAACCCCCCAGGTTGACAGATTATGAAGGTCGCCCGGAAATTTTGAGTAATAATTTTTGCAGTTAGTTTGTTCTGTTTCTATCTGATCTGAAGTTACACTACAACCATCTTTCTGGGTTATGGTAACGGTATAAATTCCAGTAGTGGTTACCTTGATAACCGGGGTTGTTTCGCCATTCGACCATAAATATGTATTTATATCCGGATCAAATTCCCAAAAATCATTTTTCGCGGTAAGATTTTCACTGCCAGTTCCGATATAAGCCTTTGTGGCCAAGCCGACTGCAATGGAATTTCCCCGTGCGTTTCCTGTAAAATCCTCTTTCCGTATCCACTGATTGAAGGCAGGATCATATTCCCATACATCTTTAAGATGACTTGATATTCCATCAAAACCAAGTGCTATATAGCCCTTGTTAGCAATGCGGAAGCCTACGGCTGCATTTCTGCCGGCTCCTGCCAAGTCAGGCTTTTTTGTCCAGTTATCCACTGCGGGGTCATATTCCCAAAAATCTTTAAGTTCAGATGAATGGCCTGAGGCCCCTGTTCCGATGTACCCTTTCTTTGCAATACTAAAACCCACACCAAGGTACCGCGATGGACCACCAAAATCAGCCTTGCGGGTCCATATATTGGTAAACGGATCGTACTGCCAAAAATCGTTTGTGCGAATACCTTGTAGATCTGCCCCAGTTCCAATAAATCCTTTGTTACCAATAGAGAACCCCACAGAACCATAACGCGGCGTACCCGCAAAGCTGGCTTTTTGAAGCCATGTATTAGCCGTCGGATCAAACTCCCAGAAATCATTCTTTTCAGTATTTTCCAGCCCCGTACCAACATAACCTTTATTGCCAATAGAAAAGGCTACAGCACTCTGGCGTGGACCACCTGCAAAATTTGCTTTTTGGCTCCACGTGTCTCCTGCAGGATCATATTCCCAAAAATCGTTCTTAAGGGTGTTTTCAGGAATACTTTCCGTCCCCGTTCCTACATAAATTTTTGTGCCTATACCAAACGCCACTGAATTATAACGACTGACGCCTCCAAAATTTGCTTTTCGTGTCCAGGTAGTATTTTCATTAGCTGTTAAAATCACACTTTGTCCTTCGCAAAAAGCGGTGGGTCCACTGGCGGTAATAGTTGCCACGCAAGTTTGCCCATCAACTACCTGAAAGTTTACAATACCTATTAACATTAAATAAATGATTTTCATAGCCAAGATTTTTAGTTTTTTAAAGAATCCAATTCATGCCTTGTAATAGTTGGAGGCATAATATTTAGGTTGATTTTTTTAATTACTAATTCAGCACATTTCGCTGCGTCCTTCCTGTTTGCAAAGCCCCTGTTGCCAGGCATGCCCGGCACGGACGGTTGATGGACCAGGGGTTTACCATGGTCTAAAATATCGTACCCAAAAGTGTTTTGTTCCGAAGCAATCGTTTGGTATATAAGACTTCGTTTTGCTACATTTTCACTAGCAGGGTTATGGTTCGAACTTTTGTTTTTTTTGGAATTTATTTGTGCACTTATGTTATAACAAAACAGTAAGCACATAATGGATAGAACAATTGTTTTGGGTACAGCGGGGAATGAATGGTAAACAAAGTAATTTAGATGATTTTCTTTCATAAGCGAAGATTTTTGGGTTTAAGTATAAATAAATTGAGTAGAAAGAGTCATAAAATGGAGGATTATGCCCGTAAGCTTGGTAACTGGTGAAAAAATGATAAATAATAATTTTTTCATGTTTTTAAATTTTAGAATAAGCGTAGCGGATTCTCAAAGGATATTTACCACATAGCTTTCCCTTTGGGACATAACCATTAAGTATTGCCGGTGGTGTGTTACGTATTGCCTATGCTGGAGTCTAAAGCCGTTTTAGTATTAGGATAACTATTGAATATTATTCTGCGGAGAATGATATTAAGTGTGGGTGTTTTGCAGTATAAACCTATAAACAAAAAATATAATAGAAGGCGTAGTCAGGTCAGGCATTTAAATGATTTTCGTCAGGTTGTTCTAAATCGGCCCGCTCAAAATCATGATGCTGTAAAGGCGAAACCTACAATTAAAGGCCAGTAAAATTGAAAAAAAGGTTGGTAAAATGAGTTTTTTTATAGCTTTTAAGTCACTTGTCCAATATGCGCTGGCATAGGTTTGCCTCGTATGGTTAAATGTCTCCATTTAATGATGACAACGTTCACCTTCTTTTAATCACCTATAATTTACATGTAAGCCTTACTCACTCGCGGGACAGGCTGTTTATCCCTGAGCTGTATCCTATCTTAAACAGCTACTTAATGGTTAGATAAAAATTTTTTAACATTGAACACATAAATAGTATAAAGTGAAATTTGGTTGGTATTAATGGGTTGCGTTATATTTGCCCCCGGAAAAAGAAACATCAGAAGGGAACGGCTAACCGTTCCCTTCTCTTATTATCACAATGAACGAAGCAATTATACAGACGGTAGAAAAAATGTTGGCTGACCTGCTTGTGCCGGAAAGTGGCGATTTTATAGTTTCCGTTAAGATAAAACCTACCAATAACATAAAGATATTTCTGGATAGTGATGGCGAGGGCGGGATGACCATAGAAAAATGTGTGAGGTACAACCGTGCTCTCTACAAGGATATTGAAGAGGGTGAAATGTTTCCCGATGGAAACTTTTCATTGGAGGTTTCCTCGCCGGGTATTGGTGAGCCGCTGTTGTTAAACAGGCAGTATCAAAAAAATAAGGGAAGGTTGGTAGAGGTTGTTTTTACCGACGACACCTTAAAAGAAGGAAAACTTATAGAAGTTACCGAAGCAGATATATTGATAGAGCAAACTTCGGGTAAAGGAAAAAAGGCCGAAACCCACCAGTTTCTTATCCCATTCAATAATATTAAATCAACAACTGTTCAAATCCAATTCTAAAATCCCTGCAAAAGGGGGTATTTAAAAAATGTTGCCATGGCAAGTATAAATCTTATAGAAGCGTTCCAGGAGTTTAAGGATGCAGAAAACATTGATCGTCCTACGATGATGAAAGTAGTTGAGGATGTATTTAAAACCTTACTTAGGAAAAAATACACGAGCGACGAAAACTTTGACGTAATCGTAAACGCCGAAAAAGGTGACCTTGAAATTATTCGTCGTCGTATGATTGTAGATGATGGAGAAGTAATGGATCCCCTGGCAGAAATTGCCTATAGTGATGCTGTTAAAATTGAACCCGATTTTGAAGTAGGGGAAGAGTTATACGAGGAAGTGAATATTTATGACTTTGGTCGCCGGGCTATTTTGGCTGCCAAGCAAACACTTGCAAGCCGTATCAGCGATTTGAAGAAAAATGTGTTGGTTAAGAAATACGGTGATCGTGTAGGGGAGATTGTTAATGCAGAAGTTTACCAGGTTTGGAAAAAAGAAGTGCTGTTGTTAGATGATGAAGGGAACGAACTGATTTTACCAAAATCGGAGCAAATACCGAGCGATTTTTTTAAGAAAGGCGAAAGCATTCGTGCAGTTGTAGAGCGTGTTGATCTAAAAAATAATAATCCGGTAATAATCTTAAGCCGCACTTCGCACAAATTCTTGTCTAAGTTGTTAGAAATTGAAGTTCCGGAGATTTTTGATGGTCTGATTGTTGTTCGTAAAATTGTGAGAGACCCGGGTGAAAGAGCCAAAGTTGCTGTTGAAAGCTTTGATGATCGTATTGACCCCGTGGGTGCCTGTGTTGGTATGAAAGGTAGCCGTATACATGGCATTGTCCGCGAATTAAAAAATGAAAACATAGACGTAATTAACTGGACAAATAATATAAATCTATTAATTCAAAGATCGCTTACCCCGGCAAAAATTACCAGTATGGATATTGACCAGGAAGGCAAGCATGCAAGTGTTTACCTGAAGCCTGACCAGGTTAGCCTGGCTATTGGTCGCCGCGGTGTAAACATTAAACTTGCCTGCGAACTTACCGGTTTCGAAATTGATGTATACCGCGATAACGAGGGTGAAGTGGAGGAATTTGATATCGACCTGGAAGAATTTAGCGATGAGATTGAACCTTGGATTATTGATGAGCTAAAGCGCATTGGTTGCGATACCGCACGTAGCGTTTTAAACTTAACGGCCGAAGAACTGGAGCGCCGTACCGATTTGGAGAAAGAAACCATTGACGACCTGCGCAAAATATTGAGCGATGAGTTTGAAAAAGAGTAGAGGATGGTGGGTAGTGAGTAGTGAGAGGTGAGTAGTGAGTAGTGAGAGGTGAGTAGTGAGTAGTGAGAGGTGAGTAGTGAAGAGTGAGTAGTGAGTAGTTAGTGGTGAGTACTGAGTTGTGAGTAGTGAGTAGTGAGAAGAGGATTGTGATTAGGGAAAAATTTGAAATTATTTTTGGGAGTCGGCATTTGGATGGCTATTTAGCATAGGTGTGTTATTTCAATTCCGAAAAATCGGAACTGCCTTGTACTTTTCAAACAAATTATTCTGCACTTAAGATTGTAGGATAAAAAATGTTGAATAGAAATATAGTTCCTTATTCCTTTTTCATTAATCATTTTTTGCTGTTTAGTGGGTTACTAAATGTTGCATGTAGAATAAAGAACAAACTGTACAAGTGAGTGACACAACGA
>JAJAYD010000141.1 GCA_026786345.1 Chitinophagaceae bacterium
GGCATAGGCACCGAAATTATTATTAAAACCCTCGCAGACAGTCGTATGCTGGATGTTTGTACACCCATAATTTTTGGCAGTAATAAAACAATCAATTTTTACCGTAAGGCTATGAACGATATTCCTTTTAGCTATAGCCAAACAAAGGATCTTGCAAAGCCTAACCCAAAGCAAATAAATATTTTTAATTGTTGGGAAGAAGAAGTTGCCATTACTCCCGGCCAGTTGAATGCAACTGGCGGAACTTATGCATACAAATCTTTACAATCTGCAGTGGATGCTTTAAAAAATAACCTCATCCAGGGTTTGGTTACAGCCCCCATTCATAAGAAAAATATACAGTCTCCCGAGTTTAACTTTAGTGGTCATACACCTTATTTACAACATTCATTTGGCGTAAACGATGTACTGATGTTTTTGGTTGCTGAAAACCTGAGAGTAGGACTGGTAACAGAGCATTTACCAATTTCTGAAATTGCGCAACACATTACTAAAGAGCGCATTTTAAGTAAGCTGGCTATCATGAATTTTAGCCTGAAGAAAGATTTTGGAATTGTAAAACCAAAGATTGCTGTGCTTGGATTAAACCCACATGCCGGTGATGACGGATTGATCGGCACCGAAGAACAAACCATTATTAATCCTGCAATTGTTGAGGCTAAGAAAAACAACCTGTTGGTGTATGGACCTTTTAGTGCAGACGCATTTTTTGCCCGTGGCCAATACGAAAAATTTGATGGGGTTTTGGCTATGTACCACGACCAGGGTCTGATACCCTTTAAATCGCTGGCCATTGGTGAAGGCGTAAATTTTACTGCTGGCTTACCTGTTGTACGCACCAGCCCCGACCATGGAACCGCCTTTGATATTGCCGGAAAGGGCATTGCTGATCCTGCATCGTTTATAGCTGCCACATTTGAATGTGTTGATTTTATTCGACGTCGGGCTACATACGAGGAGAATAATAAAAATCCTTTACGTCGAATGAGTGCAAGAGTTTTTGCAAATGCCGAAGACGAACGAATTGAAGAATAAGCTGAGTAACACAAATTCAACAGTAATGGCTCTTATTGTAAACAGGTTTCTAAAACCCTTAAGATGCACACACTTTCAAACGAAATACTTGAAATAAAAATAGCCGCACGTGGTGCCGAGTTACAAAGTATTTACAACAAACAAACCCGGCTGGAGTATATGTGGCATGCTGGCACTGAATGGCCAAAAAAAAGCCCCGTTTTATTTCCTGTAGTTGGCGGGTTGAAAAACAACACCTACTCATTTAAAAACAACTCTTACACCTTAAGTCGCCATGGCTTTGCGAGGGAAATGGATTTTGAACTGATCAATCAAACCAACAATTCCCTTACTATTTTATTGAAGGAGAATACGGCAACATTGCTTCAATATCCTTTTAGCTTTTCATTTTATGTAAAGTATACCCTGCATACAAACAATGTAAACATCAGCTACATTGTAGAAAATCATAATGAAGAGAACCTGTATTTTTCTGTAGGAGCACATCCAGCTTTTGCACTGCCTTTAATTGATGGCACGTCATACGAAGATTATTTTCTTGAGTTTGAAACAAAAGAGGATGCTCCCCTTTGGCCGATATCAGCAGAAGGTCTGATAGAAAATAATTCGATACCATTTAGTAAAAACGACAGAAAATTACCACTCACAAAAGACCTCTTTTTAAAGGATGCGCTTGTATTTAAAAACCTTGTTTCCAAAAAGATTTCTATTAAAAGCGATAAAACACCTCATGGATTAACTGTGAGCTTTGATGGGTTTCCATACATGGGTATCTGGGCTGCAAAGAATGCTGACTTTGTATGTATTGAGCCCTGGTGCGGTATTGCAGACAGTGTAAATGCTACCGGAAAACTTGAAGACAAAGAGGGCATTAATATACTGCGCAGAGGCGAATCGTTTGAAAGAAGTTTTGGAGTGGAGGTGTATTAGACTTTAATTCTCCAGCTTTCATTGTACTGCGGACCTATTACACCGGATAGCCTTCGGCCAGACAGTTAAGTTCATTCATTAAAATATCTATCCCTTCCGAAGATTTAAGAAATTCATAAGGACATTGTTTTTGACCATAGAAAGGTATTCCTAACCAGCGCTCAAATTCCTTTTGGTTGCCAAATACCTTCTCTCCTAAATTATAAAGTGCAACTTTTTTTAATAAGAAATCATTATTCATGGCGCTTTATTTTTTTTCAGGTTGATCGATTAAAGCCCTTAATTATAAAGTTTGAGAGGACAACCAACCATCTCATATAGTTCGCAAGATAACAGGTTAAGATTTAATGGATTAATTGCCTTAGGTATTTACTTTTCAAAAGACTTGGAATGCTAATTTCAAAGCTCAAGCCGCAGGGCTTCGTTCATGCAACGGGACTCCTCCCGCTTGTTTCGAAAACTGCTTCGCATGTTTTCGAATGCCTTCGCCTGCGCTTGGAACCCAACCGGAAGATGTCCCTTATGCAAGAACTGTTGTCAGCGTGTGGATCGTATCCAATTTAAATTGAGAATGATCTAACTAATGCTATAGATCAAATGAAATATTATTCCTTCTGGCAAGATGAATACTAACAATTTAACCTTGTATTTTTGACTATTACGGGTTAAGAGATTTGAGTGCTATAAAACTGACCTTCAGCCGACCTATTTAAACTCCGAGTCAGCTACGCCCTTATTGATCTCGTAAGAAGTATAATTAATCTCCAC
>JAJAYD010000142.1 GCA_026786345.1 Chitinophagaceae bacterium
CATCAATTGTGATCGGGTTTGTGTAATCTGAACTGATGCCGTCCCTGTACATCCAGCTTTTGGTTTGGTTGTACAAATGACTTCCACTAACCCAATCCCACTGCATGTTAACAGAAACGATACCCTTGTAGCCGAAGTTGTTGATAAAGCTCATATTGAATTTTGGGTTTGGATCGCCAAAAGAATACTGTTTAGGTGAGTTAACGGGGCGCTTGGTAGTTTTATTTACCAGGTACCCGTTGCTTGCCACTTCATATTTATCCTGGTCTGCTTTTGCAATAAAAGGCAGGCCTGTTGCTGGGTCAAGTTGGTCCAAAGATTTAAGAATAAGGAAGCCAAACATCTGCCCGATTTTTTCGCCGGCTTTTAAGGTGATACCTGAACTTCCCGCAGCAGAGGTAACTACTACATCAGCACCTGTTACACGTGTGATCTTAGATGTTTGTTTCGAGAAATTGGTGGTAAAATCCCAGGTAAAGTCTTTTTGAGAAAGCACGTTCAGGTTTAGTGATGCTTGTATGCCGTTAGATCCAAGACCAAAAGCATTGTTCAAAATGCTACCGACACCAGTTGAAGGTGCAGCATCTACCCTGTAAATGGCGTTGTCAGTGTTCCTTTTCCAATAAGTAAATGAGAAGTTGGCTGTCTTTAACCAGGCACCTCTAAACAAATTCAGACCTAAGTCGATCCCATATTCAGCTTCCTTTGATAATTCAACGGATAGTAATGGATTTGGACTAGAAGTAGGAAAAGTGAATACACTACTCAAGCCGAGGTTGGCAGCTCCTAAAACCGGGAAACGCTGAAATGCACCTGGCTGAATACCAGCCTCACCATAAGCCGCTCTTAGCTTAAGATCGGTTAAAATACGCGCAGCCGGAGAGTTCTGGATGAAGTTGAACTTAGAGATGTTTAAAAAGGCATCTCCTCTTGGAAATGTTTGCGCTTTAGCTCCACTGCCGAATGCCGAAGAATAATCACTTCTCACCCCCACAGCTACGCCTGCAAGATCGCCATACTCAAAACGCTGATTGGCTAAAAAACCATAGGTGATAAACGGCTCTACATAATCTCTTACCACTTTATACACGGATGCCTGCGTAGCATTCCATGGAGAGTATCCGGGGGCGTCGTAACCATAAGCACCAAACTCTTGTAATCTCCTTTTTCGGTAATCATATGCAACTGTAGTAGTAGTTCTGATAGGAATTTTTAAGTGAAAGTCTTTTTCAAAGTCAGTACGGAAAGTTGCAGTACCAATTAGGTTCTGAAAAGTAGTTCGATTTACATAATTATCAATTTCACCGGTGGTAGAACCATCTCCGGCAGCATTGGGGTTGAAATTGCCTAAAAAGTATTGTTGATCCACTGCATTTTTGTTTTGCGACTGGTCCTCGTACCTATAAGTGGTATTTTCGTTTTGTGCATTGAGGCTGTACTTGGCGTCTAATTCTACAAATTTCGAAAACTTGTAGTTCAGATTGAAGCTCTGAATGATATCAACTTTGTTAATTAGGGTACTTGTATACTGATTAATAAAATTGGGGTTCTCAGCATTTACACCTGCTGCATCTCCAAAGTAATGTCCGTAATTACCATCAAGGTCTTTAAAATCATAATTAGCAAATGGACGCGTATTATTTAAAGCATAAACAATACCCCGGCCAGTTTGATCATTCAACGTGTTTTTAGTATAAACCAATTGGGTTAAACTGGTCAATCTTAAATTTTTTGCCAGTTCAATTCCAAACTTACCTGTTAGGTTAGACCTCTCGTAATCACCATTGTTTTTAAAGTTGGAGTTCTGTTTGTTATTGGAGGCAGACAACAAGAAATCAACTTTATCCCTGCTACCTGTCATGCTGATTGAATTGTTTAACACATAACCTTTTCTGAAAAACATATCATAATGGTCGTAGTACTGCAAATTCTTGTCGTAAGCTTTTTTTGCAAAACTAGTAACACTTAACGCACTGTATTGAACGTTGGCATCATAAGAGCTCAGCTCCGGATCAAAAACCAATGGCTGACCATTTGATTTGATTACGTTATTACTTGCATCGGTAGCAAAAGCATGAAATCTTGCTTTGGAAACACCGCCAATGTTAAGCAATTCATTTGTTGTAGCACTACTGCTTACATCAATATTAAACCTTCCGGCTTTTGCTTTTTTAGTAAATAGCTGAATAACCCCATTGGCGCCTTGTGCTCCATACAACGACGCCGCAGCAGCACCTTGCACTATTTCCACTTTTTCAATAATGTTTACATCAATTGAGTTAAGGTCAGTTGCGCCCACCTGCAAACCATCTAACAAAATCATTGGTGACGTTCCGCCCTGTATGGTGTTGATGCCGCGTAAAACAATGTTTAAGCTTTGGCCAGGGTTACCATTAGTGCTGGAAATTTGGGCTCCTGCAACTTGTCCTACCAACTGTTGACCTACATCACCCGATGGGGCTTTTACCTGGTTGGCCAGGTTAACTGACTCTACAGCAATGCCAAGTTTCTTTTTGCTTACTGCTGACCCTGTTCCGGTCACAACAACTTCTGACAAGCTCACTACAGACTCCTCCAGCGAAATTGATACTGGTTGACCAGGTTTAGCCTTCAATGATTTTTGAAAAAACCCCACCGAGGTAATCAATAAAGTTTCCTCGCCCTTGGCAGTTTTTAGTGAGAAGGTTCCATCTATTAATGTAATTGCAGCGGAACCGCCTTTAATCAAAACAGAAACTCCTTCAATAGGTGCTTTTGTCACGCTATTGACAATCTTACCTGAAATTACTCCCTGGGAGAAGGAAGTAAATGACAGGAATAACAAGGCTGTTACGAACAGTATCGTTTTTCTCATGTGCATTAGTTTTGTAGTTAAATAAAGCCTGAAATTAAAAAACCAAAAAGCCACGCGTTTTTGGTAAGCATGGCAATCGTTTCTTTCAGGCAAAGCCAAATATAAATATTATTAAATTTTTAACACTTTAAATTTTACTTAAAGGGACAAATAATATTCGCTCAAAAATTTATAAAATGCTAATTGAGATAGGAAGAATTGAGGTTTTTGTTAGCACGTTCAGCAGTTTCAATTTCTATAAATGAAGAAAGAATGTCGGGCTTGTTTCTTTTTATGCAAACTGTATGTTCATAATGTGCCGATGGCTTGCTGTCTTTGGTACGAACCGTCCAGCCATCTTCATCATAAAACACTTCTTTTACACCCAGGTTAATCATGGGCTCAATGGCTATTACCATTCCATCTTTTAGCTTGGCCCCATTACCACGTTTACCAAAATTGGGCACTTGCGGGTCTTCGTGCAGACTTCTACCCAAGCCATGACCCACCAACTCTCTTACAACTCCATAACCACTTTGTCTTTCCGTATAATCCTGTATGGCATAAGCAATATCGCCAATTCGGTTTCCCTGAACGGCCTTCTCAATTCCCTTGTATAACGACTCCTTGGTAATCTTCATGAGTTTTAACACCTCTTCACTTACGTCTCCAATGGCAAAGGTATAAGCGCTGTCACCATGAAAGCCATTTTTAAAAACCCCTATATCAACTGAAACCACATCGCCCTCTTTTAAAATGTTGTTGTTAGGAAAACCATGCACCACTGCATCGTTAACAGATATACAGGCTGTAAATGGGAAGCCACGATAATTTAAAAAAGAAGGAATGCCTTTATTATCACGAATGAATTGCTCGGCAATATCGTTAGCCTGTTTAGTGGTAGCGCCGGGCTGTAGTGTTTTTGCCACTTCTGCAATGGCTTGCTCTACAAGCGAACAACTATGACGCATTAATTCAATTTCGGCATCGGTTTTATAAAATATCATATTTCGTTCTCTACTCATTTAAAAAAATAAACCTGCCGGTGGGTACCAGGCAGGTTCAGTTATATTTTTAGTTCCGGCCTGTTTTAAACAGATGCCGGGGTTATTGATTGCCTTCCTTGTATTCTTCCACTGTTCATAAGCCCATCGTACTGCCTCATCAACAATTGTGTTTCTATTTGTTGCAATGTATCCAGAATTACACCTACCATAATCAATAATGAAGTGCCTCCAAAGAAGCTTGAAAAACTTGACGTAACGCCCAAC
>JAJAYD010000143.1 GCA_026786345.1 Chitinophagaceae bacterium
AGGCAATAGGCAATGGGCAAAAGGGATCCGCCCTCCACCAATGTGCTTCAATATTTAGCATTTAAAATTTAACATAAATCATCAACCACCAATCAACAACGAATTTTGAACCACAAAGAAGCAAAGGCTCAAAGTCGCACTAAGTCCGCCATATTATTCATTATTCATTTTTCATTATTCATTTGTCGCGGCAACGCCCAACAAACAATTTCTCTCAGCCAACTACTATGTATTTTTGAACCACCAAGAAGCAAGTAGGCCAAAGTTTTTTCTGTCAACTGTCATCGTTCAACTAAAATGTTTTTCAGGAGATCCTGACCTTCATCAGGATGACGGCAAGGAGCTGACTTTTTTCTGTCAACTGGCATCTGTCAACTGTCAACTTTTTTCCTGTCAACTACCAACTACCAACCACCAACGATTAAACAACCACCAACGAATACATGACCAATCGCCAACTTTTTCTAAGCCATGTAGCGCAAACATCCCCTGAGCCTGTTGCGCTTGAAATTGTTAAGGCAAAAGGCATAAAAATGTGGGATGTAACCGGCAAAGAATACATTGACCTGATCGCCGGTTTTAGTGTTGCCAATATTGGGCATGGTAACGAAGCCGTTATTAAAGCGGTGCAACAACAAGCCGAACAATACATGCACCTGATTGTGTACGGCGAATTTATTGAAACGCCGCAGGTTGCCTATGCCGCCATGCTAACCCGGCATTTACCCGCTACTTTAAACTCAGTATATTTTACAAACAGCGGTGCCGAGGCAACAGAAGGCGCAATGAAACTGGCCAAACGGGTTACCGGCCGCTCAAAAATCATTGCATGCAACAAAGCCTATCATGGTAGTACGCAGGGTGCCCTAAGTGTTATGGGCGATGAATACTGGCGCAATGCATTCAGGCCTTTGCTGCCCGATGTGTATCACCTGGATTTTGGCTCGGACGAATTAATAAAATCCATTGATGACGACACTGCTTGTGTATTGGTAGAAACCGTGCAGGCTGAGAGCGGTGTAAACAAACCACCGAAAGGCTGGCTTGCAGCTCTTAGAGAAGCTTGTAATGAACACTGAACATTATTAATTTTTGATGAGATACAGGCGGGCTTTGGACGCACCGGCAGCCTTTGGGCATTAAAGCAATACGGTGTTGTTCCCGATGTTTTGTTATTGGGCAAAGCCCTGGGCGGCGGCATGCCTTTAGGCGCTTTTATAGCCAACAACACTTTGATGTCTACACTTACCAACAACCCGGTGCTGGGGCACATTACCACTTTTGGTGGCCACCCGGTAAGCTGTGCAGCCGGTTTGGCAGCCATGCAATTTTTAGTGAATAGCAAACTGATTGAAGATGTTCAAAAAAAAGAAGCGCTATTTTTATCGTTGCTCGTTCATCCCTTAATTCTTTCGATAAACAGTGCAGGTCTCTGGTTGGCTATTCAATTTGATAGTTTTGAAACCTGCAAAAAAGTAATAGGCAGGTGCATTAAAAAGGGAGTGGTAACCGATTGGTTTTTGTTTGCCTCCAACTGCCTCCGCATTGCCCCACCCTTAATTATAACCGAAGACGAAATCAGGCAATGCTGCCAGGTTATTTTAGAAAGCTGCGATGAAGTGGGAGGTAGTCAATAGTAGATAGAACATTGAATTACAAAAAAGGCTTGATTCAGCAGGGCTTGTACGGCGGTGAAATTACATAAGCTGCAAATACAACAGACTCACCTCCATGATCCAACTGTCTGAAAAATTTATTTAAGCACTAACTTTATTGCATGAAAGAATATGCCCAATACATCTCTATCAATCCCGAAATAAGATTTGGCAAACCTTGCATTACCGGAACACGCATTGCCGTTGGCGACATCTTATATATATCGTGAACTAAATTTCTATGAATGAAAATCAACGTCAAAAAAATGAGAAGGAATTTGAAGCGTGGGTAGAAACTGAAGCGGCGGTAGAATTTATTCATTTGAAATAGCAGACAAACTGGGTTGGAAAGCAAAATATTCAAAAGAAGTTAATAATGAGGAAGTGACAACGAGGTTTTGGCAGGAGGTGTATGATGACAAAAATGTGCTAAGAGAAATTCATGAAAAATATCCTGTAGATAAAGGACACAAAAAAATTGAGTTATGATTACAAAAAAAATAATAGCCAATAAATTACTTGCTTATCTGCAACATCATGTATCGTTGGCAGATTTGGTAGAGTGGGCTGAGCAAAGTTTGTTGAATAGCTCTTATGAGGATGATGAAGCCCATACTATAAGAAATATACTTTCACATCTTGGTCTGGCTGATGTAAAAGCTTTTGGACTTGAATGGAAAGATTGTGAATCTATGATGGTACACCTCGGCTTCAAATTAGAAGTGAAGGCTTTAGCTGTGGCGTAATCTTTTATAGTCAGTCTAAGTATCCCGTTCTGCCTACCTGTTCCATTCTGCCACCCACAGTTGCCCGGGTATCTTCCAAAGAGTCTGTCAAGCTGAGTTAAAGAATTGACCGCGAACACAGGATAACCAGAAGTCTTGGACCTTACCCCGTTCGGCTTTACTATAGTTCAAGAGCGGGAAGATCTGTATATTCAAATGTTTCCAACGGATCAAGTGCAGTTTTAAAATCTTTTTGAATACTCCACGCTTCCATTTCCTGCGATGGGTATTGAAAGGTTGCCAATTCTACAATACGGGCTTCAGAAAGACCATCACTAATCCATTCCCCTGCCAGCGCTTCGGTAAGTATACAGGGCATTCGTTTTTTAGAGTTGTGAATCTGCTCCATCATCTTATTTGCTTTGGTAGTTACCAGTGCACAGGTGTCCACTGTTTCGCCGGTTTCCCTATCGGTCCACGATTGCCAGATGCCTGCAGTTAAATGAATTTCGTTGGTTGTTTTTGTGCGTATGTGATACGGATATTTGACCGCCGTTTTTAGTGGCTGACCCTTTTTGCCCATTGGAAATATATGTCGCCATTCATAAAAGCCGGTTGATATAAAAAGGCACCTTCTTTTTAAGGCTGCCTCCCGGTACATTTTACCAGGTAATAACAATTCTTCGCCAATAGCATTTAAGGTTGTAATAGGTGGATGCAACTTTCCATTGTCGTCTGTATAGCCTCTCCTGAAATTATTTACGGCTAATCTATTAGGCAGGTAATGAGGAATAAATCCCCATTCCATCTGTACGATCTCCCACCCACAGTCGGCCTTAGCAACAACAACCGGTGTATTTCCATATGCAAATCCATCAGCAATCAGAGCTTCAATGTTAAGCACTGAAAGTTCCCTTTCAATCCCGGCTAACTTAAGCAGATCATGGTTTTTGATCTTTACACTCCGATAGTAACACATATTTTTTTATAAATTTAAACTCCTTTTTATGGCTTACGTTCGGTTCGTAAACTTTGTTTTATTTTTTAATACAGGTCTGGGATATTCAGTTTTGCTGCTGGGTGTTTTAAGTTTTTGGTTGTGACCTGCATTTGTTCGGGTCTTGCGAAAAGCTCGTCCCGTTCAATAGAGGAATTTAGTCCAATTGAACCCGGCGATGTAGCCGTGTAAATGTGTGCAGTGTCTGAACTGTATTATGGCGCAGGAAAAAGAATGCAATTCGGAAGTAAAAGTTCAATATCCTTTTATTGGTAATGGTAGGTACCAACTTTACTGTTAGTTAGCTGGTGGCATCATCAGGTATCTTTAATAAATAAATCAGGAATATGATTAGCAACAATGATATACTAAAGAAAATAAGAATTGCACTTTCTCTGCGGGATGAAGATATGCTGCACATTCTTTCGTTAGCAGATTTTAAAATGACCAAAGGTGCCTTGAATGACCTCTTTCGACACGAAGATCATCCCGGCTATGTACAGGCGGGCGACCAGGTATTGAGAAATTTTTTGAATGGTTTAATTATTTACAAACGTGGTAGCCTGGATAAACCTAAAAATGCAGATAATGTAAAAAAGAACACGCTTAAGAAAGATAAAAACGGCTAATCAATATTTTTTAAATGGTGATACTTTTTTGAAATGTTGTAGCAGAACAATGTAATCTCTTTCTTCCTTTTTGATTGAAGGAAACTCCAGTTGTTTTAATTTATTTTTATTAATAAAGAATTTACTGTTTGATGTGGAAAAGAGTGGTTTTCAATTTACAGTATGGTGATTTTCTTCAAATAATATCCTTTCCCATCCACTAACGGCGGCATTGTACAGGTCACTATCAGACCATCCTTTGGAACCATCGTTCTTTCGGTTGTGCCATTGGTTGTTATTTCAACCGGCAGGTCCATAAAATGGTTATTGATTTTGAGCAGCCATTGCTGGTAGCCGGTTTGTTTGATGCTGATGTCCAGCACATCCGTTGTTCTGAGGTAAAAATTAAAGAATGGTTTCAGGTCCATGTTGGATGCCTTGCTGAATAATTGTTCCACATCCGCAGAAGTCACAAAATTGTCGTAGGTAGTTGAAGGATCGGTTGCCAATTTTTTTAAGGCTGGAAAAAAGATGGCATCACCGATCAGGTAGCGAAGGCTGTGCATGAAGAAGGAACCCTTTACATAAATATCATTTCCCGCATAGGTCTCATCTTCTGATAATTCCTCACCGCCCACCATGGGTTTCTTAAACCTGATGCCACGCTTATGCTTGTCAATGATCTTATCGTACGCCTCCTGTCCGCCCAGTTCATAATAGCATAGGGCTTCTGCATAAGTGGCTATGCCTTCCTGGATCCACATATGCGCCCAGTCTTTATTAGTCACTTTGTTGGCCCACCATTCATGTGCATATTCATGATAGAGATTAGCCGAATAATCCTGGCCACCGATGTTTTCGTATTTAAATTGGTTGTTGAAAGTGATCATGGTCTGATGCTCCATACCCGAATTGGGCACTTCTGCAATCCCGATCTTCTCTTTAACCCAGGGATATTCTCCAAAATATTTTTCAAGTATCCTGCTGTCCCGGATTTTGGTAGCAATCAGTTTCCTGGCTTGAGCGCTATCGCATTCCAGCACATAAAATTGTATAGGCACTACATTTCCATTGATGGTGGTATAGTTATCAGTGGCCACCACATATTTTCCGATATTGAATACCACGCAGTAATTACTGATAGTATAGTTGGTTTTCCAGCTATACGTTTTCCTGTTTTGTTTTAGCACAGTTTTTTGCAAGAGACCGGGTCCTGCCACCACCAGGTCGGCGGGCACGGTGATATTCATGTTAACCCCTTCGTTTGGTTCATCACTCGGATGATCCTTGCAGGGAAAATAAAGACGGCCGCCCTCCTTCTGGCAATTAATGGAAATCCAGTCATTCCCATTTACATCCTTTGCCCAGGTAAAGCCTCCTAACCATGGTGGTTTCACGGCAACAGAAGGTTCACCGCCGTAACTGATATCCACTTTTTGTTTACCTGCCTCGAATCCTGCTTTATGGGTGATAAAGATCTTATCATCCATTTGCGTGAAGTTGACCGAAGCACCATTCACTTTAATTTTTTCGACAGTCAATAGATGCACAAGGTCAAAGAGTAGTGTATCTGTTTGTTTGGATAAGATCAGATCGATGATGCAATTGCCATTAATTTTTTTCTCTGTAATGTTCACATCCAGGTTGATGGTATAGTGCCGGATGTCCTGTATTGCCTGCAAGGGTTTCAGTTTGCCGCCCGAGCTCATATAGCCGATATCTTTTCCCTGACCATTCAAACCACTCCCGATATTAAAGATGGCCATCAGCAAAAGACAGGCGGATTTTATGTTTGAAATCTTTTTATTATGGTTGTTGAATGAATTGGCAGACATGAGTAACTGTTTTATGATTAACCAATATAATCATTAAATTAAGTATCAAAATAACCACGATGAAAAAATTCAGGACCGGATTGTTGTTGTTCCTCTTCTGCTGGATTTCAGCAGCAAGTACCAATGCCTACGCTGACAATTACCCGGTAAACAACAAGATCCATGTACAACATTACCTTTTTGAAATTCGATTCTCAGACAAAACCAATGAGATCAATGCCGTTGCCAGTATTCGGATCCTTTTCAAAGAGGCCGGGTTAAGGCAGG
>JAJAYD010000144.1 GCA_026786345.1 Chitinophagaceae bacterium
GATATAATCACCGTAATCAGCCATTCTTTTGTAGTTGCCTTGCTTATCTGAACAGGAGCCGCATCTTTTTTTCTTAACCAATAATACCATCCATAAGTGCTCATTACCAGGTAATAAAGATTGAGGATCGACTCTGCATACAACTGAACATCCAACAACAAATACACTGAAACAAGGGTAGCAATAATGCCTGCCGGGTACAACCACACATTATTGATCTTTGCCAGCAACACTTCAGTAACTCCAAAAATTACCGCCAGCCATTGTAAAATACCCGTCTCCGATACCTGCCTGAAAAACTCCTGTATCCAATCTTTCATTCTGTAAACAGCTTTGCTTTAAATTGAAAATTGAAGGTAGGATACTGAACCTAAACGACTGAAAGGATGGTGAAACAATATTGCTAAATACAATATGGAAACCGTTGAACCCATTGAAGGGTTTTATCTACTCGCTTTTTGACACCAGTTATTGCATAAGGGACATCAGTCGGTTGGGTGCCAAGCGTAGGCGAAGGCATTCGAAAACATGCGAAGCAGTTTTTGAAACAAGCGGGTGGAGTCCCGTAGCAATAACGAAGCCATGCGGCTTGAGCTTTAATATGAATGATAAGAGGTTTTGCAAACAATCTAACTAATCCAATTAAACGATTTATAAGTTGTCATCTTCAAAGAACTTTTTTGAAACCCAAAAATAAACCACTCAAAATGACGATACGACAATTTAAAATGATCCCCGACCTCCTTTATTTTTCTCTTTAAAATCTTACATTGCTCTCGAAACGATTATACATGATCACACCTTGCATGCGTACAATAATCCTGACCATTTGTGTCCTAAACTTCTCTTCCATTTTTGCTCAAAAAGTTGCTCCCAATGGTGGCTCAAAAAAATTTAAGAAACTGGTATGGTCCGATGAATTTAATTATACCGGGTTGCCGGATAGTAACCGCTGGACCAACGAAGAAGGATACATTCGTAACAAAGAACTTCAATATTATACACGCCAACGAAAGGAAAATGCTTATGTAAAAAATGGTTCCCTTACCATTACCGCTATTAACGATTCCATTTCCATCAACAACAAAATAATACCTGTTACATCTGCCAGTTTACATACAAAAGGTAAACAAGAATGGACTTACGGGCGGGTAGAAGTGAAAGCAAAGTTTCCATCATCCCTGGGTACCTGGCCTGCAATATGGATGCTGGGCAGCGACAAGAGTAAAGCCGGCTGGCCTGCCTGCGGCGAGATTGACATATTGGAACATGTAGGTTATATGCCCGATACGCTTCACTTTAATGTTCATACAAAAAAATATAACCACGTTAAAAAAACGGGCAAGGGAAGCAAGCTTTATTATCCCGGTGCCTATAATAAATTTCATGTGTACGCCATTGAATGGTTTAAAGACCACATAGACTGGTACTTTGATGACCGGAAAGTTTTTACTTATGCAAATGAGGGGGATGGTGTTGATACCTGGCCTTTTAATAAGCCTGAATACCTTATTTTAAATCTTGCCTTTGGCGGTGCCTGGGGCGGTCAAAAAGGTGTGAACCTTACTTTGTTACCTCAACAATTTTTGATTGATTATGTAAGAGTATTTCAATAGGGAGCATACCGTTTTTAAATTTCAATCTAAGTAGTCAAAATATAATTTGAAACTTTGATATTGAAACTAAAGATGCCATCCCGATAGCTATCGGGACAACAGAAGAAGTGATTGCGACCCTTCGACAAGCTCAGGGTAAACCGCCACGCCGCTATGAAAACTTGCCTGTCAACCGAGCCCCGCAAAAAGGCGGGGTAGACTGTGGCAACAATGAAGCGATGGAAAACTACTGCCGGTATAATAAAACTTCATTGTTAGAGAACTTCTTAGCAGCACCTAATCAAAAATGGCTATGTTATCCTGTTTATCAACATCGGCTACAACGGTCATTGGTTTGCCTTCAACAATAAACCGATAGCGATCCATGTCAATTGCATTTTCGCTTTTAGCTATAACAATCGTTGCCACTGTATTGCCAATAAAATTTATGATCGCTCTTCCCTCGCTCATAAAACGATCTATACCAATCAACAACGCCAGGCCCTCAAGCGGTATTACTTTTAAAGCAGTAAGGGTTGATGTCAACACAATAAACCCACTGCCCGAAACGCCGGCAGCACCTTTACTGGTGAGCATTAAAATTCCGATGATGGTTAGCTCCTGCCCGATTGAAAGACTGATGCCAAAAACCTGTGCAAGAAAAATGATAGACATGCTTAGGTAAATGGTAGTTCCATCCAGGTTAAAACTATAACCGGTTGGTATTACCAGGCCAACCACTTCTTTCTCGCACCCGGCAACTTCCAGCTTTTGCATTACCGAAGGCAACACTGCCTCGCTGCTGCTTGCCCCTAAAACAATTAATAATTCTTCCTTAAGATAACCCAATAACTTCCAAAGGCTAAAGCGATAGTAGCGGCATATCAGGTTAAGTACAACAAACACAAACAGCAGGCCGGTGGCATAAAAAGTAAACAATAGTTTGCCCAAAACGGCAAGGGTAGAAAAACCAAATTTTCCTACAGTATAGGCCATACCACCAAAGGCACCAAGCGGACTTAGCTTCATTACAATTTTCAACACATTAAACAGCACCTTGTTTATCTTTTCAAAACTTGCCAATATACTGGTGCCTGCGGCTCCCATTCGTTGCAAACCAATGGCAAAGAGCAAACTAAAGAACAGCACTTGCAAAATATCTCCTTTGGCAAAAGCTTCGATTACATTAGACGGCACAATATGGCTGATAAATTCGCCCCAGTCTATGGTTTTTCCACTGGTAGAAACAGCCGTTGCAGCAGCGGTGGTGGTGGGCGTATAATTAACACCCGACCCTGGCTTAATAAGGTTGGCTGTTATCAACCCAATAATCAAGGCAAGGGTGGTAACCACTTCAAAGTATATCAAAGCTTTTCCACCTACTCTGCCCACCTTTTTTAGATTACCAGCGCCTGCTACACCCGAAACAATGGTAAAAAAGATCACAGGAGCTATTACCATTTTTATCATGTTGATAAAAGTTTCACTAATCATTTTTGCAACAGGGGCAAACGTTGGATACTGCCAACCAACTAATACCCCTGTAACAATGCCTATAATTACCTGTATGTACAGAACTTTTAAATATTTCATTGGTGGGCTATGAGCTAAAAATTGAGTTTGAAAACTACGGACTTACAACTAAACCAGTAAAGGGAAAATTTTGATTCAAGGATTGTGTTTTATGCAGACAGACGGATCAATCCGCCGGTTAATCAGTCCGAAATAATACCAAAAAGTAAATTCAGCATATGTGGTTAAAGGAAGTTGATTGCCAGCTTTTAAAACCGGAGTTATAGTAACGGATGGTAAACACCTTAACACATGCCGGTATTAAATTACCAGGCATGTCTTAGGTTATTTAATTTAGTAATCGTTGTCTCTGGAGAAGACGGCTTTATAAAGATTACATGGTTATCAGATGACCAATAACATCTTGTGCAGTAACAGGATTACCCATAGCATTTACCTGGTCAAAGTAATTGTACCATCCGGCTCCTTCAACCAGCTTTTCAAAACTCTCAGCAGACTCCTGGGATGGAAATTTCCAAACTGCGAAAAAGTCGTGATCTACTTTGTTGTAGGTGGTTTTATCTATAGCGCCCCAGTTAATAATTTCAGCACCACTTTCTACTAACTGTTGTATGGCAGGTCCCAACTGGGCCATATAATTTCCACGCTCCTCTTGCGAAAGATCTATCCATGCTTGTTTGGCTTTCCAAAGTTCGATGTACATTTTCATAATAAGGCAGATGTGTTTAATGAACAACCAATGTAAATACTTATTGTGGTTGTTCAACCAAACTAAAAGCACGTACTACATTTTTATTCTTAAAGCAGGCGTTTTATAATTGCCTTTATTCCATTGTCATAACTTTAAGTCTCACCTGTTTAGGTTGAAGAAAGGAGCAACTATGTAACATAAGATGCATAGCTCTTCATTACTTCTTAATCATCGATATATAGAAGTAAGACCGTAGGTTATTAATGGGTTTGGTAACAACTATACTCTCAGGAAACATAATTCCTTTCTCATTTTTCGAGACAGCATATTCTAAAAACTCCTTCTCAAACCAATTTACAAACTCATTAATCTGGTAAGCAGGTGCTTCTATGTTTATATTTTGAACTACCTCTTTTGCCAGCTCAACCTTAACCACAAATCTTCCCGAAGAGTCATTAAAAACCATTCGCTCCCGGTTGGGCGAGATGCTGCTGTCAGTAAATTTTATGGATAATCGTTGTTCAATAAGACCCATTAAGGTCTGTGCATTTTTTAAAGGTCCACCTACCCATTCCGGAGCTTGTGCAAAGCTTTCCATGGGGAGTATCATTAAAATAAACAATAGTTTTTTCATATTTATTGGTTGTATTCTAAAATTACATGATACAACAAAGGGCAAATTACTACATCGCGTGCATTTAAGATTTAGTGCTTGCATTTGTAATTTCATTGATGTATTTTTCGAAATGTTGATCCAGCATTAATGAAAAAAAATGTTTATGAAACCAATTAGCCTGCCACTTCCATCCCTTCGCTTAATTCAATTTTCCCTTCTATCATTTTTACTCGTTTTTGCCTCCTGCAAAGTTCAGTTAGTTTCTAACTACGATATGGAGTTGTCGAACGAGATAAACAATACCGCCAAAAAAGTTGATAACTTCTATTTGACCATGCAGGAAATTGCTGCTGACAAAAGGCAATTCGTTAACTTCTCAACCTCTTACATTGGTATTGAAGTTGACCTCAATTCCCTCGTAATAAAAAATAGGGTAAGGCCGCTAAATGCAGAAAGTACCCGCATTGCCGAAATAACCCTGCAACTGTGGGAAAAGTATAAGGAAGAACATAAAAAGGACAATACTTTATCAAACGGCCTCATCAGGCTGAATAAAAAAACCTTTAGCGATATGTTTTACGCCATGCAGGTAGCTGAAGAAGGGAAAAAAGTGTCAAACAGTCCCAATCCATAAACTAAAAAATATTCTATATGCCTATCAATTTCAATTTGAAAGATACTTTTGATGAGATGTTAGCAAGTGCTAAGCAATCTGCAGGTGAAGGTGGAAAAGAAGCCAAAGGAGTGGCTAAACAGTTTTTGCAAAATCGCAAAGAACGTTTGCAACTACTTGCAGAACTAAGGCTTGCCGGAGATTTGCCCGATGAAAAATTTATGTCGAGACTTGAAGATGAAAAGTTGATTTTGGAAGCCGAATTGAAGGCGATGGCGGTCATTTCAAAATCGACTGCACAAAACACAGCCCAGTCCGTTATCAATATATTTCAATCTGCAGTTATTAAGGCACTCCCCGAAGTTTTAAGGACTACCACTTAACACTTATAATTTTTCTATTCAAAATTTATAGGCAGCAGCCTTCTCTTATTACATTTATATTTTGCTAGTTGGCAACTGCATGTTACATCTGTAAATTATCACCCCATCTTCCATTATCATGGGCATACAAAAGTTTAGCTATAAACAAGTATTCCGAGTTCTTTTATTGGCTACGGTTTTACTTTCTGGTGCATCGGTTAATGGTCAAAAAAATGCGCCTGCCACTATCATATTAAAGCGCCATGCCGAAAAAGATACCGTAGATACCAACCCCGGGTTAACTGGGGCCGGAAAGCTAAGGGCAAAAAAATTAATGACCCTTTTTCCTAATGCCCAACCCGACGAAATGTATGCAACTCCCTACAAAAGAACCTTTCAAACATTACAACCCTGGGCAGCCTCGTTAAACATTACCATTAAACCATACGATGCCACAAAGCTGCCCGATTTTGCAAACCATTTGCTAAGCGAAAAAGGAAAGACCATTGTTGTAGCAGGCCACTCCAATACTACCCCCGCATTGGCCAACTTGCTGGTGGGCGCCGACAATTACAAAACGCTTGATGACAATGAATACAATAAAGTATTTGCTATTACGGTAGTGAAAGGCAAGGCCAAAGGAAAAGTGATTGAATACTGACAGATCTAACTGCCCTGGGCCAACCTGCTTCCAAAAACTTTCTTCAAAATATCGGTGGTTCGTGCAACAGGATCCTTTCTTATTTTTTGTTCTTCCAGACCTAACTGGTAAAAAATGCCATCCATTGCTTTTGAGGTAACATAAGTGGTAAGGTCGGTTTCTATTTTTGTGTTCGAAAACTGGTTGTATACGCTAAACACATCGTTCCAGTATTTGGTGGCATTTACATTTTTAAGGGAGTTTTGAATAACTGGCCTGAAGGCATCAGTAAGTGCTGCGGTAGTTTTCGACTTAAAATAATTAGTAGCAGCAAAATCTCCTCCACGTAAAATATTTATTGCATCGCTTATAGTCATTTGCTTGGCTGCATTTATAAAGATGGTACCGGCTCCTTTGGCGGCATCTTCCGCAGCACGGTTCATGGTTAAGATAGCCTTATCTACCACATTGCCCAAGCCAACACTCCTTAATTTGCTTTCAACTTTTTGTGCCTCTTCAGGCATAAGGATTTTAATGACGGCATCTTTAAAAAACCCATCGGCCGCCGACAACTGACTGGTAGTTCTACCCGTACCTACGGCGAGTGCATCACGCAAGCCTGCTACTATTTCGGCATTGCTCAATTCGCTTCCGGGTAAGCTTGTACCATACGTATCCAGTATTTGTTTGGCAGTATCACAGCTGAAAAACGAACCACAACAGAGGAGTGTAAGGGCTACAACTTTCTTCATAACACATTTATTTACAATGAATGTAAATACCGTACCATTAAAATAAAAGTATAGAAATCCCTAAACGGTGTGCTAAACAGGGAACAACCATAAACACCTCACGAATGTGAAAACGAAGGTTGCACTTAGTTGCTAAAGACTTTCTTCAATATATCAGAAGTTCGGGCAACCGGATCTTTTCTTATCAGCTGCTCTTCTAAACCAACCTGGTAAAAAATGCCGGCAAGCGCCTTTTCGGTAACATAAGACGTAATATCAGGATTTACTTTGTCGGCACTAAAGCGGTTGTAATTTGTAAAAACGGTATTCCAGTATTTCGTAGCATCGACCCTTTGCAAAGACGTTTCAATTACCGGGCGAAACATGTTGGTGAGCTCCAGGGTAGTTTTGTTTTTTAGAAAACTGGTAGCAGCAAAATCTCCACCTTTTAAAATTCCAACGGCATCCTGAATGCTCATAGATTTTATGGCATTTATAAAAATAGGAGCAGCACTTTTTGCAGCATCTTCTGCAGCCCGGTTCATGGTTAAAATGGCATTGTCTACCTGCCTGCCCAAACCAATACTCCTCAGTTTTTGTTCAGCTTTTTGAGCTTCTTCAGGCATCAGTATTTTTATGGCCGCATCTTTAAAAAATCCATCCGCTGCCGAAAGTTTGGTAGTCCCTTTTTCGGCGCCCACCTTCAAAGCTTCCTTTAAACCATTGGCTATTTCATCGCTGCTCAATCCTAAAGCTAACGATGAGCCACCCATCATTTTATCGATAGATGATTTGCCGGTACTGTCTTTTTTAGTGGCCTTATTTAACATGCCTTTCAAACCCTGGCTGTTTACACTGCTTACCATCAACAACACCAGGCCCAATAAGAATATCGATTTTTGCATAACAATGATTTAAACTTAAAACCAAAAATAGCTACGTGGGTTGCAACGAAGCGTTAAATAAGGCTTTACCTTCCGCCTTTACCGTTAAACAACGTATGAATAGTACAAACAGTATTTGGGAAGACGAAAGCATTTTTTGTAAGAACGACTTTCTTATAATTGGCGGTGGATTGGCTGGACTGTGGTGTGCCTTTGAACTACAACTAAAATTTAAAAATGCCCGGATATTAATTTTAGAAAGAGGCATTTTTCCCACAGGTGCTTCTACACGCAATGCCGGTTTTGCCTGCTTTGGCAGCCCTACCGAAATGATGTACAATGCAGATGTTATGGGTGAAGATAAAATGTGGGCCACCGTAGAAATGCGGTATAAAGGCATTCTTAAAATTCGAAAAATATTTGGGGATGCTGTAATTGATTACGACCACTGCGGTGGGTATGAATGTTTACAGCATGCGCAAGCATTGCAGGTAGACGAAAAATTACCATGGTTGAATAAACGGATGAAGGCTATAACAGGTAATGAAAATAGCTTTAGCTGGAGCAATGAGAAATTGGATCAATTTGGATTAAAAGGCTTTGATAACCTGATTGAAAATAGTTGGGAAGGAGGCTTGCACAGTGGCAAATTAGTACTTGCCTTGCAAAAGCACCTGCAATCAAACGGGGTACTTATTTTAATGGGTATGGAAGTAAGCAGTATACAAAAATATGAGTCAGGGTATGAGGTGCTGACCCAGGTGAACCAAACATTTACCACAACAAATTTGATATACTGTACCAATGCTTTTACTCAAAATTTATTACCGGCATTGGCTGTTACTCCAGCCCGCGGGCAGGTAGTTGTTACCAGCCCGATTGATGGCTTGCAATTGAAAGGAACATTTCACTATGACGAAGGGTATTATTACTTTAGAAACGTGGGCAACCGGGTTTTATTAGGCGGTGCCCGAAACAAATCGTTCGATAATGAAAATACGACAGAGTTAACTACTACTCCCTCCATTCAGGATGAGCTGTTCCGTTTTTTAACAATGCATATTTTGCCCGGTAAACAATTTACCCTAACCAACCAATGGAGTGGCATTATGGGTTTTACTGCCAACAAAGAACCTGTAGTTGAGAAGGTTGATGAGAATGCCTACGCAGTTATCTCCTGCAACGGAATGGGCGTGGCCTTATCGCCGGTTATTGCAGAAAAAGTAGCTGCAATGTTTTAGAAAGATGTTTTAAAATCCTATTATTTTCTTATAAAAACCGACAAACCGTGTGCTTGATTTGTAATCCTTTATTTTTGTTTTAAGTCAACACAATATGCTTAGAAATCTATTACTGGTGCTGTTTGTTTGGGGAGCAATTTCCTGTAACACCAACGAACCAAAAGATGAGAACATTTCGGTCGCCAATGCTTTGCCACCTCCTGCAACCATCACTTATAACATTGTTGCCACCTACCCGCACGATACCAGTTATTATACCGAGGGTTTTCAATTGTACAAAAACAACTTGTTTGAGAGCACAGGAAATTATGGTGTGAGTAAGCTGGTACAAATTGATTTAAAAACAGGGAAACCCGTTAAGGAATTGAGCCTGAACGAAAAATATTTTGGCGAAGGGTTAACCGTACTGAACGATACCATTTACCAAATGACTTACAGGGAAAAAACCGGTTTTGTATACGACATGAACTTTAAACTAATAAGAACTTTTACTTACGATACGGAAGGCTGGGGTATGACGACCGATGGCAAAAGTTTGATAATGAGCGATGGGAGCAGCAACCTGTACTACCGTGATCCGAAAAATTTCAGCACACAAAAGATAGTTAGTGTTACTGATAACAACGGACCCGTAGCCAATGTAAACGAACTGGAACTGGTTGATGGATATATTTACGCCAACATTTGGAATACCGATAACATCATAAAGATTGATCCGTCAAATGGCCATGTAATTGGTAAAATGGATTTTACAGGTCTGCTTGAAAAAGCCGGAAAGCCGGGACCTGATTACAACGTCGGCAATGTGTTGAATGGCATAGCGTACGATTCCACTAAAAAAACGTTGCTAATTACCGGAAAACTCTGGCCACTTATATTCGAGGTAAAACTGTAATGTTCACTCTTAAAACTGATAAATGAAAAGGCTTGCCGGTTACTTATTACTCCTGGTAATTTTTGTTCTTGCCATACCATATGCGGGCATTTCGCAAAAAGCTTATGCTGCCACCAGGTACAAGGCAACCGTAAAAAATCTTATCGTTACATTCAATCTTGCTGAAGGCTATTTTTCGGCCAGCGAATTAAAAATCTATAATAAAATTAGCAGGCAGACCTCCCGGTTTTTACCTGAAACAGGTGCTTTCAATGAAAATGAACCTTCAAAGTTTATTCATTATTCTCCATCTACTAAAAAGTACAGTGATTATTTTTTAGTTGAAGGCTTAAAAGAAAACGATGAAATGATGCCGGCAAAAATCAATGCGGTTTACTACAGCAAATCAAAACCTGTTAAGTTTGTTTTGATAAAGAAGTAGCAATTTACTGATGTGATTTCTTAGCGATATATATAATAGAGCTGCACTTGTTTGTATCAGCTATTGCTTTTACGTTAGATACCAATCCATTCCAGAAAGCCCTAATCAAACTGCCGTTTTTGGCCAGGTACTTTTCACTGAGCATACTCACATAAAAACTATCAAACCACATTGGTTTCTTTTGTGTAACAACAAAACCATGATTGCCTAAAAGCGTTTCCATGCTTTTGGGCGAAAAATGATACAAGTGTCGCGGAACATCGTATGCAGCCCAGCAATTATCGTACACTTTAGCATCGTAACTGCAATAGTTGGGTACGGCAATAACAAGGGTGCCATCCTGCTTCAATAGTCGGTTTAATGAATCAAGGTAATTGTGCAGATCGTGCACATGCTCTAATACATGCCAAAGCGTGATAACATCAAAACTTTCGGTATGCAACAACGTCAGTTTTTCAGGTGTCTGCAAATCAATGCCATAATTTTCATTGGCTGTTTTACGGGCACTTTCGTCAGGTTCAATACCTGCAACCGACCATCCATGTTGTTGCATAGCATTTACAAAGGCTCCTGTACCGGCACCGGCATCAAGCAAAGTAGCTGAAGAACTGCCCACCAGCCCTGTTAGCAAAGCTCTTTTACTTTTTAAAGTATGGTTTCTAACAGTGTGGTACAACCGGTTAATAAATCCTTTCCTGGTGTCGCTGTGCGATACATATTCAGGCGATTGGTAATACGGTCCTATTGCCTGCTCCGACGGTACATTTTGCGTGAACCTCAACGTGCAACTGGAGCATTGCCATATCTCAAAAAATTCGTTCGAAACTGTATGGTCCTTACAGCTAAAAACCTTACTGATAGCGG
Organism: Chitinophagaceae bacterium; assembly: GCA_026786345.1. Classification (GTDB taxonomy): domain Bacteria; phylum Bacteroidota; class Bacteroidia; order Chitinophagales; family Chitinophagaceae; genus Segetibacter. The sequence continues at coordinate 11,087 of JAJAYD010000144.1, forward strand.
CACTATTGCATGCTGGACACTGCTGGTAGGTAATAAGTTCGTTCATTATAAGGGGCACAAAGAAAGTGAAAAGGCGGTTAAAAAAATGGTATACAGCGCTTCTGTTTTTTCTGTAAAGTGATCTTTGTTTACCTTAACCCCCGAAAGACACGCGATGACAATAAAAGGCTTTAGTAATAAAATTAAACAGGCAGGTTTTTATATTCCCTTTACGTTATACTTCTTTCTTTTTGTAATAGCTGTATCTCTGGCCTGGAAACTACTTCACAAAAATCCGCAGGAGACTGACACCAGCTATAACGATATTTTTACTTTGTTATTGAAGGTGGCTTTATTTTTTGGCATTGCTTTATTGCTTCTTGCCTTCGTAAGCGTGGGCATTTCCCTGATTTATTTTCTTATCAAACGTAAAAAAACAGGAATTGATTTTAAGATTGCAACCGATCTTAAGGAATCCGAACTCCATCAAAAGCAAACGGTTCGCCTTTTTCTTCATCCTGTATTAAAACCATTTTTCGGTTTTATAAAAATTAGGTTGCAATACGATTCCACACATTTTTCTAAAAAATTTTTACTGGTAGAAAACCAGCGGAAGCAATTGTTTAACAACACCATCGAAGGCACTTATCACTGGCCACTACCCGAAATAAAAGAGTACCATGTGCAAAAAGCAGTCTTGTACTTTGAAGACTTTTTCCAGTTTTTTTCCGTTGCTGTTGACTTACCCGCCAACAACCACTTTATTACACAACCGAGTGCGTTGAATAAGCCTGCAATGAATGTTCGGCCTCGTAAAACCGAAGAGACAACCACCCGTATAGATGAACTGCGAAAAGTGGAAGGCGAATACCTCAACTATAAACATTTTGAAAACAATGATGATGTTCGCCGGATAGTCTGGAAGATTTATGCAAAGAATAAAGAACTGGTGGTTCGAATGCCCGAGGTCTTGGATCCTTATGCATCGCATGTATACTTGTATGCATCGTTTTTCTCCGGGTTTATGGTTGATGGAAATACAGCGGTACAGATTCCGTTTCTTAATTATTATAAGGAAATGATCTGGACCCTGTATCAAAACCTGATTAAAAAAGGCTTTGAGGTGCGCTATGTGCCAGACCAACCAATAGCAAAAAACAATAGCACAGATACACAGCAACAGGTTAAATATGCTGTAAGCACCAGCCGCTGGCATTACGATACGGATATAAGAACGTACTGCAAAACAAGCGAGGCCTCTGTACTGGTGGTATCCTCGTTAAGCAGTGTGGACGAGGTTAAAGAACTGGTTGAACGACACGGTAACGATATTACGTTCATCTTCATCAGGCTAACTGAAAGCCTGCACAAGCACAACATGCTGAACTGGATAAAATGGTTATTTATAGAAAATGAAAAGGATGATATGGAGTTGTATAAATCGGCCTGGGCTACGTCGTTAAACCTTCGCCCAAAAATTGTAGAAAACGAAAGAAGGCTGAAAACGGTTTTGGAGAAATACCAGGTTAGTTATGTGGGATAAGAAAGAGATAGGTTTATGTTGAATTGTAAATGCTGAATGTTGAAGAGGGAGAAGATAGGTTTATGTTGAATGTTAAATGCTAAATGTTGAAGAGGGAGAAGATAGGTTTATGTTGAATTTTGAATGCTGAATGTTGAAGGGGAGAAGATAGTTTATGTTGAATTTTAAATGCTGGATGTTTAATGTTATAAAATATTTGACTTTTTACGTTTCACCTTTCATGGTTCATTTTTCATTTTCAAGTTTGACGTTTGACTTTTCACGTTTTGAATTTTGAATTTTGAATTTTTACTTAACTAACAAATGCCAATAGCAAGAATACATAGCTGGAAAAAAGTAGTTGCACAGGTAATATTGCTTGCGTTGCCAACTGCCGCGTTGGTGTTTTATTTACTTTGGAACGTAAACCAGTTCTATGCGGTTTTACAAAATAATTGGTTCAGGCAAGGCTGGTATTTTACTGCAGGTATTGTTGCGGCCTTAATATTTTATGGCTACCGGTTCAGGTTTATCACCACCGCTATACTTCTTTTCATCATTTATTACTTCATTTATAAATCACTGGGCAAAGCCACCGTTGGCGAGTTCGATGCCTTCTTCTTCAGTGTACAATTTCTCATTTTTACCATATTATCCGGTGCCGGTTGGTTAGCAGGCTTCGGGTTTTCAAGATCGAGATACTTTACCGTTTTTTGGTCTGTATTCCTGCTGGCCCTGCAGGTTGTAGTGCTAAGCAAGTCCTCCGACATAAGTGCTTCAGCAATTATTTTATCATTTGCACCCGTACTGGTGTATGCTTTTTATATTATTTATACTGCCGAGCTCATTCGTAATATGAACGAAGACGAAACCGGCTTCACGTGGTTTATTACCAAACGATTGACAGGCTTTATTACACTTGCAGGCGTTGTTTTATTCATATTACTATTGGTATTTCAAAAAGATTTTAAAGCAATTGAAACAGACTGGGGCGGCAGTGGTTCGGGCAATAAAGACAAGGGTGGCAAGGAAAGCATGACCAAAGACAAGCGGGACGGTTCTGTTAGCAATAAAGATCAAATGAAGGTCACAGGCTCTCTGTCAAAAGACAAGCGGCTGGTGTTTGTAGCCAGGCTCGACAACTACTTTCCCGACGGCAAAACACCCAACCCACTTTATTTTACGTCGCTGTATTACAC
>JAJAYD010000145.1 GCA_026786345.1 Chitinophagaceae bacterium
CCGTTAACACCCGTGTATCCACTGCAAAATCACCTTCTTCCAGGGTAGGAATAAACTCGCCGCCTAATGTTGCAAGAGTTAAAACTGCTCCAATAAACAATACAAATACCACCGATAACGCCATCCTGGGAAAGCGGATAACTTTAGCCAGCGATGACTGGTAGGCCTTCTGAATACGTTCCATTACCCGGTCCGATATATTTTTCTTGTGTGCGGGTTTTTTACTCAGCACAAAAGAACTCATCATGGGTATGTAGGTCAACGATAAAATGAAGGCGCCCAGTAATGCAAAGGCAACAGTCTGCGCCATGGGCTTAAACATTTTTCCTTCAATACCTTCCAGCGAAAAAATAGGTAAGTAAACAATCAATATAATGATCTGGCCAAAAACTGCACTGTTCATCATTTTACTGGCCGACCGGTTTACGGTTTCATCCATTTGGGTTTGATTGAGCCTCAGCAAATTTTTATATCGGTCGTTATTTGCAAGCTGGTGCATTACAGCCTCCACTATAATTACGGCTCCATCTACAATCAATCCAAAATCCAGTGCACCCAAACTCATCAGGTTTCCGCTTACACCAAAGGCATTCATCATGCATATTGTAAACAACATGGAGAGTGGAATAACCGAAGCAACCAGCAATCCTGCCCTGGCATTTCCCAAAAACATCACCAATACAAACACCACAATTAAAGCACCTTCCAATAAATTTTTCGTAACTGTTTTTATTGAGTTATTCACCATTTTGGTGCGGTCTAGGAAAGGCTCAATTTCAACGCCTTCCGGTAATGTTTTTTGTATTTGAGCAATACGCTCTTTTACATTTTTAATTACCTCGTTACTGTTAGCGCCTTTCAACATCATTACTATTGCTCCGGAAACCTCACCCTGGTCATTATAACAAATGGCACCATATCGCGTAGCAAAACCTGTTTGTATGGTGGCTACATCACGTATAAAAAGGGTGGCAGTTCTGCCTGGTATTGGAATTGAAATATTTGCGATGTCATCGGTATTTTTTAGCAAACCTTCTGTATGAATGTAGAGAACAGTGCCCCCTCTTTCAATATAGGAGCCCCCTGTATTTTGATTGTTGTTTTCAAGCGCCGTAAACACATCGTTTACTGTAATACCATAAGCATTTAATTTATTTGGATTAATGGCTATCTCATACTGCTTTAGCTTACCCCCGAAGCTGCTTACTTCGGCAACGCCGTTAACGCCTAATAACTGCCGTCTTACAATCCAGTCTTGTATGGTTCGTAATTCGGTAACATCAAATTTTTGCTCGTAACCCCTTTTTGGTTTTACTACATACTGGTAAATTTCACCCAGTCCGGTAGAAACGGGCCCCAGTTCCGGTGAGCCAATGCCGGCCGGTATTTGGGTTTTTACAGTTTGCAGTCGTTCGCTTACTTGCTGGCGGGCAAAATACAAATCTGTTTCATCGTTAAAAACAATGGTTACCAGGCTCAGTCCAAAGCGGCTAAAACTTCTTATCTCCTTTATGCCGGGTATGTTTCTGTTGGCCTGTTCAATTGGGAATGTTACCAGGCGTTCAATGTCGGTAGCACTGAACGCAGGTGCCACCGTAATAACCTGAACCTGGTTATCGGTAATGTCAGGCACCGCATCTATCGGTAGTTTGGTAACTTGATAGCTGCCATACAAGATAAGGGCTAGCACCATCAGGCCTATGAGGAGTTTATTCCTTACGGAGAACTCAATTATTTTATTGAGCATACTATTTTGGTATAAATGAAAAGTGGAAGTGCAGGTATTCAATTACCTGATCTGTGTTATAGAAAAAATATAATGAAGGAAGGAACTCTTAACAGTATTTGGGGGGCTGCCAAATGGTTGATAAATGTGCACTGGCATACATGTTGGCTGGTGCATTAGACCATTGAACTTTCTGCACCACATTTATCTTTTTGATTAGCTTAAAAGCCTGTGTTACCGGTACAAACGATACCATGAAATTGCCACTGTTGTTCATGGTTTTGAAAGGCAGTTTCATGTCTTCGTCATAGTCGGCATTTTTTGTATCGTCTTCTGCATAATGTTCAGCTAAAAATTCAAGAAAGGTTATTTCTTGATTCCAGTTTGCATGCATCTTATAATGCTCAAACAGTTTGGGCAATTTGAATAGTTCGGTTACCTGCGTGGTACTCAGCAGATAAACCGAGAGAAGCAATATGAAGCATATTTTTTTCAACTGGTTAAAGTTAGCAGAAAAACATTTTTTACAGGAAATTGAATTAACAAAGTTTGTAACCGGCAAGATTAAAATTTAAAGCTTTCTCCAAAAATCATACTATCTAAATGGAAGGGGGTCTTAAGTTCAATTGATACTGTGATTATTGCTAAAATTAGTGAAGCAGCAAGTCGATTAATCAATATAATTTCGTGAAAACGGAATCATCCGGCACACACTTTCTGTTGATTAATTGCCCTGACAAGCCTGGCGTTATATATAGCGTTCTCAGGCTCGTTTGTAATGAAAGGGTTTTTGTATTTAAAAATAAAACCATCATTTTTGATTAACGTGCAACCGCCATTTTGTTTATAGTGAATTTTGTATTTATGAGAATATTTGCCCTGTTATTATTTTTTATTTCTGCCTCGGTCAGAGCCCAACATACTGTTGATGTTTTAATAAAAAATGGCCGGATAATCGATGGAACCGGCAACCCCTGGTACCGCGGCGATATTGCTATAAAAGATGGATAAATTGTAGCCATTGGTTTATTAAAAATCTTTACTTCATTAAAAACGATTGATGCTGCGGGCCAAATTGTAGCGCCGGGTTTTATTGACGTTCATACCCATATTGAAGGCGACGAAAAACTCAATCCCACTGCTGATAATTTTATCTATGATGGTGTTACAACCGTCATTACTGGCAATTGCGGCCTCTCAGAGGTTAATCTCCGGGAATATTTTTATACACTTGATTCATTAAAGACTTCTATAAATGTTGCCTCCTTAATTGGGCATAACGATGTTCGTAAGGCCGTTATGGGCACAGCCAACCGCTTACCAACAC
>JAJAYD010000146.1 GCA_026786345.1 Chitinophagaceae bacterium
AATACCAAAACTGCATTTTGCCACGGCATTATCTTGGACGCTTAATCTGTACACCGCGTTTAACACATGATATGGCTACAAAACAACTTACTACCCAGCGTTTCAAAGACAACATATTTGACTTTTCGGGCGCAGAAGACTGGCAGTTTAAAGGAAAGCTGCCGGCGATTATTGATTTCTATCCAGACTGGTGTGGACCGTGCAAAGCTGTAGCTCCCATGCTGGCATATCTATCAAAAGAAAGCACGTTGCATGCCATTGGACCACCGGGTAGATGAAATAAAGAATATGGAACTGTCTGCTCTCCATACCTGTGGGTACTGGAGTTAAAGAAATAGTGTAGTCAGTTTTATTTATTAGGTAAAATTGAAGTGATTTAAAAACTCTTCGCGGTAGTTGCGGCCTATGAGAAGCTCAGCTTTGTTTACAACCGCTTGTTGCTTGTTAAACGATTGTATGGCGTTCATGTTTACAGCATACGACCGGTGAATCTTTGGCCTTTTAAGGTCGTTCAGCAGGAGGTGTCGTTCTACACAAAGCTTTAAAAAATGTTTGTTCAGTAAAAGATATGCTGCTCGCTAAAGCTGTTCCTTCCCGTTCGTTTAAACGGGCGTCGGGGCTAAGCCAAAGAAATGTAAGTCCCGCCCATGAGCGCCATTTTTTAAAGTAGCTGTGTAAAGAAGGGTGAGCCGAAGTATAGATTTTTACATCCGACCATTGCCGGTCTACCTAATGGACCGCCATGACGGCTAACGAAAAAGTATTGCCAAAGCGCATGAAATAGAATTACGTCACCCCGGCAACTGAATTTATAAATACAAGTTGATGAGTTGCACTTAGCTAAATTAATAATGTCAAGGCGGATGTGCAGCTAAAATTGAAAAACAAAAGTTGAAAGACGCATTCCGTCAGCCTGTATTTTGGCAATACCATGTTAGCTTTTCGTGCTTCTTTTTTCACCAACTTACGTCCCACTCAGTTTACGCATACTCATTACCATTGTTCTTTTTCAGCCACAATGTAGACTTGCTGGTCACCAAGACTGTAATCCACTTTGGATGTCGAACTGTAAGTTGCAATCGTGCGTAAGCCATATAATTTCAATAGCCGTTTCACCTCTCCCAATGTAAATACATAGTGCTTAAAAGAATGTTCCTCTGTTGTACCATCCTTTGTATAAAGAAGATTGCTTATCATGTAACTATCCTCAACATTATAAACGTTGGTTACCTCCATTGTTATATTTCCAACAGTATATGAATTGTGCTTTCTATAGTTTGAGAAGTTTGGTAAAATGCTCTCGGCTATCATACCCGAATTAATAATAAACTTTGCTCCTTTTTCAAGGCTTGCTGCCACCTTTTCCACAAATAATTTCATTTTATCAAAATTGAAGTAGCCAAAGCTATTGCCTAAACATAAGGCTCCTGAAAACTTTTCATTTAGGTTAAAGGCCAGGATGTCCGCTTGTATGGCTTTAATATTTAGCCCTTGTAAGTTTATTTTTTCAGCCAACGATTTAATAAAAGTTTCGGAAATGTCAATACCCGTAACAGCAAACCCTCTTTTTGAAAGTTCTATTGCGTGTCTGCCGAAGCCACAAGGCATGTCAAGTATATGCTTTCCTTGTTGCAGGTTAAATTCACTTACCAAAAAGTCAACCTCTCGCATTGTCCAATCGGTTGGAATTGCATTTTCCCAAACTTCACAGTTTATTCCCCTGAAAAAATCTTCATACCAATTATCATTAATTTCTTTTACCATAATTTTTGTCTTTTTTAAAAGTTTACTGTGTTTCCATAGCATAACCGCTGACGGTTTTTGGCTTGGCGAAGGGCGGGATTTTTATCACAAAAGTTCATTCGAAGCCTCCCGATAACTATGGCATTGGCGTCAACTTAACTGTTTTTTTTGGTACAATCATTAGTCCTTTATTCAAATCCGGTTGTGTCACTCTCTTGTACCGTATCTTTTTATAGCAACTTTTTAAACATCATTTTATGGCCTAAAACCCCTACGTGGTAAGGTTTCTATCGTGTTTAATCTTTGCTTAAGTTGACGCCAATACGATAACTATGGGGACTGAACCTGTACAAATGTTTTTACGAAGCACGTCAGCCAGCTTTTTGCCAAACCAATGCCAGTGGTTCCGGCTTTCTTGTCAGTATATATTCAGTTCCATATTTCATTCTTTTCTGTGAGAATAATAGGGGTACCGTCAGTAACTACAATGGTATGTTCATGTTGTGCCATAAAGCCCCCTTTATTTCCTACCATTGTCCAGCCATCATGTAGGGTTTCGGTAAACGTTGATATTGTTATTATAAATGTTTCAATGGCAACAACCGAGTTTTTCCTAAACCTTGTTAGGTTAAGCCGGTCCCTGTAATTCGCTATTTCGTGTGGTTCTTCATGAAGACTTCTGCCCACTCCATGTCCTGTCAGGTTCTTGATTACTTTGTAACCACGCTTCTTCGCTTCTGTTTCTATTAGATGTCCTATGTCTGAAATACGAACGCCACCTTTTATATTGCAGATTGCTTTATGCAAAATTTGTTTTGAAGCGTCTACAAGTTTTTGGTATTGGTTGATGTCTTCTCCAAGCACAAATGACCCTCCGTTGTCCGACCAAAAGCCGTCAAGTTCGGCCGAAACATCAATATTGACCAGGTCGCCTTCATTTAGTATTCTGGTGTTGGATGGAATACCGTGGCAAAATTCAATGTTTACGCGTATGCAAGTCCAACCGGGAAAACCATAGGTCAGATGCGGTGCTGATTTTGCCCCAAAATCCGAAAGTATTTTTGCCCCATAATTGTCTAATTGTTTTGTTGTCATACCGGGTTGAGCAAAGTCTCTCATTGCCTTCAAAGTGCAGGCAACGGCTTCGCTTGCCTTTTTCATACCGAATAGTTCCGCTTCTTTTGTTATTGACATATTTGTTTTTTGTGTTTGTTTGTTTGGGGTGTCTTTATAGCATGACTGCCAACGAACAGGGCTTTGTGCAGGCATGGAATTTAAAAAACGTCGGCCCGGTATCGCTGCTGAATAAAGTTACAAAAGATGATGATAAGAAATATATTTCGGCATTATTCGCCGGCTGGAACTAAAGCCGATTAGCGAACAAAAAGTTGAGAATAAATTCGTTGCCCCGCCATATTGCCAAACCGCCTGTTGCCGTGTTGTGCCACTACTTCTTTGGATAGGGAAAAATATTCTTCGTGTTTATTTTCCCCTGAACTGTTTTTGAAGCAACTACCTGATCGGGCGCCTTTGACTTTTCTACCCAGTCAACAATCTGAGTAACCCAATCCACGTTGTCACAGCCTGGACCGCCTCCGCAATGCAAAACTCCCGGAAGGAGAAACAGTCTTGCATACGACGGTGCGTCCTTGTCGCCTTTCAATATTCCTTCATAATGTTCGATCGTTGCATATGCGGAAAGAGCCGGATCGTTCCACCCATGGTAGAAGATAATCTTCCCATTGTGTTTTTTGAACTCACTGTAATCCGTACGAGTGGCATCCAAATAGGAGGAAGCGTACAAAGTCTGCGCATCAAAATTTTTGAAGTCATATTTTGAATAATCCCAATTGTGATCGTTGAAGACAAGATATTTGAAAACATTGGTAGAAAACATATAATGTAAACTTGGGCCATTTGGTATGTCCGAACTTGTTCCGGTAATCCATATATCCCATGAGCCCATTTCAGCTTCCCCGCCAAACGGGAAGCCTGGATAAATTTCTTTCCCCTCTACTACCAAAGGATTGTAAACCGCCTTAATTGCGGCGAGCTGTTGTTTCGTAAAACATCCGCTTCCTGCTTGTCCATCGGGGCACACCGGCAATTTTAAAAAATCGAACTTGCATTTGCGGGGGTCGCTAATAATACTGTCCGCAGAGCCGTCGAGTCGGTCACATTGCTTCAGCACCTCGTTCTGCAAAAGTTTAAGGTTATCATTTGTAATTAGCGGTTTTAAATCATTTGGATTCGGATAATTGTTTTTACTGTCCTGGAGAAATTTTGCTGCTAAAGCCGGCCAATTGAATGCTGGCGCCCCGGCCACGATCCCATCGAAATCTTCCGGGTAATATTGAGCCTCAACCATTGCCTGTCCACCGCCGCGGGAACAACCGATAAAGTACGATTTAACTGGTGCAGCACAATAATAATTTTGCATGATCAGTTTCGATACTTCAGCGGTACGATGTATGGCGAGCCTTCCGAAATTCAACTGACGTTCCATGTTGTTGTAAGCCCATTTTGCGTCGTCGCCTCCTTCGTGTCCCGCATCAGTGCCTGCAGTCGCAAAGCCATCGTTCACCTTGTCGCGGAATGAGTTTTGAATGCTACCGACAAAACCACCGCCGCCTGACATCAGGAAACGACCATTACCTGCATCAGGTAATAAGAGCTCAAAATTTATTTCCTTGCTTATCCGGCCGAGCACACGACAGAAAGGTTTGTTTATTATGACAGTTGGATTCCATGGTTCACCCGGAGTTTTGATCGTGTCCGAAGCTTTAACTTCCGCAACCAAAATCGTAACATCCGGAAGCTGAAGGTTTTTTAGCTCCCCGCAAGGCTTACAAAATTTTACACTTTGTGCTGAAGCAGTGCTGATAAAAAAGATGAGCGCAAAACAAATACTGACATTTCTCATACAATGATTTCTTTTGGTGATGTGCGATTGTTGTATAGTCGAATAGTAAACTGCCTGTGACCAGTCAGCCGAAGACTTTTGCAACGGCTGAGGTCTGTCTAACATGGCAGGCAACTCCTAAATATACGAATCTCCACCTCTAAATCACAAGCATTTCAAACACAACTTTCGTAAATCCAGCCCTCCAATGGTGTATTTGGGAAAGAATGCATATTTTCTTTACTGGCTATTGCCTGAGGTTTCTATAAATGATCAACCTGGCCTATGCTGTTTTTAAATCGCCTGGTTTTTTGGCATAAACGCTTCGGTATAAAATATAGAGGATATAAAAAAAGCCCCACCATCGCTGCAGAGGTTATAGGCACAAAAGGAAGCCCGTTGCCTGCAATTGGACCACCGGGTAGATGAAATACGGAATATAGAACTGTCTGCGCTCCATACCTATGGGTGGTGGATTTAAAGAAGTAGTGTACACACTTTTATTTGCTATGTAAAATTGAAGTGCCGTAAAAACTCTTCGCGGTAGTTGAGCCAATGGGAATCTCTGTTTTATTTACAATCACCTGTTGCTTGTTGAACGATTGTATGGCGTTCATGTTTACAGCAAACGACCGGTGAATACGGTCAAGCTGCTTAAAATGTAGTTTTTCGGGCAGTTGGTTAAGCGATAAACAAACGGTTAGTTTTTTATCAGTAGTTATAATATTTACGTAATTGTTATCAGCTTCAACAAACAACAGATCGCTCAAACTAAGTTTTATAAAATGGAAGTTGTGCTTTAAAAAAATCCATTCATTCTTCTATAAAATAATTTCTTTGTCGGCCGATGCTGAAAAGGCTTTGGCCTTTTAAGGTCGTTCAGCCCGGGAGGTGTCGATCCACACAATGCTTTAAAAAATGATTGTTCAGTAAAGGCTGCTGCTTACCAAAGCGGTGCCGCCGTGCCTTATCGTCTAACACTACAAATTATACCGTACATAGCTGAGGCGTATTTATCGTACAAATTTCCTGTGCTAAAGGATTGTTTTCCTGAAGCACGGCGATAATTTGTTTTTCTGATAATATTCGCTTTGTAAAGACATATTTGATGATGATAAAACGAAATTGACTTTTCAATCATTCTCCCTTCTGCAGACCATTCAAAATTATAGTGGGCGTCTTGATCGATCTGTCAAATACTATGCTACAAAATAAATGCTTTGAAAAGGGGAATCTCACATAGTCGGGGAACGGAGTCTCAACATTCCCATATTGTAGAAGTGATTATTGCTCAATCAACTGATGTGGTCATTTAATCGGGTTGCTGCTAACACCTTAATCTATGGCACTCCGGCAAGCATTTCAAAAAAAACTATTGATTTTTAAACCTTGTCTCTTCGCCATGTCTATTGTTGTTGCGCCAACATTTCCGAGGGTCATGCTTCGCCATGCTAATTGTTAGCTCTTTTTTTACCAATCAATTTTCCCTTTCTCCCATAAGTCATCCAAAGCCAGGAGTCCAACAGCCATGTTGATAGCGTTTACACAAGGTTTTAAATAACAAAGCCATGTTTTACCATATAAAACATGGCTTTGTTATTGCAATTTTGCCGTAAGTTCTGTTGTTGTTTCAGCTAAACTCAATGGCCCTTGGGGAAAACCAACAATGGCACTAAATTTTTATAGAATGGAAAGAAAACAACCCAGGTACATAAAGTCCGGCAAGTCATCCTGGTAATATAAAATTTATAAAAACAGATTATACAAGAATGCCTGGTTATCCTGGTTAAAAAACTTTATAAGAATTTATCATTTAATGTGAATGCTATAAACATGTATTTGGAGAATAAATCGAATAGTAATTCGTACAGGTCTTCAATTCATAATCTTTACGCGTTAAGAGTTTCGCTTCATCAAAAGTCACTTAATTAAAATGAAACATTACCTAAAAGCAACAGAATTTAAAGGACAGAAACTTCCTTACCCTGCAAAAGAATCGGATGTGAAGCCAAAACCCGAAACTGAAGGTGATAACTATAAGGCTGCCGGAAAATTAAAAGGGAAAGTAGCTCTCATAACTGGCGCTGATTCAGGTATTGGTCGTTCTGTAGCCATTGCTTTTGTGAAAGAAGGTGCAGAAGTTGCTATTGTTTATAATATAAACACAGATGATGCAGAAGAAACCAAAATGCTCTGCGAAAAATATGGTGGCAAGTGTTTGATTATACAAGCTGATGTTCGCCATAAAGAAGCATGTAATGAAGCTGTAAAAAAGACTGTTGTAGAATATGGGAGCTTAAATATTTTAGTAAACAATGCGGCTTATCAAAGTGCGCAAAAAGATTTTTTAGCAATCACTGAAGAACAATTGCGCCGCACATTTGATACAAATATTATCGCTTACATTTTTATGGCACAGGCAGCCCTTCCGCACATGCACGAAGGTGATTCTATCATAAACACCGGTAGCATTGTTGGCAAAACCGGCATCCCTATTTTAATTGATTACTCCGCTACCAAAGGCGCTATACATTCCTTCACAAAATCGTTGGCATTAAACCTTGGCGAAAAAGGCATACGGGTAAACTGTGTTATACCCGGCCCGGTTTGGACAGCAAATATTCCTGGTACCATGCCTGTTGAGGAAGTAGAAAACTTTGGTCATGAAGTGGCGCTGAAACGACCGGGTCAACCCGAGGAGTTACCGCCTGCATATGTCCTTCTTGCATCAGACGACGGAAGCTTTATGACAGGAAGTTTTATTGAAGTAACAGGCGGTAAACTATCAAGTGATTAACGTGCGAGATGATCATTATCCTAATGGAACTGTGCAGGCATTAATGCAGACTGATAACGTTACAGCCAATACCCGTAATGTGTTGCAAAACCGAATTGATAGAAAGTATAAAATTGAACCTGAATTTTTTGATGCTGAAATTTTTCAAATACTCCGTGCAGTTTGTATGCGCCTTATTCCACAAATCAATCCCGATAGAATGGTAGATTTGGCCGGATGTTTAGATGGAATACTTGCCGAAGGAAAAGGTAATGGTTGGCGATACGATGCAATGCCCGAAGATGGTAAAGCTTTCATGACAGGGCTTTATGGAATTGATAAAAGCGCTGTTTTAAAATATCAAAAAAACTTTCACTTACTTACCGCAAATGAGCAAGATCTGATTTTAGCTTCAGTACAATCTGGCGAGGCCACCGGCTTAACATGGGATATTCTTCCAGCTAAATTATTTTTTGAAGAACTGCTTGCAGCACTTGTTGAACTTTATTACAGCCACCCTTTTGCAAAAGAAGATATTGGCGAAGTTGCAATGGCTGATGCAAAGGGCTGGCAAAAAATTGGATTAAACCAATTGGAAGCATATGAACCTAAAATAGTAAAAGCGGAATTGTATGCAACGCCTTAATCAACCCGTACAACCGGGCAAAGCTCCCATGAAGCAATATTCAACTAAAGAAATAGTTGATGCCGTTGTGATTGGAACCGGTGCAGGCGGCGCACCGCTTTTATCGCGCCTGGCAAAAGCGGGATTAAAAGTGGTAGCGCTTGAGGCAGGCGAGCATTGGATTCCTTCAAAAGACTTTTCAACCGATGAGTTAGATCAATCAAAACTTTTTTGGAATGATGAAAGATTAAGCGTCGGTAATGATCCGGTTCATTTTGGCAACAACAATTCGGGCATTGGCGTAGGCGGTTCCACGTTGCATTATACCGCTTATGTGCCTCGTCCGCAGCACGATGACTTTCAACTTTATTCAGAATTTGGAGTGGGTGTAAACTGGCCAATCGGTTATAAAGATTTGGAGCCTTATTTTGATGAACTCGAAGCATTTCTTGGCGTTTCCGGTCCACCGGATTATCCCTGGGGAGCTAAACGAACATCATCATATCCACTTCCGCCACTTCCATTAAATGGCGCTGCACAGTTAATGAAAAGAGGTTGCGATGAATTAAATATCCATACTTCACCGGCGCCAAATGCTGCCTTATCCGCTGTTTATTACCAGGAGGGAATTGGGTGGCGAAATGCCTGTACCAACCGCGGTTTTTGCCAGGCAGGTTGTACCACAGGCGCCAAAGCAAGCATGGATGTTACATACATTCCGCTTGCCATTAACTATGGTGCGGAAATTCGTCCAAAGAGTTTTGTTACCACATTTGAGCTGGACAATTCAGGTCAAATAACCAGTGTAATTTATATACATAACGATACGGAATACCGCCAGCGATGTAAGAACGTTTTCCTGTGTGCAGGAGCTGTTGAAACACCGCGGCTGCTGCTTTTAAATAGCCTGGCAAACTCAAGCGGCGAAGTAGGAAAAAATTTTATGGCACACACCGGCATCCAGGTTTGGGCACAGTTCGATGAAGACATTCGTCCTTACAAAGGCATACCCGGCTCCCTGATTTCTGAAGATACACACCGTCCAAAAGATGCAGATTTTGCCGGAGGATATTTATTGCAGTCAATTGGTGTAATGCCCGTTACGTATGCTTCGCAGGTGGCACGTGGGCGGGGTTTATGGGGCAATAAACTGCTGCAATGCATGCGTGGTTACAACCATACCGCAGGCATAAACATACTGGGCGATTGCCTGCCGTATCCCGGTAATTTTCTTGAGCTTTCAGATGAGGCTGATGACCGTGGCCTGCCCAAGCCCCGCATACATTTTTCTAATGGTGAAAATGAAAAGCGTTTAACAGCTCATGCCGAAAAAATAATGAGAGAAATATGGTGTGTTGCAGGGGCAGAAGATATGTGGAGCTACAACAGGAGCGCACACACTATTGGCACCTGCCGCATGGGAAACGATGCTGCCGGGGCAGTGGTTAATAATGCAGGTAAAAGTTTTGATATACCCAACCTTTACATTGCCGACAACTCAATTTTTCCAAGTGCCCTTAGTGTTAATCCGGCTCTTACAATTATGGCGGTTTCGCTGCGAATTGCGGATTGTTTTTTAGCAGGAAAAAATTAGGGAATGTGAAAATGTAACGATTTGAAGATGTAACGATTTGAAGATGAGTTTTTTTTGGTTACCGGCCAATATCCCTGATGGAGCTGCAGTGGCGACGCTCCATTCAAAATTTTATCGCTGTTGAACAGCAGTTTTATATAAATAATGCAAGCTGATTTTCTTAAAGAATTTTTATCGTTTTATCCTGAAGAATAGAATGAAATTAAAAAGGAATTGATTACAATTTTTTTATCACTAAAGGCAATTTAAATGTAACCTCTAAAAATAAAATTTATCGGTGCATTATAGTGTTTATCCCGAAGGGATTAAACATGAATAGCTCCGGGTAAAACCTGGAGACATTGTAAAGCAAACAACCCCGAAGAGGGTTAAATAAAAAATTTGAAACCTGACAGTTTTCAAAAGCGGGTGAGGTCATTACCAGATTAATACAAAAACACATGGCAAGTAATAGTTTTCTCGACATAATAATTAAAGAACTTGGCGACAGTGATTATAGCGGCGACGAACATGGCGGTGCGACAGGACAATCAGGAAGAGGTTTACCTGATGGGTCTCCGCGAAATTTTATGTTCGCAACAGGTATAGAATGTTCGTACCCAACAATTGATAACGGCGCTACAAGACGCGACCAGTTGGAGGAATGCGGGCATTACAAACACTGGAAAAAAGATTTTCAATTAGTGAAGGATATGGGCTTGAAAGTGCTGCGATATGGCTTGCCTTATTATAAAATTCATCTCGGGCCTGATAAGTACGACTGGCGCTTTGCTGATAAAGTAATGAAAGAAATGCAGCGGCAGGAAATAACTCCAATTCTTGATCTGCTTCATTTTGGTTTGCCTGATTGGTTAGGCAATTTTCAAAACCCTGAGCTGCCTATTCATTTTGCAAAGTATGCCAAAGCGGTTGCTAAACGTTATCCCTGGGTGCGCTATTATACACCGGTAAATGAAATTTATGTAACTGCAAAAATGAGTGCCAAAGAAGGTGCATGGAATGAGCAGATGAAAAGCGACCGGGCATTTGTAACAGCAATGAAACACCTTGTGGCAGCAAGTATTTTAGCAACACACAGCATTGCAGAATACCGTCCTGATGCAGTCATCATCCAAAGCGAAACGGCAGAATTTATGCACGAAGGTAAATCAGACCCATCTGCAGAAATACGGCTGATGAATAAGCAGCGGCTTATATCGCTTGACCTGCTGTATGCATATCCGCCGGATGCGGATATATATATTTATTTGATGGAAAATGGGATGACCAAAAAGGAGTATGCCTGGTTTATGAAAGGTGAACCGCCGGGTTACCAGGTAATGGGTAATGATTATTATGGACGTAATGAAAAAATACTAAAACCCGATAACAGTATTTGCACCGCCGAAGATGTGATGGGTTGGTACCAGATAACCAAAGATTATTATGAAAGATATAAGAAGCCGGTAATGCATACGGAAACAAACACTTTTGATAAAGAGCTCAACCCAACATGGCTTTGGAAACAATGGATAAATATTTTGCGTATGAGGGCTGATGGGGTACCTGTATTGGGTTTTACCTGGTATAGTTTAATTGACCAGGTTGATTGGGATACCGGCCTTACTGAAAAAAATAACAGGGTAAATAACTGCGGTCTGTACGATCTTAATCGCCATCCGAATCCTGTAGCTGCCTCCTATCGTATGCTGCTCAAAGAGTATGGGCAAATAACTATTTTTCCCCACGGAGAATTATTTGAAGTTACTGATAAGGAATCCCGTTTAAAGGTGGAGGTATGATTATGACGTATGAAAATGGATTGCATTTTACAGACGTTGGTAAAGGAGAAATTACGCTTGTATTCCTGCATTACTTTGGTGGCTCCTTAAATACATGGAATAAAGTTATACCAGAACTTAGTCATCAATTCAGGTGTATTGCAATTGACTTGCCCGGCTTTGGAAATTCACCGGAATCAAAAATCTTTTCGGTAAGCAATTGTGCTCAGGAGGTTGCCCGGGTTATAAGCTTGCTGGCTCTAAAGCAATATTCTTTGGTTGGTCATTCGATGGGTGGAAAAATAGCTTTATCCCTGGCGGCTCTTCAACCCTCCGGACTTGCATCACTTATATTGATTGCTCCTTCTCCACCCACGCCAGAACCTATAAACGACAAAGAGCGAACACAGATGCTAAATGCCTCTGGCGATCCATCTGCATTGCAAACATTGCTTAGTCATGTTGTAGCCCAACCCCTGGCAATTGATGATATGGCAAATGCAGTTGCAGATAACATGCAGGTTTCTTATGCTACATGGAACTGGTGGATATTGCGCGGAAGCCGCGAAGATATTTCACATCAAATATCAGCAGTAAGTGTTCAGGTTTTAATTATTAGCGGCGCAAAAGATCCAAAATTTTCAAGCAACTTTCTAAAAAAGCAAATGATTAAATATTTTCCATCAGCAACGTTTACAGAAATTCCGGAAGCAGGGCATTTGATTCCAATTGAGGCTCCCGTAACTGTTGCAAAAGCCATTAAGAAATTTATAGAAGTACGACAAAAACACGTATTGTAAAACCGTTGCACTAAATAAGAAGATTAGCTATAATAATTATTTACATAATACATTGCCCATTCATCAGCCATGTCAAACCTTACATACATATCTAAATTCCACACCAGGTCAGGCTCCTTCCTGCAATTCTTTGTATAACAATTGCAACGATAAACACATAACGCCATTGAGGTGGAAACACAGGCATTGCAGCTTTGTATTCGTTCTCTTGCATACACAATGCCTAAATCTTCATAGTCAATTTCCCAGTCCTGTGGCAGCATTTCGGCCATCTTTAACATGAGTGTTCTTGATTTACTGTTAACCACCCGGACAATTATATTGTCTTCTATCAGGTCCGGAAATAATTAATACGCTGAAAGGTCTTTGCTCCGGTGGCAGTTTTGCATTGTTATCGGCCTCAACATACACCAGGTCATTAAGGCTAAGTTTTATAAAATGATAGTTGTGCTTTACAAAAATCCATTCATTCATCTGTAGAATAATTTCTTTGTCGGGCGATGATGAAAAGTCTTTGTCTTGATTTTTATGAGGGTCAATCACCTTGGTTTGGCCGGCGTTATTTTTGGCAATCGCAAAATTATTCAGGGCCAGGTCTATGGCAATTCTTACGTTATTGAGGTTACTTCTAAAAAGGTGTAGAGGTACAGTACGTGAACGATTACTGCGGAGGTTGTTTATAATAGTGTTCAGGTGTAAAGGAAGCAATTATTTTCCGGAAGAAACAAGCGCTGGCATATTTGCACAGCCATTAACCCGTTGGTGGAAACAAGCACATTTGGTGTAGCTGTGTTGAGGTAGTTGTATAAATAAAAATGCCGGTAACATATACCTACGCTACCGGCATTTTTATAAAAATTAAAGGGTATTTAGTCCACTTTAAATTCGGCTTGTCCGTTACCCCATCTAAAGGTTACCACCCCTGATTTATTAATGGTAAAGGTCATTTTTTCTGTAAACTCAGGCGACTCCGATGGCGTTACATTTATGCGAAGTGCATCTTCTGCCTCATTATAAACAGTGCCCCACTGTTTCCAGGCCTTATTAAAAATAAGGGTTGCTCCTTCCTCCCCTGGAATGCTGTAAAAACTGTACTTGCCGGCTTTTAATGGCTTGCCTTCTATTTTGGCATCCTTGCTAATTTCAAAAACGGTGGCTTCGTTAGCGCCCGTGCGCCAAACTTGTCCAAAAGGTGCAACGTCTACCCCCAATTGCCTGCCTTTTAAGGAGGGCTGGCTATAATCGATACTAACGGTGATACCCTTGTCGGTTGTTTCAGAAACCTTTGCCGGTGGACTTACTCTTTTTGATTTATCCTCCTGGCTAAAAACGTTGGTGACTGCAACAAGTGAGAGCAGGCAAACTAAAAGTTGTTTTTTCATATTGTATTTTTTTGAAAATATACGTCTTGTGAAAGAATATTATGATATATAAAGTTGTAAATTTTAAAAAAGGCATCTCTTCTAAAAGTTGACAAACTAAATCATGATCTGCCAGATGTTCTTGCTTCCTGTTTTGCCCCAGTCTTTCATGCTGGATTGCAGTTGTGTACGCAGGTTGACATTATTTATTTTTTTTCCTTTTTTAGGGGGAAGCAGGTCAGCAGGTTTAACATCAACCAGCTCCAATTTTGTAGCAAACCAGGTTGTATTGAGCCTTGGAACCGCCAGGCCCAGTATCATACCCGGAAGCCCGGAGAAAGATTCAGGTCCGCCATTGGTTATTATTTGATCGGTATAAAAAGCTATTACATAGATTGAGTCCATGATGATGGCAGTAGCTTTTCTACATTCAAAGTTGGCTATGGTACGGGTATCCGGAGTAATCTTCCACTCTATTTTTCGTAAGGTATCTGTAATATTAAACACCGATTCGAAAACCGTTTTTTGACTGCTACTAATCTTGTTGTTGATGTCAGTATACACTATATTATCGGTGGCCGGCCCTTCTAACCAATCAGGTACTTTTTGAGCCACAACAATTTCTCTTCCCGGTTTATACATTGTTTTTTGATCGTCAAAATACAAATCAAAATAGCTGCTCTTCACCGGAGGTGTAGTCTTCTTTAGCATGTTGCGCCAGGTATCATCTTCCTCAGCATCTAACTGCTTATGTATGTTTACCTTTCGCTCAAACTCAATTTTACCGCTGCTTATAAATTGGGGTTGGGCAAGCAACCTGCTACAGGTAAGCACCAGTACAAAAATTAAAAAACTCGTTCTCATATAATTCGTTTTTATGTTGCCTGCTTTCATGCCTACCGGTTTTTAGTACTTGAAAATAAAATTCAACCCTTATTGCATGCCTGGTGTACCACCCGGGTTTTTTGAAAAGTTCCATACAAAAGTTAACAGGAAATACCTGCGAAGCGTTGTATAATTTTCTTCGCGGATAATGGATGAATTGATAAAGCGATTGTAGCCGCGGTTTTGATCCAGTATGTCATTCACCTGGAGCCTGATCATACCCTTATCATTCTTCAATAGTTTTTTGCCTACATAACCATTCCAAACTATTATGTTGTTGTTTTGGTCGAAGATGCTGATACGCTGCCTGAAATTAGCCGATACGTTTGAATTCAATTCAAGTTTATAGGGTAGGGTATAATTAAAATAGATGTTATGGTTATGCGTAAAATAATTGGTTTTTTTATCGGGTTGAATAGAGGAGATGGAAGTATTGTAATTAATGTTTGAATAATAGTTGAAGTCAAACTTTTTTTCCTTGTATTTATAGATGGAGAAATCTAAGCCGTAACTGTTGTTATTGGTAACGTTTCTCAGGTTGTTTACAATGTTGTTTAACCTGGAAACATTTAAATTAAAACCAATCCTGATTGAGGCATCCAGCTTTTTAATTTTCCAATTGTATCCTCCTCCCGAATAGCCGTTGTGGTTGCCATTTAAATTTATAAACTGGTAGGTTCTCTTACCAATACTATCGCCGGCGGTGGCAGTGGTTTCGTTGGTTGTAATGCCATTTTTTAAAGTAGAGATGGAGGCATACACATAAATGCCACGCTGCTGCAACACTTTATACGAGTTAAAATTAAAATCGAAATTATGCCTGAACTCTTGCTTAAGATTGGGATTTCCCACTGCAATATTCAATGTATTACTGTTATCTAGTACAGGTTGAATTTGCTCAATACCCGGCTGGCGGGTAATGCCATTGTAACCTAAGGAGGCCCTGCTGTTTCCATTAAACTTGTATTGAAACTTTGAGCGTGGAAACAGGTTGGTAAACTTGTATTTCACCAGCGAATCATTAAAAAGGTTGGTTTGTTCAAAATTGGCTTTTGCAATATCGCCACCGGCTGAAAAAGTAATTTTCTTTGTGTTGTACCGCCAGGTCATACCACCGCTGTTGGTAATTACATTAAAGTCGTAATGGTTGCTGAATATTTCATTCAGTACTTCGTACTTATCATTAGCGTTCTTGTCGAAAGAAAGTTTTTGTGATTCACTATTGCTTACGCGGCGTCCATAACTCAATTCAACAAAAATATTTTTAACAACGGGTTCAGTAAAAGCAAGTTTTGTATAATAACCGTTATTAATAATTTCGTTGATTTTGTTTTGATCAATTGTGTCTGTATTGACTAATTGGCCGCTTTTGTCGTAAAACCGGTTAAGTGCATTTAGTATACCATTAGAGTTGTTTTGCTTGTATTGTTTGTCGAAACTTAACGAGGCAGTTCTGCCTGGTTTTTTAAAGCGTTTGCGCAATAATGCATTGCCGCTAAAACTTCTGTTATCGCCTTGCACCGTGGTAACACGACTGCTGTTATTTATGGCATTGCCGAAAGTATTTATTGAGGTACTGTTGTAATGGTTAACGCTGCTTTGGTTGCCTGTGTAGCCATCTGTAACCACTTTTAATGAGGTAGAACTATCCAGTTGAAATTCGTAAATAGCGTTTGCTGAGTGGCGTTGTTTGCTGGAGAAAAAGTTGCTGTTTTCGGTTGTTGTAAATGTATTGGTGGGCAGTATGGATTGCGAAATGGTATTGCCATTGCCGGAGTTGTTTATTTTGCCATAACGGTAACTTCCATTCAGGTTCTGTTTATCTTCGTCAAACTTTTTTGAATATTGAAGGCCGCCATTCCAGGATGTTGGTATTCCCTGTCCATTAAAATTACCCTGGTCAAAATCGTCGTTGGAGCCGCTCCACATAAAGTAACCACCATCTGAATCATACTCAACGTTTCCTCCAGAACCATACTTTTCCCGCTCGTTCCAGTCGAGCCCGGTTTTACCGGTACTGCTCATTATGCCGTATGCCGACAATTTTCTTTTCGCTTTAAAAGAGTTGAGCATGAGGTTGTTGTTCCAGCGATTGGCAGGACCGGCAGCAAGCTCAATCTTACCAAAATATCCTTTCTTTTTGTCCTCCTTTAGCTTAAGGTTTAGTGTTTTGGTTTTAGTTCCATCATCTATACCGGAGAAAGCAGCCTGGTCGCTCTTTTTATCAAACACCTGCACTTCATCAATAGCATCGGCCTGAATATTTTTGGTAGCAAGTGTTGGATCGTTGCCAAAAAATTCTTCTCCGTCAACCAGCACCTTTTCAATTTTTTCGCCCTGGGCAGTAACCTTTCCGTCTTTGTCTACCTGTAGGCCCGGCATTTTTCGAAGCATTTCTTCAACTGATGCGCCTTCACGAACTTTAAAGCTGTCTGCTTTATAAGCTAAAGTGTCGCCCTTCATTCGTACGGCAGCTATCTGCTGGCGTACAATTACTTCTTCCAGCAACCTCGATTTTAAGGTCATCATAATCTGTCCCAAATCTTTTTCGGCAGCACCTGTAATCTCAAAGGGATCAAAATAATCGGCATAGCGTGGATAGGTTACCATTAGTATAAACCGGCCCTGGTCTATATTTTTAAATTCAAAATTTCCTTCTTTTAAACTGCGGGTATAACTAACCAATACAGAGTCTTTTGCCCGTAATAACGATACGGATGAATTGTTTAGGTTCTGCTTGTTCATGGTATCTGTTACAACACCCCTGATGGCAGCATTTTGTGCCTGTACGAAATAGGAACAAAAAAGACACAGAATGGACAGCGCAAAAACTTTACTCATAAATGCTGGTTGGACAGGCAATACTCCTAAACAATAGGAATACCTGAAAATATTGTTTAGTTAAATTTTATTGGTGGTAAATAGAAGGTATGAATGAACGGATATAGGATTTTGGTGGGTTTGAAGCTTACACTTTATAAGATAGAAACCTGAACGGGTGCATTTCAAATTCCTCCTGCTTATTTGTCGCAACAAAGCAGTATACACAAACCTTTGCAAATAAACCATTTGAAGATGGTGTATATATAATGTCTTATGCATACTGCTCAATGGATAAAAAAGTGATTTTGAACAAACCTTAGTAGAAAAGAATTAAGAATATTTATTTAACCTTATTACCTTATTCAATTAATAAAATTATACAATCAGGGTGAATAAGGTAATAAGGTTGGAGTGGTCGATTAAATATTTTTCTACGAAGGTTAAAAGGGGTGCATCCCAAATTCCCCCTCCTCTTTAGCGCAACAAAGCAGTATACACAAACCTTTGCAAATAAATTATTTGAAGATGGTGTATCTATAACTGTGGTATTGTGATCCGTTGAAAAGTGCGTAAGAAAAGCTCCTATGGAAAGATTTGGTAAAAGTGAGTTCCGATAAACCGGAATTAAAATGACACAACCGGAGCTGCACAAAGTCACTTGTGCCGGCAACCAAAACATAGCGACCATTTGGAATGCACCCTCCTTTAAAACCTCTGCTTTTATTATTAAACATTTTTACTAATTTGGTACGCTAATACTTTAAGCTATGGTAAGATTGCATGTTATAGGTCACTTAGGAAAAGATGGTGTTGTAAATAATGTTAATGGTAAAAACGTTATCAATTTTACTGTGGCACACAGCGAGAAATTCAAAGATGCCCAGGGAGTTCAAAAAGATAAAACACTGTGGGTAGATTGTGCCTATTGGACTGAAAGAACCGGTATTGCACCTTACCTTAAAAAGGGGACACAGGTATATGCCGAAGGGGTACCCGACATTAGAACGTACACAACAGCCGATGGCCGCCAGGGCTCAACACTTAGCCTTCGGGTATCGACTGTTCAGTTATTAGGTGGTCGCAGTGGCGATGGCCAGGGTGGCGAACAAAATTACCAGGAACGCCCTAATACAAACAACGCAGCTTCCGGTAATCCGGATGCCGGTAGTCCGGTTCAAAATCAAAGCGCTGCCGACATTACGGAGCCGCTGGATGATCTTCCTTTTTAAAATTATAACAGCACCAAATTCGATATAATTTTATATTGCAGGGATGGTTTAATCAACCATCCCTGTTTTATTTATACAAGTAACCTCTAATTTATTCATGAAAAGAAACCAAATTCTTGTTGTTTTCCTTCTCGCCGGTATTCATGCTTTCAGTCAGCCCGCTCCAAAAATTGTTGAATACGTTAACCCCTTTATTGGAACCGGTGGCCATGGCCACACCTACCCCGGTGCAACGTTGCCTTTTGGTATGATACAGGTGAGCCCCGACAATGGCAGGGAGGGATGGGATTACAGCAGCGGGTATCATTACAGCGACAGTGTAATAACCGGCTTTAGCCATACGCATTTAAGCGGAACAGGCATTGGCGATTTATGCGATATTTCTGTGATGCCCATTACCGGCCATGCCCCCGATACGGTAAGGCTTACCAGCACCTTCTTACACAAACAAGAAAGATCATCGCCCGGGTTTTATGCCGTAAAATTGAAGGACTTTAATATTTATGCAGAAATGACTGCATCGCTCAGGTGTGCCCTGCACAGGTATGCTTTTCCTGAGAGCAAACAATCCTCCATCAGGCTCGACCTTGCCTTTGCCATTAATGCAGACAAAACCACTGAAGGCAATTTTAAAAAGATAAACGACAGCACTTTTGTGGGGTACCGCTTTTCAACCGGGTGGGCTAAAAACCAAAAAGTATTTTATGCCATTCGACTAAATAAGCCGGTAACCGGCACAACGGTTTTTGCTGATGGAAAGAAATCAAACCAGGATACAGTTACCGCTAAAAATGTATTGGCTTATTTAAATTTTGAGACCAAAGCAGGCGAAGCTGTTTTAATGAAAGTGGGCATCAGCTTCGCTGATATTGAGGGTGCAGTGGAGAGTTTGAACGAGATACGTACCTGGGATTTCAATTTGGTTAAACGCAGTGCCTCTGAGATTTGGGAACGCGAATTAAGAAAGATACAGATCAATACCAACGATGCCCGCATAAAGCAAATGTTTTATACAGCCTTGTATCATACGTATTTGTCGCCCGTTATTTTTAGCGACCGCTTTGGTAATTACAAAGGGGTTAAGGGTGATGTGAAGAATGGGAAAATGATCTTTACCGTTGAATCACTATGGGATACTTTTCGTGCCGCCAATCCGCTGTTGACGATCACGCAAACCGAAATGGTGCCCAGCATCATTAATAGTTTTCTTGCATTTTACGACCAATATGGGTATTTGCCCGTGTGGGATTTGCAGTTTAACGAGACCAACACCATGACCGGTTACCATGCCATACCCGTAATTGCTGATGCTATTTTAAAAGGTATTAAAGGCTTTGACTACGAGAAGGCTTTTACAGCTATGAAACGCAGTGCTGCACAAAACATCAGGGGTACAGAGCCATACAGAAATTTTGGTTTTCTGCCGGCAGACCGCCATACTGAAAGTGTTACCTACACATTAGAGTATTCGTTCGACGATTGGTGTATTGCACAAACAGCCATACGCTTGGGCAAGCCAAATGATTTTATAGATTTTAATAAAAGAGCCCAGTTCTGGAAAAATCTCTTTGACCCTAAAACAGGTTTTTTTAGAGCGAAAAATTACACCGGTAAGTGGGTGGAACCTTTTGATCCGTATGAAAGTAATGGGGGCGCTTCTCATGCTTACACCGAAGGTAATGCCTGGCAGCACAGCTTTTTTGTGCCGCACGATATACAGGGTTTGCGTAAAAGCTTTTTGCAGGAAAACGGCCTGGAGGATAAGCTGGATTCGCTGTTTACCACCACCAAAAAAATTACCGGTGATGCCCCTCCTGATGTCTCCGGCTTTATAGGTCAGTATGCACACGGCAACGAGCCAAGTCACCACATTGCCTATATGTACAACTATTTACAAAAGCCATGGAAGACGGCCTACCGTGTTAGAGAAATCATGAACAAATTTTACACCAGCAAACCTGATGGTTTGGTAGGTAACGAAGATTGTGGGCAGATGAGTGCGTGGTATGTGTTCAGCGCCCTGGGTTTTTATCCTGTAAACCCAGCCAGCAGCGAGTATGTAATTGGAAGCCCCATGGTAGCCCAGTCAATTATTTTGGTGCCCAACGGAAAAACCTTTAGAGTAAATACGGTAAACAACAGCGGTAAAAATGTATACATACAAAGTGCCACGCTTAATGGTAAGCCCTATACCAAAACCTACATCACGCATCAAAACATTATGAATGGTGGCATACTGCAATTAACCATGGGTAATAAACCCGGTAAAATTTGGGGGGTTAAAATTGAAGATGCACCGGGAAGTATGACGGAGGTGGTTGGGGAGGCGAAGTAGGGGGAGGGGTGATTGAAAGCCAGGTGGGTTAAAGGTGATGCAACTGCAACAAGTAAACAACAATAAATCGTTCAGGAAATAGAATAGCGCATTAGTGTTTATGAAAGGATAGAAGAAATAGTAAACAAAAGCCTAATACAGTCAGAGGCTTGAAAACTAAGTGTTTAAAGAAAGCGTTTGAGGGGAAACTAATTTAAAATTTAATAATCATAAACCTTAACACTCTTATGAAAATTGGAATCTATATTGATGGACTCGGTCAGTCTGTAGCTCAACAATCGGTAGTTGAATATGCTACCCGCCTCAAAAATGAATTTGATTCTCACACCGATGGCATTTTTCATGAACTTAAAGTGGCAAAGATTAACTACACGAATGACCGTCAAAGCAATGTAGTAAGTCTTATAGAGAAAAAAGATTGACAGGAAACGGTGCTTTATAAGCTATACGATTTTAGATACGGTGAAATTTTGACAAATAGTTTTAGCAATAAAAATATCCTTGTCAAAAACATTCTCCTGTTTATTGTAGTAATCACAAAATTGCCGGTTGTTTTTAAGCGATTTTTCAAACACAAAAACTATAACCGGCCTTTTCAAACCTTTTATATTTTTCTACTTTTCTTAATCATTGCAACTGCCATACTGTTTATGGTGCCTGCTACACTCACTCTGATAAGTAATTTTTTATTCGCGCCTGAAATAGTGACTTTCATACATGCACACCCCTTCTTGTTGAATATTGTGCGCTTTTTGGCATAAACCAAGTCAATTTCAAGCATTTCTCTGAAATGTTTGTTTCAATTATTGCGATAATATTGCTGTTAGTTCCCCAGGCAAACACTATCATTACAAGTCTGGCAACAGAATTTGTTTGTGCGCATTATTACCTTCAGTACGGACAACAAAAGCAGGAAATATTGGGTAATATAGACCGCTTGGTAGAGTATATTTCAGAACACGAAACAGACACAAGGTTACACTTTCATACGTATAGTTATGGCAGCCTTATCGCGATGGATTATTTATTTCCTTTTGGAAAAAAACCATCCGGTAATATGCTTACAAAATCAGAAGCATTAATTACAATCGGTACCCCTTTCGATTTTATTAGTTCGTATTATTCAAACTATTTTGTGCGACGCAGCTCCGATCTCGAAAGTAAAATCAAATGGTTAAATGTGTATTCTGTAGCCGATGCACTTGGCAGTAACTTTCGAAACGATACCGAGGCTGGAGAAGCGGAATACGGTTTAAGTCAGGATGGTTTAAAGCCAATAAATATAAATTATGAAGTGATGAAATTAAACGAGCAAAGCTTAACAAATTTTATTATGCTGAACAGTTTAAAAGTACATACTATGTATTGGCCCAAGGGTGTTGATGGGCAGAGTTGTGTAAACCTAATCTATAGTCAAATGAAGTCGGAAGGATTGTTTTAATCTTTAAAGACAACAACAAATCGTTCAGGAAATAGAAAGCCACTTTAGTGTTTGTAATAATATAGAAGAAACGATAATCAACAGCTTAAAAAAGTCAGAAGCTTTAAGACAAAGTATTTTAAAGAAAGCATTTGAGGGGAAATTAGTTTCGTATGATCCAACCGATGGCCCAACAAGCATTTTATCAAATGAATAAAAAGCTGTAATGAGTAAAGTAAACCGGTGCAGAAGTAAGAAAAAGAAAGCAAGAACCCAATAGAAAACGAAGAAGGACGCATGACCAAAGCTGCCAAAACAAAACTTAAGAAAGTAACTGCAAAAAAAGCAGTAGCTAAAAAAGCTGCTCAAAAGAAAGTAGTTGCTAAAAAGGCAGTAATTAGGAAGTCCGTTCCGGCTCAAGACAGGAAATTAACAATAATGGTCTCATCTACAGTATATGGGATGGAAAGTGACCTTGATCAGATTGCAGTAATATTAAGACAGCAGTTTGGTTATCGTGTTGTTATGTCAAAAGAAGGGAGTGTATACGTTCCAGTTGAATTTATAGATAGTCCAGAGAAAGCATGTTTAAAAGCAGTAGAGGATTGCGACCTGTTTTTCGGGATTATTTCCCAAGGTATGGTTCAGGCATAACTCATAAAGAATTTAGAAAAGCTATTGAATTGGATAAGCCAAGATGGTTTATAGCACATGAAAAGATTGAGTTTCTGAGAAAATTGTTTCAACAATTTATGTTTGATGATAAGGGCAAACGAAATGGATTTGATATAAAAAAAACCAGTGTTCTTGACAGCATAAAAGTGGTAGATCTGTACAACGATGTTAGGGCAAACTGGGTCCAGTCTTTTACTACCATAGATGAAGTGATGGTTTTTTTGGAAACACAATTCGGAGACATGAAAAAACGGATTGATGAAATTGACAATCGTAAAAAGAAAGAGAAATGAATGAGGAACAACTTTTAGAAGACCTTTTAAAGGAAGGCGAAAGCGACCATCTTGAGTTTAAAGAAGTGGTTCGCAAAGATGATGTTGCTAAAGTACTATGTAGTTTCTTAAACGGCAAAGGCGGTCGGATTTTGATCGGTATATCAGATAAAGGTAAAGTGGTAGGTGTGTCAAATGCTGCAAAGCATGTTGAGGAACTTAAAATATTTTTGCTTTCTGGTATCATACCTGAAGCACCAATAAATATAGCAGTAGACCATATAGCTGATAAAGAAATACTAACAATAAAGGTTTATGTAGGGTCTAAACAGCCCTATTTATTTGATGGAAGTATTTATTATCGCAAAGGACCTTCAACGGTAAAGGCAACTTCACAACAGATTTCAGAATTAATACACGGTCGTCAAAAAGCCGAGCAACATTGGAGCGGAAACCTGCTATTGGCGTTGACCTTGAAGATATGGATAACAAACTTATCACGGCAACCATCAAAGAAAGCAAGGAAAATCACAGAGGCAATTATCAGGGAATTGATGTTTTGGAATTTCTCACTCATTATGGTCTTTTTCAGAATGGCTCCTTTACCCATGCTTGTGTTGTTTTGTTTGCTAAAAATCCGACTAGGTATGTTCCTCAGATAAGAATACGTCTAACTGAATATGCGGAAGGAAAAACGGATAAATCTTTACTTAGAGATGAGATATTAGAAGATAATTTTTTTGCAATAGAGGATAAGCTGGAACGATACATTAATAATTTGGGTGTTCGTAGCATTTTTGAAGAAAAACAGTGGAAGAGAGTTGACTTTAAGTTTCCTGTAAAAGCATTACAGGAAGGTGTGATCAATGCCTTGATGCATAGAGATTATTCCAGCCCTTCTAGCAGTGTCTCAATAAGTGTTTATCCAGACAGTTTCGTTATCTCTAATAGCGGTCATTTGCCTGATGACTTAAAAGTGAGTGAGCTAAAGAAAAGTCATCGGTCACATCCGGTTAATCCGGATATTGCTCATGTAGTATTTTTGAGGGGTTTAATTGATAAGTTGGGAAGAGGAACGATTAAACTGGTAGAGGAATGTCGCAAAGTAGGGTTAAAGGATCCTGTGTGGAAAGATAATAATGATGGAGTTACCTTGACTTTTAATGGTCCAAAAGCTTTATCATCAAAAAAAAGCCCGGAAAATGATGGTGTTAATGATGGTATTAATGATGGTGTTAATGATGGTGTTAATAGACTAATTGATGATGGGGTAAATGATGGAGTAACTGATGGGGTAAATGATGGAGTAAGAATGGAAATAGTTAGATTGGTGGATATTGTATACGAAAATGAGGGACTTAAAACCCCTGATATAGCAACAAAACGAGGTAAGTCAAA
The DNA here is from genome assembly GCA_026786345.1 of Chitinophagaceae bacterium. Classification (GTDB taxonomy): domain Bacteria; phylum Bacteroidota; class Bacteroidia; order Chitinophagales; family Chitinophagaceae; genus Segetibacter. The sequence goes on from JAJAYD010000146.1 coordinate 24,599, forward strand.
GCCGACAATCGAACGCTATCTGAAATTAGCTAGGGTGCTTCGTATATTAGAGTATAAAGGTGCTCCAAAGACGGGGGGGTTATTACCTTACTAATACAATTAAAGATCGGTTGAAATGATAGTCGGGTAAACCACGAAGACAGGTACTAAAAGGCGAGGAATAGATAAAATGAAAGTTGTCGGTGAGGGCAATATCGGATACAAAAAGCTAAACAAATATTCTGCCAATGAACGAAATGTGACCCTTCGGCTGCGCTCAGGGTAAACACCTTCGGCTGCGCTCAGGGTAAGCGCCTTGGACTGCGCTCTGGGTAAACACCTTCGGCTGCGCTCAGGGTAAACTCCACAATGATCAATCGGCATTACTTCAGCTTATACCC
>JAJAYD010000147.1 GCA_026786345.1 Chitinophagaceae bacterium
TTGTGAGGGGGAAAATGAAAAATGAATAAGGAACAAGTTAAACGTCAAATGTCAAACGTGAATAAAGTCAACTCCATCCCTTCATCATAACACATGTTAGGATCTCCTGGATATTGCTTTATTGCCATCAAAACTCATTCGTGCATTCGTGGCATACTTTCTTAAACCTTGGTGCAACTTTGAGCCTTTACTCCTTGTTGGCTCAAAAAAAGATGACAGTTGACAGAAAAAACGTCGTGCACCTTCGTGTCGCCGTGCCGATGTGATTCAAAAAAAACCATTCGTGCATTCGTGGCATTCCTCAAAATACAAATGCTGCCGGGCATTAACCAGGCAGCATTCAAAGATATACAACCCTATTAATTATTATTTACTCTCTGATTATTCCCAGTCCACTTTCTTTCTCTTCTAAAATTATTAATCATTGGTCTGCGGCTTGGAACCTGCTGAGTAATTGTCTTTTGTTGATTGTAATTACCCATGCTCATCGGGTAAGGATGCTCTTCAATTACCGGGATTGCTTTCGTAATCAGTTTATTGATATCCCGTAAAAATTCCCTTTCCTCTCCGTCACAAAACGAATAGGCAATACCACTTGCACCCGCTCTGCCGGTACGGCCAATGCGGTGTACATATGTTTCGGGTATGTTGGGTAACTCGTAGTTGATTACATGCCCCAGGTCGTCCACATCAATGCCACGGGCTGCAATATCCGTAGCAACCAAAACTCTAATCTGCCCGTTTTTAAACAGGTTTAAAGCACGTTGCCTGGCTGACTGCGACTTATTGCCATGAATAGCTTCCGCCTCAATATTTGCACGATTTAAATCTTTTACCACTTTATCCGCTCCATGTTTGGTACGGGTAAAAACCAATGCGGTCTTAATGCTTTCATCTTTTAACAGGTGAAGCAATAGCAAACGCTTATCATTCTTTTCAACAAAATAAACACCCTGGTGAATTTTTTCTGCGGTGGATGAAACAGGAGTAACCTCTACACGTGCAGGATTGGTTAATATACTTCCTGCCAGGCTGGCTATTTCGGCAGGCATGGTTGCTGAAAAGAAAAGGGTCTGGCGTTTTGCAGGAATTTTAGCGATCACTTTTTTTACATCGTGGATAAAGCCCATGTCCAGCATACGGTCAGCCTCGTCCAATACAAACATTTGAATGTTGGAAAGATTTATAAAACGTTGATCAACCAGGTCCAGTAAACGGCCCGGAGTTGCTATTAAAATATCAATCCCAAAACGTAAAGCATTGGTTTGCGCATGTTGCGATACACCACCAAAAACTACCAGGTGCGACAACCCGGTATGTTTGCCATAAGCTGCAAAGCTTTCATCAATTTGTATGGCCAGCTCTCTTGTTGGTGTAAGTATGAGTGCCCTGATAGGTTTTGGCCCGCGTTGATTGCTTTTTGTGGCATGTAATAGTTGAAGAATAGGTATAGCAAATGCTGCTGTTTTTCCGGTTCCGGTTTGGGCGCATCCTAAAAGATCCTGCCCGTTTAACACAATAGGTATTGATTGTTCCTGTATAGGTGTTGGGATTGTATACCCTTCTGATTTGAGCGCTTGTAGTATGGGCTCAATTAAATGTAAGTTTTCGAACGACAATGTAATAATTGTTTAAATAAATAAAATCACGACTGTACAAATATTATGTTACCAATCGATTTATATATGCTCATCATATGACCTGATGAAGCTTTTGAGAGAAGGAAGATTATCTGGTCTGCTAAGAGAGAGTATATGAATGCCGCGAAGATAGGGGATTAATACTGCGCAAATCAGGTTGATGTCTAACCGATGTGTTAAGACTTGCAAACTGTATAAAGGATAATGAAGGATGAAAAAGAAAAAGCCACCCCATAAGAAGGTGGCTTTGTATTAAAATGTAGAGGTTAGTTTATCCTGCAGCTTCTTCAATCTTAGCCCTTATTTTGACCTCAAGTTCATTAGCCAATTCAGGATTATCCTGTAGTAATTGCTTTACCGTATCGCGGCCCTGGCCAAGCTTGTTGGTATCGTAACTAAACCAGCTACCACTTTTTTGTATAATGCCCAGTTCAACGCCCATGTCTATGATCTCGCCGATCTTACTAATGCCACCTCCAAAAATAATGTCGAACTCAGCTGCACGAAAAGGAGGAGCTACTTTGTTCTTCACAACCTTTACCTTAACCCTGTTACCAATTGCAGAGTCACCATCTTTTATTTGTGCCATACGGCGAATGTCTAACCTTACCGAAGCATAGAACTTTAATGCATTACCGCCGGTGGTTGTTTCGGGGTTGCCAAACATCACCCCTATTTTTTCTCTTAACTGGTTAATGAAAATACAAATCGTATGGGTTTTATTAATGGTTGCTGTTAGCTTACGCAGTGCCTGGCTCATTAGCCTTGCCTGCAGACCCATTTTGCTGTCACCCATTTCGCCTTCGAGTTCTCCCTTGGGTACCAACGCAGCAACAGAGTCAATAACCACCACATCAAGAGCGCCTGATAAAATCAATCGGTCTGCTATTTCCAGTGCCTGCTCACCATAGTCGGGCTGAGATATCAGCAGATTGTCTACATCTACCCCCAGCTTTTGTGCATAGGTGCTGTCAAAAGCATGTTCTGCATCTATAAAAGCACACATGCCACCTTTCTTTTGTGCCTCTGCAATAACATGAATGGCGATAGTGGTTTTACCACTACTTTCAGGTCCGTATATTTCTATAATTCTTCCTTTAGGTAAGCCGCCAATACCAAGGGCAACATCCAATCCAATCGAACCTGTTGAAATGGTTTCCAGTTCCACCACGCCCTTTTCATTCATCATCATCACACTGCCTTTTCCAAAGTCTTTATCAATTTTATCCATTGTAAGCTTAAGCGCTTTCAACTTCTCAACATTGCTCATTTATATTAATTTTTATCAAAAGTATAGAATGGTTAAAGGTATAATAATTAAGTTATCAACACTAAGTTTATTAGCAAATAAGAAGTATATTTTTTAGCAATTCTACAAATTTTCTTCCCAATTACCAGTAGCAAAAGTTTAAAATATTTTGATATGCTTTCTAAATACAATCATAAATTCAAGACAAACCCTGCACCAAAAGAGTAGATTGGTATATTGCGCTTCTTTATTAAGTATGACTGTTAAAGACCTTTTTCAACCATTGTTCAGGCGTATATCCAGGTTCATTTTATGGGGGTTGATTACATCCACCATTTACCTGGTGCTTTGTAAATGGATGATGCCCCCTTTTACACTTACGCAGGTTATGAGTTTGGTAGAGGGTAATGGACTTAAACGTGATTATGTAAGTATGGATCAGATTGCACCCGCTCCAAAGCTGGCGGCTATGGCAAGTGAAGACCAGTTATTTCCCGACCATAATGGTTTTGACTGGAAGTCGATTGAAAAGAGCATGCAGCAAAATGTAAAGAAACGCAAGAAGGTTAGAGGGGCGGGCGCCAGTACTATATCTCAACAAGTTGCCAAGAATGTTTTTTTATGGCAGGGCAGTGGTTTGCTGCGTTATATAAGAAAGGTGCCGGAAATCTATTTTACCATGATGATTGAATTGATTTGGGGTAAAGAAAGGATACTGGAAGTTTACCTGAACGTAGCTGAAATGGGAACGGGTATTTTTGGAATTGAAGCGGCATCGCAGGCATATTTCAGTAAGCCGGCTGTAGCATTAAGCAGGGCGCAGGCAGCTATGATTATCTCTTGTTTGCCCAGTCCCAGGCGCTATACAGTTAAGCCTGTAAGCAGGTGGGTGGCATGGCGGTACCCCAGGGTACTTCAGCAAATGAATAACATTGAAGACGATCCCGATGTACAAAAGCTGGTGTATACAACTTCGGGGATTAGGAGGAGGTGAAGGGCTGGCAGGCAGGAACGAATGTTATCAGTTACAAGAATATGCTGTGCTTTTTTAAAGAATGAATATTACAATTTCAATGTCGTTTAGTTAATGAGAAGCCAGGTTAATAGAAGCCGTCATCCTGAATTTATTTCAGCATCCCCTGCCCTGTGGCTAACATAATCAGTTAGATACTGATACACGCTTACAATGACGTTCTTGTGAGTGGTTCCAAACCAAATCTCCCGAGTTTTGCAAGATGTTTTCTTTTGTCACTTTTTGCTTGTGACCCGATGGCTAAGCTAAATCTGTAAGCGGGACAGGCGACAAGTAACCCCCGCAATACTGACGGGGCAGGCAAAAAGCACACCGGGAATGATAACAGCCTCCGGAAAAATCGGAACAGCCCATTCCCGGAAGGTTTTCAATTTAGCATTTTTGGTACTGTAGTGAATGAAAGTGGGGCAATGATTTCGTTGACAGATTCATAAAGCGAAATTGTGAAATTGCAAACTACCCTAACCATTTTTCCAGGGGCATCCTGTTGGATAATTCAGCATTACGACAACTTAACTAAACGACATTGTTTTACAATTCTAGGATCACAAGCCCGACATCAATTGAAAAATTTTATAGGAAGCTTACTTTAGGGCTTTCAGGAATACCTCTTAGTATATTTGTGATTTGATACTTGAAGTCAATAAATTAGAATTAATCAGAACCTATTTTAAAACCTGCCCGGTTTTAAAAGCTTTTCTTTTTGGTTCGTTTGCACGTGGTAGTGCAGATAGTACAAGTGACATTGACATATTGGTGGATTTAGAATATAACCAAAGAATTAGCTTAGAATTTATTCAGATAAAAATTGATCTGGAAAAATTGTTGCAACATAAAGTTGACCTTGTTTAAAACAATGGTGTCTCAAAGCATATAAAGCCTTTAATAGAAAAGGATAAACCATTGATATATGCGAAGTGAGTTGTAGGATGAAAAGCATGTATAGCTTGTGTAAAATTATTTTACATGGAAACCGTTCTGGTACAAATAATGAATGATAAGGCTTATAAACTTTTAGAAACGTTGAAAGATTTGCAAATATTAAAAGTGGTAAAATATAGTAAAAAGCCTGGTCAAAAATTGTCTGAAAAATACACGGGAGTTTTTTTCGAAAGATGATGCAACCAGCTTTGATCTAAATACTAAATCATCGAGGGGAAGGGAGCAATGAACCAAAAACAATTTCCCTTTAATTTTTGTAGCATAAGTACAGACTATATGACCCCTTGTGTAGGGTGAATAGACCCCCGCAACCTATCCACAGCCTCAACCGCTATCTGCAACCGCTGTACATAATCACCTGAAATCTCCACCCACGGCACCGGCTGTTTCATTAAAAGATCTTTATAAATGGTATATAATTTTTCCCTTGTTTCAAGGTCGGGGTACTCTCGTAATTCATCTTTTACCCACGGCAAATCTGTATTACATAAAAGGTATAAATCATATTTTCTTTCTGCCAGTTGCTCCAAAATAAATGGGTGACATTTACCAAATACAAACTCGCACCACACCTTCATAACATGCATATCGGTGTCGATAAATAATAGTTGGTGGTTGGTGGTTGGCGGTTGGTTTGCTCCGGTCTCGTCCCCGGCTTTCAGCAACGAAAGTGTCGGGTGTTCAAATTGCTGCATGCATGCATCTTCCGCATTAACCTGTTCTTTTGCAATGTTCAGCAGATCGTCGTAGGTGTACTCTTTTCCGTGAGTCAATAAATATTCTCTTGCATATTCAGGACAATACAAGGTATGATAGTGTTGAGCCAGTAACGAAGTAAGGGTGCTTTTACCTGTACTCTCGGGCCCTATTATAACAACTTTTATCATTGGTTAAAGGAGGTATTATTTTTAGCAAGTAGGTCGTTGATCGTGTGTTGTTTTGCCCTGCCGATCCACTCAGCCAGGCCCCAGAACGCCATAAGGAGGAGTATAACATAATACACGCTCGTGAACACGTAACCTTTTATAAAATACAACGGTATGGAACTTATGTTTGTCAGTATCCACCACCACCAGCTCTCCACTTTCTTTTTTGCCATCAGCCACATGCCTGTAAAGGCTGTTGCGCTGGCAAATGCATCAGCAGCGGGTATGGCACCGGGAGCAAAATCTTTTTTGAGGTAGGTTAAGGAAGCAAAAATAACTACATAAAAAAACAGGAAAAAGAGCAAATGTTGTAACCAGTCTTTACGGTTCGATTTGGTGATGACCACTACATAATGTGATTGCTGGTCGCGTTTTGCCCAAAGCATCCACCCGTATACACTCATAATGGTATAGTACAAGTTTACCGAGGCTTCTCCAAACAGGCTGCCTTTAATACTTAAATAAATATAGATGACGGTATTTATCAGCCCGACTGGGTATACCAGTATGTTTTCTTTTTTTGAAAACCAAACACTGCCGATACCTGCAATTACAGCTATAAACTCAAGCCAGGTAGTTTGCAAAAGTCCTTCGTAAAATTGCCTGTAAAAAGTAGATAGATCCAAATAGCTGGTTTTTGTAAAGATAAAGAAGCAACCATATTTGTCTTGGCTGCTATTGCCGTATGCTAACACAAATTGTAACGTGAACAGAACCTGTAAAGCCCAATTATTTTTGTGACTTTAGTACAGTGTAATTATTTCTTTCCCCCCACTTTATAAATCATGCCCTTTGTAGTTGGGAACGAAAGCAGGTAGTTACCCGCCAGTTCCGGATCTGCTACAGACGATCTGTTTTGACCCTCTAGTTGAAGCGGAATAGAAGAACGGATAACACAATTGCCACCTTGTTTAGATTTTATGGTAGCCGTCGTTAGTTGGTGATTGCTCCAACTCATACTCACCTCAAATGCTCCACGGGCAATCAATCCCTTTACATCTCCCTGCTGCCAGGCTGTTGGTAAAGCAGGTAATAAATGCAGTTCGCCCAAATGACTTTGCAATAACATTTCGGCCATGCCTGTTGTGCCGGCAAAGTTGCCATCTATTTGGAAGGGTGGATGCGCATCAAAAAAATTGGGATAGGTACCGCCTCCCTGCATAACAGTTCCGGTAGTATTGGTGTATTGCAACAA
>JAJAYD010000148.1 GCA_026786345.1 Chitinophagaceae bacterium
ACAGCAGGAGTGGAGCTTTTTATTCTACCACGACATTAAGCATGCGGTGTACAGTTTTGGATAGTGGAAGGCATACAAATAATACTTAATTAAAAGCGACCGGTTAATGCCGGTCGCTTTCGTTTAAACGCTTTTGTATAGCTAATGTCACTTTATGCGGGTACGGCTTTGACTGCCATTTTTCGTTCGCCAATTTGCTGGCGCCACATTGCGTAGTACAATCCTTTTTCTTCCAGCAATTGCTGGTGACTACCCAGTTCAACCACCCTGCCTCGCTCAAGTACATAAATACGGTCGGCATGCATAATGGTACTTAACCGGTGTGCAATCAGTACCGTTATTTGTTCTTTTAACGCCGAGATATTAATGATGGTAGAGGTGATTTCTTCTTCGGTGATACTGTCGAGAGAAGAGGTAGCCTCATCAAAAATAAGCAGGTGCGGATGACGCAACAGGGAACGTGCAATAGACAAACGTTGTTTTTCTCCTCCGCTTAGTTTTAATCCCCCTTCACCAATCACGGTATCCAGCCCGTTTTCAGCCCTGGTTAATATATAATTCGAGCTTGATTTTTTAAGGGCATCATGCATCTCTTCTTCGGTTGCTTCGGGCTTAACAAACAAAAGGTTCTCTCTTATGGTGCCGGCAAACAATTGCGTGTCCTGCGTAACAAAACCTATCTGCTCACGCAGTTCATCAAAATCTATGGCATCACTGCTAATGGAGTTGTACAAAATAGCGCCCTGCTGTGGCCGGTATAAACCCACCAACAATTTTACCAGCGTGCTTTTACCTGCACCCGACGGTCCAACAAAAGCTATGGTCTCACCTTTCTTAACATCAAAGCTTATTGAATCCAACGCATTAAATTGTGCTGTCTGGTGCTTGAAAGTAATGTTACTGAATTCCAGTTCTTCAATGGCACCCACCCGCGATGGATGCAAGGGTTTGGGTTCCACAGCCTTGTCCATTACGTTGTGAAAATTTTGCAAACTGGCTTCTGCTTCGCGATAGCTGATAATGATATTGCCCATCTCCTGCATGGGTCCAAATATGAAAAAGCCATAAAACTGGAGCGCCAAAAACTGGCCCGGCGTAAGAAAATCTTTAAAAATTAAATACAGCAAAGTAAAGCTGATGATCTGTTGCAGAAAGTTTACCAGCGTGCCCTGTATAAAGCTAAGGGTGCGTATGCTTTTAACTTTACGCAACTCCAATCCTAAAATTTTATAGGTGTTGTTGTTAAGGCGCTTTACCTCTTGCTCGGTTAGGCCAAGGCTTTTAACCAGCTCTATATTGCGCAAACTTTCGGTGGTAGTACCCGCCAGTACGGTGGTTTCTTTTACAATGTTCTTTTGTATCACTTTTATTTTGCGGCTTAAAATACTTGTTACAACCGCCAGTATGATCATGCCCAATACATAGGTTGGTACAATGCTCCAGTGCTTGCTGGCAGCGTAAATGGTTACAAATACAACGCTTACAATGATGCCGAAAAATATGTTGATGAAGAACCCGATGAACCGTTCCGTGTCGGCCCGCACCTTCGTTAAAATGCTCAACGTTTCGCCGCTGCGCTGGTCTTCAAACTCCTGGTACGGCAGGCGCATGCTATGGCGTAATCCATCTGTAAAAATCTTAGCCCCAAATTTTTGAATGATCACATTCACCACATAATCCTGGAAGGCTTTGGCTATGCGGCTTATCATAGCGGTACCAATAAGAAGTCCTAAAAAGTAGAAAACACCGGAAATATATTTTGATTCCGAGCGTGGTAAACCATTGGCATCGGTATGAGGATGCGTGGCAAGTTTATCCAAAATCTGCCCGATAATCATGGGGCTGAACAAGGAGAAAACCTGGTTAATGGAAGCTAAAAAGAGGGCCAGTAAAATAAGCCAGCGGTAAGGTTGAAGGTATTTGAGTAACAGTTTCATATTGTATTGTCTTCTTTTAAGGTTGTGTTTTTTGCTGTTGTGGAATCCTAAATTTACTTAGCCAAAACAAAGCGTACCAAAATAAGTTTTTGTTACCTGCTTATGAGTAGTAAACCCGGGGCTAAAAAAGCAAACCGTAAATGCATACCTATTGCGGTTAATGATCTTGTTTTAAACATTTCGTGTAGACAGGTAACTATGTTTAATGTGAGAGATAAAACCAATTTTTCTTTTTTTGTAATTGAACAGGATGTTACGGTGTTTAAGTAAAAATGAAAATAAATGAAAATAAAAATTATGCTTCATGCTATTGGTAAGCAGGGTTGCCAGTTTTTCAGCAAATAATGCATGCTGTGAAGGCATGCCCGGTATTTTAATGAAAGCTTGTAAATGTTCTATCCTTTGTTTTTTAAAGGCTATCCGTTGTTGAGCTATAGTTTGTTGCTTGCCCGACTGCAATGTGGCATTGTTGCGGTGCTCCCGTTGAAACACCAGCACTTCCGGGTAAAATTGTACTCCTCCATTGCAGGCTGCAGTTACGGCCATCATCCAATCGTACATAACATCTTCAATAAATGGTAACACCAACGGTAAAAAAGATTTCTTAATCAGTAAAGCGTGTCCGCTTACGGTATTGCGCAGAAAAATTTTCCGGGCATCGGTACCCTCAAACTGGCGGTACAAGGGGTGGAGGCTATATTGTTGCGGCACCTCGTTAACGAACGAAAGTGCACCACAATAAATTAAAGGGCATTTAGGTTTCCAGCCTTTTACCATTTTTTCAATCTTGGTATCCACCCAAATATCATCCTGGTCGCATATTGCAATTAAATCGCCATTGGCAGCTTTAAGGGCTTGTTCAAAATTTTTATTAAAGCCAATATTTTTTGGGTTGATGTGTAGCTGTATGAAATTGTATTCATCGGCAAATCTTTTTAAAATAGCCGGTGTACCGTCAACCGAGGCATCGTCGAACACCAGTAATTCCTGAATGGGATAGGTTTGCTGTACTAAAGACTGAAGTTGTTCTTCCAAAAACATAGCACCGTTGTAGGTACACATTACTATAGAAACGGTGGGTGTAAAATTCATTAAATACATATTGCCGGTGTACAACAAATAAGTGTCAAATTTAATGCTTTAGATTTTGCAAATTTGCCTGATGGATACAATGCTACTTTACCAGGGCTATGGAAGTGCGGACATTATTAATGAATGTAAATTTTCGTTGCTGCGTTTGTACGAAACATACAAGACTCATGAACAAAAGCCACCGGTCGTAATTATTTATACGGATCAACCCGAAGCCTTTACTTTATATCAAACCTTTCTTTCCATTATTATTAAAAAGGTAAGTGCACACCAGATACAGCAATGGAAAGGCCCACACAATTTTGTGCACCTGGTTAAAATTGAGGTGATCAAAGACTGTTTGTCACAACATCCCGGAAAAATCATTTATACCGATACCGACACGATTTGCGAAAAGCCGCTCACAGAAATCTTCCAGGCTATTTCTTCTTCACAAGTTTATTTTCACGAGTATGAAGGCACTCTTTCTTCGCCTTCTTTTAAAAAGTGGAAACGGTTTTTTGAAACAAATACCATAAAGGGAATGGAAGATTTTTCACCCTTACATATTGACCTGTGGAATGCCGGTGTTATAGGGCTGGAAACAGCGCACCTGCCTTTGCTAAACGAAGTATATGCCCTTACCAATAACTTATACAGCCGGTATCAAAAACATATAGCCGAGCAACTCTCGTTTTGTTATGTTTTTCAAAGGCATCGAATTAAAATCAAAAGTGCTACAACTTGTATATTTCATTATTGGAATTTAAAAGAATACAGGCAGTTGTTAGCCAGGTTTTTTGAAAAAAACAAAGAGCAAAATTTTGAAATTTTGGCAACACAATCAAGCCAGGTATTACCCCAAAAAATGGTAGCTGAAAAATTGCAATACAAAAGCTATAGCGTTATAAAAAAATGGTTGCTGGCTGTGCAGGGCGGCACCTGGAGTATAAACCGATACAAAGTTTAAAATGTACAAGTAGTATGAGCAAGCCCTTATTGGTATCGGTAGTAATGTGTACTTACAATGGTTCAAGGTTTATAAATGAACAGGTGCAAAGTATTTTGGACCAGGAGTATCAAAATTTTGAATTGATTATAGTGGATGATTGCTCTACAGATAATACGCCGGAGCTATTACTTATTTGGCAAAATAAAGATCAACGGATAACGGTTCACCAAAACGAAAACAACCTTGGGTACAACAAGAATTTTGAGAAAGCCATCCAGCTTGGCAGGGGAGATTTAATTGCCCTGGCCGACCAGGATGATATATGGCTGCCGCAGCGTATTAGTAAAACGGTTGCTCAATTTAAATTACCTGGTGTAGTGCTGGCACATTCAAAATCTGTACGGTTAGAGGGTACACAATTGAAGTATCATTTGGCAAAACTGCATTATCATTTCAGCGGTAGCGACACCCGTAAACTGTTTTTCTTTAACCAGGTTATGGGTCATGATATGACCTTTTCCAAGGAACTGGTAAAACATATTGTACCAATACCAAAGGGCATGTCGTACGACTGGTGGATAGCTGTTATAGCTACTTGTTATGGCAACATTGCCGCGGTTGATGAATACCTGGTGCACCATCGCATACACAGCACCAATAATTTTTTTAGCAAGGGGTCTACGTCTAAGAAGAAGGAATTGGACCTGGTAGAAACGCTTGAAATTTTCAGAACCATTCCTTCGTTAAAAGAGAATGCCAAAACCCACCTGGAGCAAGAGATAGCCTTGTTACGAAGCCATGAAAACAAAGATGGTTTTGATTGGAATTTGTTTAGGTTTTTGTTTGCTAACCGCTACCTGGTTTTTGGACACAAGCGGCGAAACCTGCGGGAGCTATCATATTTAAAGAACGCCATTAAGTATGCAAAAATTGATTATAAAGGAAGGGGGATTTCGATATGATAACCATGGAAGCAGTCAACACTTACACGTCAAAATTCTTAATGAACCAGGTGTTCCGTCTTCCTGAACTTGTTTCAGGATATCCTGGATTATTGTTTGCCCTGCTACAGGGGATGCTGAAATAAATTCAGCATGACGCCTTCTAATAACTTGGCTACGTTATTGTAAACTTGTTTCAGGATCTACTGGATTATTGTTTGCCCTGCTACAGAGGATGCTGAAATAAATTCAGCATGACGGCTCATCTACTGGATATTGTTTGCCCTGCTGCAGGGGATGCTGAAATAAATTTAGGATGACGACTTTTCCAAAGGTCTTTCTATCAAATTACCCTGTAATTTTTAAACTCAAAAAACCGCTTGCCGGTAAGCTTTTCAATAAAATACATAATACGGTGTTTTAACTTCAGCTTCTTCTTATTTACATCCAGTTGCAGGTCGTAATCCTGTTGTTGAATGCGGTGTTGCATTACCTTGGGGTGCGTGCCGGTAAACCTGCGGATGCTGTCGTAATCTTCAAAGCTGAACATGTTTTCCTGTGCCATAAAACGTTCCCATTCCTCTTTATCGGCAATCCAGTAATTGCTTACATCTTTCATTTTGGCTATCATTTTTTCCTGGCTCTTTACCCAACCGTAATGATACACCCAGGCATCAATTCTTTTTACATTTAATCGTTTGTCGCCTATCCTAAATCCCTGTGCATCGCGGTATGCGCTTATCCTTTTATCATTCTTTATTATGCGTACTTCGTGGCTGTACCACCTGCGGCTGTCACCCACGTATCGATAGGTTCCGTAAAAATGCAGGTACTCAAAAAGCAGTCCCTGCACCCGCTCATCATCTTTGTAAGTTCTACATCCTTCTAATATGGCTACATGGTATTTTTCGTGAACTACTTCGTCGGCCTGTATATAAAAGGCCCAGGTGCTGGCAGGGTCAATTAATGCAAAAGCTTTATTGGTTTCTTCGGCTAATACAACGCCACCTGTCTGCAACTGGGTGTTCCAAACCGAGTGGTGTATTTTAATTTTTGGTGAAGCAATAGAGCGGATCAACTCTTCTGTAGCATCGTCACTTGCTCCTACCAAAACCACCATTTCATCTACTACGGGTAATATGGAAGTGATGGCTTCAACTATGGGATAATCATTTTTTACCGCATTGCGAATAATAGTGAAGCCCGAAATCATCATGTGCAAGTGTTTTGGGTAAAATTATGATCCTGGTGTCTTCCTGTAGTGCCAACCTTCTTAATTTATTTCAGCAACCTTTTAATAATGGATCCGAGGTATCGGGGTAATTCCGAAACAAGTTGAATAACGTTTTAGCGTTCAGCGTTAGGCGTGTTTCGTACAGCCTTAATCAATCAACGATTTCGCCTTCAACTTCATGTGCATTTGAAATGCGCCGGGTTTAAATACATAAGCCCTTAATAATTTATTGGTACAGGCATGTGCCAATAAACCACCAGACAAGTAAGAGATGGGTTTTTGCAGGTGGATTAATTTTTTCGCGGCTGAATTGGTGATGGCATAAGCATCGGTGCTATCGTGCATACCTGCAATCAACAGGTTGTCAGAATACTTGCGGGCATAAAGATTATTAATAACCGTATGGTTCCATTTAAGTTTTCTAAAGAAATGTCGTATGTGACAACTCAATTGCCTGAACCAGGTGCCTAAGTTTCTGGTGAGGTTAATATCGCAATCAAGGTATAATAATTCCCAGTCTTCGGGCAAGGTTTGCAAGGTATCTTCAAAAGCTTCAAATCCTTCTTTTTTAGGTATTACCTGGTCTTCGAGTATTAATATTCTTTTATACTTTTTTTCAAGCATGTCTTCGTAAACCAGCCGGTGGCTCCAGCTACAACCTATCTGGCCCGTGTTCATCGGTTTATCGAACCGGTGATTATTTATGGCTTTAATTTCATCGTAAGTTCCTTCTTCAATTAACTCATCCATAACCAAATTTTTCTTGTCGGTGCCATAAAAGAAAGAAAAATTGAGGCCTTCGAGGTCTTTTATAATATGCTCCTGCCTTTGAATATCCCGTTCGAGGGTTATCACGTAAATGTTGTCGAAATAGCTGTTAATAGTTTCGAATTTCATATTGCTTCTAATCAGCAAAAATAAAGCCGCCCAAAATATCGGTTTACGTTACCCATTTTAATTGCCCGCCGGTAAGGGTGTTACTAAATTGAGTTTCATCCTGCCGGGCTTTTTGCCATTGTTTTTTAAGTTCGTAATACCAGCGGGCCTGGGCATCGGGTTCACCCACCAGCATCAGGTTCGGGTTATTTTCCAGCCCCTTTTTTAATTTCATAAAAATACCCAGGTCCTGGCCAATAAAGGTTCTTCCCAGTAAACGTAATGGCCACCAAAACCAGCTTGATGCTGCCAGCGTTGAATAAAAGAACTGATTCAATTCAGTTTCCTGATCGTTAAGAGGCGTTAGTGTGGTAATGGAAATAATTTCGTGTTTTTCACCAATCTGAATATGTTCTATGCGGGTGCCTGGTATTTGAAAATCTATTTCGGTAGAAGTGCCACCTTTTAGCAGCTTGTAGCCTTTTGAATTATTTGAAGGTGCATGCCTGGCCATTTTAAAACCCATAGGAGATGGCTCAAAGTTTTTGATTTTTAATTTGGAAGATTTTTTGGAACGCCAAAACCATGACTGGTGCACAAAGGTTACGTGTGCCGGGTCTATCAAACCAATAACCGAATGATCGATGTTACAGGGCAGCACCACTTTTTCAACATGCCTGAATTTTTTGTTTGCTGCCAAAAGCAGGTCTGTTACCTGTGGAAGAACTGTAGTTGAAGACATTTTGCTTGCAGGCATGAATACCCACACAATTCCATTTACTTCCCTGCAAGGGTAAGACGGTGCTTTTATTTTATTTACCTGGATAGGGGTATCGGGGGCCAGGGCCGGAATTTTTTGACAAACGCCAGTTGTGTCAAACTCCCATCCGTGGTAACAACATTGTATGCGATCACCATCAAAATGTCCGCACGATAATGGCACTCCCCGGTGTGGGCAATTGTCTTTTAAAGCAAACGGTAATCCCCTGTTATCTCTCCCAAACACAATTTTTTCACCCATAATTTCTTTAGGTATCAGGTTGCCCTTTTTCAACTCTTGTTCATAAAAAGCCACATACCACATGTTCTTCAGGTATAGGTTCGATTCTGTGTCCATGTGCATTATTTAATGTTGAAAAGATATAGACTATTTGATTAGTCAACCTCTTAATTGTTTTAAACAAATGATTGTTTTGCTGCTTTTTTAGAAAGGTAAAAGCCTCCCGTAAATTATATGGAGGCTTTTAGTCTTCTATGTAATATGTTACCTGTTGATTATCCTTTTTTATTGGCAAAATCTTTCATAACATCGCATAAAACCTGTACACTCGATAACGGCAATGCATTGTAAAAAGAAGCCCTGAAACCACCCACCGTTCTGTGACCTTTTACGCCATATAAGTTCTCCTGTTTGCTAACGGATAAAAATTCCTTTTCAACCTGCCCGTCATCAATAATAAATACAGCGTTCATTTTACTGCGGTCTTCAATGGGAACTTTGCCTTTAAATACCGGCAGCGAATCGAGGGTATTATAAAACAATGCAGCCTTTTGGTCATTTAGTTTTTCTATGGCACTAACCCCACCATTATTTTTTAACCAGCGAAGCGTAAGCATAGCCACATAAATAGCAAAAACCGGGGGAGTATTGAGCATAGAACCATTGGCAATATGCTGCCTGTAATCAAGCATTGAAGGCAAGGGGCGACTGACCCTGCCCAATATATTTTTATTAATCACTAAAAGATTTACACCCGCGGCACCAATGTTTTTTTGAGCGCCGGCATATATCAGGTCAAAGTGATTAAAGTCCATTTGACGGCTTAATATATCACTGCTCATATCTGCAAAAAGATAACCACCCTTTGCGTCGGGCACCGTATGCCATTGTGTGCCTTCAATGGTATTGTTGGTGGTATAGTGCAGGTAAACCGTGCCAGGCTGTATAGTAAAGTCTTTACCTATGTAAGTGTAATTTTTATCTTTTGTTGTTGATACCACATCTACGTGGCCAAACAACTTAGCTTCCTTAATGGCCTTCAATCCCCACGTTCCATTGTCTATGTATGCTGCAGTTTCATCCGGGTTCAGCAGGTTCATGGGCACCTGCATAAACTGTGTACTTGCCCCTCCATGCAGAAAAAGTACTTCATGGTCGGTGTCTAACTGCATTAATTCTTTTACCAGCGAAATAGCCTCGTGCAATACCGCTTCAAACATTTCGGTACGATGCCCGATTTCGAGAATTGATAGTCCGGAATTATTGAAATTGATTACGGCTTCGCTTGCCTGTTGCATTACCTCTTTCGGTAATATGCTTGGTCCTGAGTTGAAATTGTATATCATAATATTGGGCTGCAATTTAAGAATTAGCGCCCAGAGATTGTTACCGCAAATGGATCTGCGGTTTACGAAAAAAGATATTATTCATGAGACCGCCCTTTAAGTTGGCCGTTTTTCCAATCGGCATTCAGGCTTTCAAATTCTTTTATATCCGCTTCGCTGAAAGCTACGGTAGTTAAATTTTTAAGATCGGGCTGGCCCGCATTTACCCAGGCCGTATACCAAAAACCGGCTATGGACGAAATGCTCAAACGCATTCTTCGCTCTACCATATTTTTTATTTTTTGGTTATAGGCAATAGTAAAGGCTGATGAATACTGGCGGGTGATTTTTCCATTCCGCTCTTCAAACCCATATTTTTTATCGGGAGGAAATTGCCTGGTTAGCTCTGCCTCCATAGTTAAAACCGTGTCGCTTGCTGCACCGCTTTCCAATACCCGGTCCCACACATAAGTGGAAATATTATGTACGTATTGGGCTTTGCCAATCAAAAAATCAAATTCTTTTTCGGCCAACAATTCCGGCACCCTGCTTTCCCAAAAACCATGAATACCTTTTTGATTGGTTAACTGTCCATCGTGGTTTTCGCTGGCATGCAAGGGTACATGAGAGTCGGCAATGTAATGCCCCAATTCGGCCGCTGTCTTTAAAATTTTTGCCACATCTTTTTCCTTAAAAGCATTGGTTAACCGTGCCTGCATAATTTGAATATGCCAGGGAACAATGCCGTAAGCTGTAACAGAGTCAACACCAAATTTGCTTACAGCTTCTTCATATTTATGAGGCAATGCGGGGTAAGGATAATTGCCATAATGGTCTATGTCAATATAGTGGCGGGGCGCTTCATCAACAACCGCATACCTGCGTTTATCAGGGTCTACTGAATGATCGGTTAAAAACTGAATGTTGGGTTTAAACAATACCATCATTTCTGGCGGAAGCAAAAAAACAGCACAGTAATTAATGCGTTGGTGACCGTAAAAGCCCCAACAGAAACATTGGGTACCTGTCAATAATATAATGCCGGTTAGCAGGGCCTTCTTCATAATTCAATGGTTATTCATGCACATCCGATACGCCGCCGCTTACGGCAAACTTCATGGCATCGGCAGAAGTGGTATGATCTAAAATTTTTACTTTATTGATCGGTACTATGTAAACAATGCCGCTTAATGCATAGGAATGCGGTACGTAAACTACTGCATGGTCCTGCAATCCAAAGCTGTGGCAATCGCGTTGCGTCATAAATCCCATGCGCCATACATCAGGCCCATCAACATTTACCAGTACCGGTTTATCAAACTTTTTCTTATTTCCGGCAAATGCCTTTATAAAATCTTTTAAAGAAGTATAGAGAAATTTAATACCAGGTGTACGCTCCAACACATGATCGAGCAAGTCTACAATTTTGCCAACAATAAAAGATGAGGATATCCAGCCAACTACGATAACCAATACTATGACTATTAAAAAACCGAGACCCGGTATTTTTTTTACTTCGCCTGTAGTGCCAGCATTTGCAAAGTCAGGAAAAATAAAATTTATGAAGTTGGGCAGTATGTTATCTATGAAGATAAACAACGAAATAACAGCCCAGACCGTGATGGTTATTGGCGCCAGAATGATTAATCCCTGTAAAAAATATTGAAACATTTTGCGCCAGTGCCACTTCAGGTCCGGCTCGTCTTCTACATTCATTTTGAGGATGGTTAATGCAGCAAAATACGGTAAAAAATATAATAGGGGCTGAAGCGGGTGCCTTGTAAAAAGATTTGAGAATAATGAATAATTAATAATGAATAGTGTATACCGGAGAGCGCATAGCAATCATTATTGAATTGAATTAGCCAGGTTCGCACACAAGCTACTTTACTGTAATCTCCTCCTTTCCGGTCATAAAAATCCGGGCAAAAGCAAAACTAACCGGTTGCGAACTTTTATGAATGCTACCATGTTGTTAACAAATTAAAAATTCTATTAGGAAACTTCGGCAACTTTGAAAGTTTCCTTAGTTTTGCCCTTCTTTTAAAAAAAATCATGGATCCAAAGGAAAGAATTGTTGAAAAAGCACACGAGTTGTTTAATAAATACGGTATTAGAAGTGTGACCATGGATGAAATTGCCACCCAGATTGGAATGAGCAAAAAAACCATTTATCAATCTTTTGCTAATAAAGACGAATTGGTTGACGCCATCATTCACGATCATATTACCAGGAACCAATCGAGGTGTGAAGGCGATACCGTAAATGCAAAAAATGCCATTCACCAGGTGTTTTTAACTATGGATATGGTGAAGGAAATGCATCGGGAAATTAACCCCAACACCTTTAATGACCTTCAAAAGTTTCATCCTTCCACTTTTAAAAAATTGAATGATTTTAAGGATATGTACCTGTACAAAATTATTAGGGATAACCTTGAGTGGGGCATAAAAGATGGACTATACAGACACGATTTGAACCTCGACATTATTATCAAGCTTCGGCTATTTACCATGTTTTTGCCTTTCAATCAGGATCTTTTTCCTGCGGGCAAGTACAACTTCGTTGACGTAGAAATTCATATTCTGGAGCATTTCCTGTACGGTTTGGCAACACCTAAGGCACAAAAATTACTGTTAAAATATAAGTCTGAAAGAGTTAAATCGAGTTTATATGAGAAAATTTAGGATAGCACTTTGCCTGGTTTTGTTGATGACAAGTGCCGGATATAAAGTAATAGCCCAAAAAAAATACGAGCTGACGGTAAAGGAAGCCGTTGACATGGCATTTAAAAATGTAACGGAAATAAAAAATGCTATGCTGGATGTAGACATTCAGCGGGCGCAAAATAAAGAAATTACCGGCCAGGCACTACCCCAGCTTACCGGCAGTGCTTCGTTAAGCCGTTACCTTGAATTACCTCAAATACTTTTTCCCGATGGTTCGCAGACCGGTATCTACAATGTTTTGATAAACGAGGGCCTTTTACCCCAGAGTACTAAAGTGCCTGCACCGGCATTAAGACCCGTTAGCTTTTTTCAGCCCTGGAATGCATCTGCCAGTGCAAATTTATCGCAGCTATTATTTCAGCCTGATGTATTTGTAGGATTGCAGGCACGTAAAACCGCGATCAACTATAGTAAGGCAAACCTTGAGGTAGTGAAAGAAAGAATCAAAGATTCTGCTTACAGAAGGTACTACGCCATTTTAATTGCTCAAAAGCAATCGGAGTTTTTGCAGGGCGGTATCGAACGGCTTCAGAAATTATACCACGACGACTCTGTGATGTATAAAAACGGTTTTGCCGAAAAGCTGGACCTGGATAAGGTGCAGGTACAATTAACCAACCTGCAAACGTCGCAAATAGTTTTACACAATTCCATTGCGCTTGCCTATGCAGCTTTAAAGTATGCTATAGGCGCAAACCAAACCGATACCGTGGTACTTAATGAAGCATTAAGCAATGAGGAGTTAAAGGAAAATATTTTAGATGAGAGCTTTACCTACGCCGACCGGAAGGAATATAAGTTGTTAGATTATACAAAGCAATTGCAGGTGTTGAGTGTAAGAAGGTATAAACTGGCTTACCTGCCTACTTTGTCAACTGCAATAAGCTATACGGCACAAGGGCAGGGGCAAAAATTTATTACAGATAAAAATACTTTCTGGCTTCGCAACTCGTTGGCAAGTCTAAATTTAAGTGTGCCGATTTTCGATGGTTTTCAGCGTAAGTACAAAGTGCAGCAGGCGCAGTTGAATCTACAGAAAGTAAACAACTCAGTGGACAATCTAAAGCAGGTAATTGATCTTCAAAAAACCATTACAAAAGAAAGCCTTACCAATGCATTGCTCAATCTTGATGCACAGGAAAGGAACGTACAACTGGCAGAGACTGTCTATAATACCACGAAAAAGAAGTTTGAGGCCGGCATCGGATCAAGCTTTGAAGTGTTACAGGCAGATAATGACTGGCAAACTGCTCAATCAAATTATTTTAACTCACTTTATAATGCCGTAGTTGCCCGCATAGGTTTCTTATCAGCCTTAGGCAAACTACAATAAACTTAAACTAAAAACATAAATCACTCTTTATATGCTATCGTTTATCAAATTATTTTTTACAGGTGCTTTGGTTGTTGCCCTGGCAGCATGCGGAAGCAGTAAAAAAGAAACTTCAGCCGAATTAACCGAAAAGAAAGATCAGCTGGTAAAACTTAAGAAGGACTATGTGCAGTCTGGATTAGACATTAAACAATTAGAAGCCGAAATTGCCAAACTGGATACCAGCGCTGCCAAAACCGATATGGCAAAACTGGTTGTTACCGATACGTTGCGTATTGAAAAGTTTACGCATTATATAGACTTGCAGGGTAAGGTTGATGCTGAAAATGTTTCATACATATCCCCAAGGGGCATGGGTGGACAGGTACGGGCATTGTATGTAAAACAGGGTGATAATGTACGAAAGGGCCAGGTGCTTATGAAGCTGGATGATGCCATTGTTCGGCAAAATGTGGTAGCAGCCAGGCAAGGCATGGCAGCTACCCGTACACAGCTTGAACTGGCAAAAAGCCTGTACCAGCGGCAGAAGAATCTTTGGGATCAAAACATAGGTACTGAAGTACAGTTATTACAGGCTAAAACCAACGTGGACGCTTTGGAAAACAACCTGAAAACCCAGCTTGAAAATGTAAAATCTGCACAGGAACAACTGGCAACAGCAACCGTTATAAGTCATGTAAACGGTGTAGCCGAAGAAGTAAACATTCATGTAGGTGAAAACTTTACCGGCGCTCCGGCACAGGGTATAAAAATTGTAAACAACAGCGAGCTTAAAGTGGTTACAACCGTGCCTGAAAACTATTTGTCGAGGGTAACAAAAGGTACGCCTGTAATTATTTCAATACCCGATCTCAACAAGACTTTTTCGTCTTCCATTTACCTGGTTAGCCAAACTATTACAGCCTCATCAAGTGGATTTATTGCCCAGGCTAAATTACCTGCCAATAAAGATTTAAAGCCCAACCTTACAGCCATGATTCGCATAGAGGATTATTCAAAATCGAATGCATTAACCATACCGGTTAACACCCTGCAAACCGACGAAACGGGTAAGTTTATTTATGTGGCTATAAAAGAAAAGAATGGTTTGGTTGCCCGGAAAAGAAATGTGCAGGTGGGCGAATTTTATAACAACCAGTTAGAAGTTAAGTCGGGTCTGGAAGCAGGCGATGTGGTGGTTACCGAAGGGTACCAAAGCCTGTACGATGGTCAGTTATTAATTGTTGCCAATGCAAAGTAACAATGTCGGGCTTGACGGTTTAAAAAGGTGGATTACTACACCCTTTTTTTAAACCACCGGCCTTTTAAAAAAGGGGAGACATGCCGAACCATAAACCTTAAATAAGCGGCTTAAAAACTACTGTCATGAGTGTAATAGAAAATATCAAAACGAAGTTTAAAGAGTTTGGTCCAACCACCTGGTCCATTAAAAATAAAACATCCATATACCTCCTGATCATATTTGTATCGCTGGCAGGTGTATACCAGTTTGCTACCTTGCCAAAGGAGCAGTTTCCCGATGTGGTTATCCCCACCATTTACATACAGTCGGTGTATGTAGGTAACTCGCCAAGGGATATAGAAAACCTGGTAACGCAGCCTATTGAAAAGCAGGTAAAGAGTATTACCGGTGCCAAAATAAATAAGATTACCAGTACATCGTTGCAGGATTTTTCGGCGGTGATGGTGGAGTTTAATACGAACGTTCCGGTGGATATCGCTTTGCAAAAAACCAAGGATGCGGTTGATAAAGCAAAGAAAGATCTGCCCAACGATCTAACCCAGGACCCCAATGTACAGGAGGTAAGTTTTTCTGAGCAACCTATCATGTTTGTAAACGTTAGCGGTAATTACGATAAACTTAAACTAAAGAGTTTTGCCGATGAGTTGCAGGGCAAGCTTGAAGAATTATCCCAGATAACCAGGGTTGACATTGTGGGTGCACCAGAGAAGGAGTTTCAGATAAACGTTGACAATTTTAAAATGCAAAGCGCTAACATCACCTTCGATGATATAGCCAATGCCGTGCAACGCGAAAATGCTGACATCTCCGGCGGTCTGCTTGAAGTGGGGAATATGAAACGCACCCTGCAGGTAAAAGGGCAGTTTAAGAACGTCTTCGACATTCAGCAATTGATTATCCGCAATACATCGGGTGCGCCTATTTACCTGAAAGATGTTGCCGAGATAAAAGATACCGTAAAGCAAAACGAGAGCTATGCCCGGTTAAATGGTAAGAACGTAGTAACACTGAACATAATTAAACGTGCCGGTGAAAACTTAATCGAAACTTCGGACGATATTAAAAAGGTGGTAGAGAATTTAAAGCAAACCAAGTTTCCAAAAAACCTGGATGTAGTTATAACCGGCGATTTAAGTAAGGCAACCCGTACTTCGTTTAACGACCTGGTTAATTCTATTGTAATTGGTTTTGTACTGGTACTGTTAATCCTGATGTTTTTTATGGGCCTTACCAATGCCTTCTTTGTAGCCTTGTCGGTGCCGTTAAGTATGTTTGTTGCCTTTATGTTTTTGCCGGCCGCCGAACTAATCACCGGCTCCAACATCACCCTAAACTTTATGGTGTTGTTTGCCCTGTTATTTGGACTTGGAATTATTGTGGACGATGCCATAGTGGTAATTGAAAACACCCATAGAATTTTTGTGGAAGGAAGGGGAAAAATTTCATCCACTTTATCGGCACGAATGGCAGCAGGCGAGGTTTGGATACCTGTACTTGCAGGAACACTTACCACACTGGCACCGTTCTTTCCCTTATTATTTTGGCCCGGCATCATTGGTAAGTTTATGATTTATTTGCCCACCATGCTCATATTTACGCTGGCAGCATCTCTTATTGTAGCCTTTATTATGAACCCCGTTTTTGCGGTAGATTTTATGAACCATCCCGAAGGAGCTGCAGCAAAACGCAAGTCTGATATTTTTAAAAAGCCCGTATTCTGGATTCTCATCGGCCTGGGTGTGTTGCTGGATGTATTTGGTGCTACGTTCGCAGGCAACCTGCTTATCTTTTTTTCGCTGTTAATAATATTAAATGTATATGTGCTGGATGGTTTGATACATAAGTTTCAAAACAAGGCTTTACCTGCCATTATGCACCGGTACGAGAAGTTGCTCCGCTGGTCGTTAAATGGCTGGAGGCCGGTACATCTTTTACTCGGTACCATAGCACTCTTCTTCTTTTCTATATTTTTATTTGCTGTTCGAAAGGTACCGGTGGTATTCTTTCCTAAAGGCGACCCCAACCAGGTGTATGTGTATTTACAATTACCCGTTGGTACCAATGTAGATTTTACCGACTCGGTAAATGGTGTTTTGGAGAAAAGGGTTATGAAAGTTTTGGACATGGAGAACGGGAAGAAAAATCCTTTGGTGGAAAGCGTTATCTCAAACATAGCCATCGGTGCATCTAACCCTATGGGTGGCGACAGAAGTACACGGGCAGAATTAGGCCGTATACAGGTTTCGTTTGTTGAATACGAAAAGCGGCACGGAAAAAATACTACGCCTTACCTTGACTCAATCAGGGCAGTAACCAAAGGTATTGTGGGGGCAGCCATCTCAGTTGATCAGGAAGCCGGTGGCCCTCCAACCGACCCTCCCATTAATATTGAAG
>JAJAYD010000149.1 GCA_026786345.1 Chitinophagaceae bacterium
CTATTGACTTATGCCTATTGGATATTGGCTATTGGCTATTGGCTATTGGCTATTGACTATTGACTATTGGCTATTGGCTATTGGCTATTCCCTATTGACTATTGGCTATTGCCTATTGCCTATTGGCTATTGGCTATTGGCTATTGGCTTATGGCTATTGACTATTGACTATTGGTGTTGACTATTGACTATTGGCTTTTGACTACCGGCTAATGGCTACCGGCTACTACCGGCTAATGGCTACCGGCTATTGACTACCGGCTATTCACTAACGTCTTATATTTGCCCCATGCTTACGATCAGTAATCGCGGCAAACAAATGCCTGCCTCCCCTATCAGAAAATTGGTTCCTTACGCTGAAGCTGCCAAAAAAAAAGGAATAAAGGTTTACCATTTAAATATTGGCCAACCCGATATTGAAACACCACCTATGGTATTAGATGCTGTTCGAAACAGCACCTTCAAGGTGTTGGAGTACAGCCACAGTGCCGGTAATGAAAGCTATCGCAAAAAGCTGGTTCAGTATTATGCATCGGTTGGAATATCCGTCAATTACAACCAGATAATAGTAACTACAGGCGGAAGTGAAGCCATTCAGTTTGGTTTTATGGCCTGCCTGGATCATGGAGACGAAGTAATTATACCCGAACCTTTTTATGCAAACTACAATGGGTTTGCTGTTGCTGCCGGGGTTGGGGTGGTTCCTATTACTTCCCATATCAATAACGGTTTTGCTTTACCACCCATTGATGAATTTGAAAAAGTGATTACACCTAAAACAAAAGCGATTGTTATATGTAACCCCAACAACCCAACGGGTTATTCGTACAGCAGGCAGGAAATGGAGCAGTTAAGGGATCTTGTTTTGAAACACAACCTTTTTTTATTTTCAGATGAAGCTTACCGTGAGTTTGTTTATGAAGACAAGCAGGTAAGCGCTATGAACCTGGAAGGTATAGAAGACAACGTTATATTGATGGATACTATTAGTAAACGCTATAGCGCCTGTGGCGGAAGGATTGGTGCATTGGTAACCAAAAACCAACAGGTTCTGGATGCGGTAATGAAATTTGCCCAGGCAAGATTAAGCCCTCCGGGTTTTGCCCAGATAGCGGGCGAAGCAGCAGTGGATCTTCCCTCAGACTATTTTGATACCACAAAAGCTGAATATAAGAGCCGCCGCGATTTAATTGTAAAAAGACTGAATGCAATGAACGGTGTTTTTTGTCCCAACCCCGGTGGCGCATTTTATGCCATGGCAAGTTTACCCATAGATGACAGTGATGTGTTTTGCCAATGGTTACTCGAAAGCTTTGATTTTAATGGACGTACTGTTATGCTTGCACCTGCAACGGGGTTTTATGGTACACCAGGTTTAGGTAAAAATGAAGTAAGGCTTGCTTATGTATTGAACCTTGGGGCCATCGACTCAGCTATGGATTGCCTGCAGGAAGCTTTAAAAGTGTACCCTGGCAGAACGAATAAATAATTGAAGACAGTTGTAAAATAAAGCGGATTTGCTAATGAAGATTGAAGAGGTCATACGACAATTGGAACAACTTGCTCCCCCATCGTACCAGGAAAGCTATGATAATGCAGGGTTGCTTACAGGCAATCCAGGTTGGGAATGCACCGGTATTCTTTGCACACTTGATTCAACAGAGCCAGTTATTTTAGAAGCGATTGCGCGTGGATGCAATCTTGTAGTAGCACATCACCCCATAGTTTTTTCAGGCATTAAAAAATTGACAGGCAGGACCTATGTTGAACAAACGGTTATAACAGCTATCAAAAACGAGATTGCCATTTATGCCATACATACCAATCTTGACAATGTAATAAAAGGTGTAAATAGCCGCATTGCCGATCAATTGGGATTGATAAAAAGAAGAACCCTGGTTGAAAAATCAAATAACCTATTGAAACTAGTAGTATTTGCACCGGTTGCTAATGCAGAAACAATTAAGTCGGCCCTTTTTAATGCAGGTGGTGGGGTGATTAGCAATTACAGCGAATGCAGTTTTACCACAATTGGCACCGGTACTTTTAAAGCAGGCGATGAAACCAATCCGTATGTGGGTGAAAAAGGCAGGCGCCATGAAGAGCGTGAAAGCAAAATTGAAATTATTTTTCCGGCATACCTGCAGCACCAACTTGTAAAAGCTATGATTGCGGTGCATCCCTACGAGGAAGTTGCCTATGATATTTACCCTTTGCAAAATTCTTTAATAGATGTTGGCATTGGGTTAATGGGCGAGTTACCGAAGCCCATGGAAGAAACTGATTTGTTGAACCTGCTCAAAGCAAAGTTTAATTTACAAGTAATCAGGCATACACCCTTAACCGGTAAAATGGTGACAAAGATTGCAGTCTGCGGTGGCGCAGGAAGTTTTTTAACCAAACACGCCATAGCGGCCAGAGCAGATGTTTACATAACCGGCGATGTGAAGTACCACGAATTTTTTGATGCTGAAGACAAACTGCTGTTAGCCGACATTGGGCATTGGGAAAGTGAGCAGTTTACGATCGATTTACTCATTGATTTTTTGGTGGCAAATTTCCCTACCTTTGCCGTCCAAAAAAGTAAGGTAATTACCAACCCTGTTAATTATTTTATGTAGTTTTTGGATGGGACCTTTTGAAATGGCATTTGAAAAAGCTGCTACAAGGCAACTGAAGATGAACGGATTGCGACCCCGCAATGATTGACGGGGCAAGCTGCACGATGTTTCATCAAAGTTTCTCCAGCCGGTATCAAAAATTTCAAACATGCGGTTCCGGCAATCATCATTCAAATATTAAATACAAATATGGCAAGCGTTAAAGACTTTTCTGTTGAAGAAAAATTGTCAGCGTTAATCAGGCTTCAAAAAACTGATTCAAAGTTAGATGAGATCCAGATTTTAAAGGGTGAACTACCTATAGAAGTAAGCGATCTTGAAGACGAAATAACCGGGTTGCATGCACGCCAAACAAGGATTGAAGAAGAAATTAATGGCATTTCTGAGTTTATTGAAAAGAAGAAAGAGATAATAAAAGACGCAGAAGCCCTGGTTAAAAAATACGAAAAGCAAAGCGAGAACGTAAAGAACAACCGTGAGTTTGAAGCCATTAATAAAGAAATGGAAATGCAAAACCTGGAGGTTGAACTTGCAAACAAACATATTAAAGACGCAAACGAAGAAATAGCTGAAAAGGCTAAAGTTTTGGATGTTGCTAAAAAGCAGATTGGCAGCAAAGAAAGTGTGTTGAATAACAAGAAAAGTGAGCTGGAAAAAATTATTGCCGATACCGAAAAAGAAGAGACCCATTTTAAATCAATGAGCGATGAGGCACGTAAAGCGCTTGTCGAAAGGCTTTTGTTCTCTTACGATCGTATTCGCAATAACTACAGAAATGGTCTTGCAGTTGTATCGGTTATGAGAGATAGTTGTGGTGGTTGCTTCAATGCCATCCCGCCTCAAAAGCAAAGTGAAATAAAGCAACACAAAAAATTAATAGTGTGCGAGAACTGCGGAAGAATTTTGGTGGATCCGGATATCCATGATGCAGTAGATGCAAAATAATTTAAATGAAAAGGGTGCTGAAAAGCACCTTTTTTTATGTTGAACTGTTGGCTTTGGATGCATCATTAGCCGATACAGCTTTGCATTTAAAAAGCTTATACTTTTTAAACTTCCGGTAAGATTATCTTAAAAATGTTAACCCTACCTGCCTGTAACCGGGTTGACCTATAATTACTTCTACCTTTATCGCGATGAAGCATGGCTTAATAATAATTTTTATTTTATTTAGTTTTTCGACAAACGTTCGTGCCCAGAAAGTGTACGATTTTAATACCACTTGTCAGCAGGCATATGCTGAAATAACAAAGCTTAAAATTGCCCAGGGAGTTTCGCTTATTAATGAAGCTAAAAAGCAAAATCCTGACAACCTGATCCCATACATGCTAGAGGGATACGTAGATTTTTTTGTATTATTTTTTAATGAAGACCCGCAGGAATATATTGTAAGAAAAGACAATTTTGCGAAGCGGCAGGATGCCTACGAGGATGGCCCAAAAAATTCTCCTTTTTACAGGTATTGCCGGGCTTTAAACCTGCTGCAAAGATCAACAGTACGCATAAAATTTGGTGAACGTTTTGGAGCTGTATTTGATTTTAAGAAAGGTTACTCACTTATAAAAGAAAATCAAAAAAAATATCCCGGATTTTTAGCTAATAACCTGGTGTATGGTCCAATGCAGGTAGCTATGGGTACCGTACCGTATGGCTATAAAATTTACACCAGCCTGTTTGGAATGAAGGGCTCTATTAAAGAAGGTATGCAGTTGATGCGGTCGTTTCTAAACAGTAATGATTACATGGCCAAACTGTTTTACAACGAAGCAATTTTCTATTACGCGTACCTATCTTTTTACATTGAGAATAAGCCTGAAGAAATAATCAAATTTATACAGGCTAAAAAGCTGGATATGGTAAACAATCATTTGTTTGCCTACATGGGTACCAACCTCGGCATCAACAGTAAAAATGCCGTGCTTGCAAAAAATGTTATGCAAAATCGTAACACGTCTGCTGCGTATATGGCCACCCCCGTTTGGGATTTTGAAATGGCTTATACAAAACTATATCACCTGGAACTACCCGAAGCAGCAGCAAGTTTCAACAACTTTATAAAAAACTTTAAAGGCCGGTTTTATGTAAAGGATGCGCTATTAAAACTAAGCTGGTGTTATTACCTGCAAGGCGATTCATTGAAAGCCGAACTAACACGCCAGCAGGTTATAAAACAAGGATCAACTGATAGCGATGCCGACAAAAAAGCCCTGCGGGATGCAAAGACCGGAATATGGCCCGATAAAACCTTACTTCGGGAAAGATTGCTAAGCGATGGCGGATATAATGCAGAAGCCCTTGCCATGCTAACCTCAAAAGCCAGGTCGCAGTTTACCGGCCAAACCGACCAACTTGAATATGTGTACCGCATGGCAAGAATCTACGATGATATGGGCAGGGACAGCGAAGCAATTCAATGGTATGCATCAGCCATGAAGTTGGGTGCAGGCATGAAGGA
The DNA here is from genome assembly GCA_026786345.1 of Chitinophagaceae bacterium. Lineage (GTDB taxonomy): Bacteria > Bacteroidota > Bacteroidia > Chitinophagales > Chitinophagaceae > Segetibacter. The sequence continues at coordinate 5,077 of JAJAYD010000149.1, forward strand.
ATATTATGCTGCGAGAGCCGCTCTTCAAATAGGATATATTTATGAAAAGCGAGGCCAGAAGGCATTGGCAAAATCCTTTTATCATCAGTGTATCGATATGGACGATCATGAATTTAAAGACTCCCTGGACCAACGTGCCAAATCTGGTATTGCCCGGTGCAATGGTGAATAACCAACTGCATTTTTCTTCCACATCGTCAGAGTATTTGCGAAGGCAGGAAATTCAATAGACATTCAGCCCGGTACAAATGCCCAATTGAAAATATAAAGTTGAAGTTATTAACTAAAGATGAATTTTGAACGTAGAGCCTGAACCACTGCTGATGCTTGCACTTAGCTGATGTTTGAGTATCCAGCGCTGCTTTTGCAAAGCCTTTTGTTGTGCGTTCGGCATTACAGTTTTCGGAATGTGAGTGTTTTATTTGTTGTCTTAATATTAAGTTTACCACCAATTTCAAAACTATACTCTTGGGAATTACGAATATTGTCAACAAATTCTTCTCCCCAAGATGTTTCCCCAACTTTTGTCATACTTAAATTAGGAATTGTCAGTGATTGATTTGTTCCAATTGAATAGTCATTTAGCGATATTTCGTTAGTTGGTGTATGTCCAAATAAAGTCCCGGTAGTCGCGTTTGCAGAAGTAAACGTAATGTCAACGTCTCCTTGAATAGAAGAAGGTTTGAGTGTCGTCAAACCAGAAACATTTTCTTTTACAATTACCATTTTCCACTTACCGTCTAGCGATGTAGGGATTGGGTCAATCGAAGCGGTTTTTTTGCAAGACAGCAGCGTTAAGCCGATTATGGTAATAAGAAAGAATATATGTTTCATATAGAATAGTTTACTGTTGGTGACAATTTTTGCGGTTGGAACGTTGCACCGTGCTGACGCACCTCTCACAGCTTTTCCACACTCAAAAGCCAAAAAATTACAAAGCGTTGTAACCTGTTATCTTTACGCCATGCTACGTAAGCTGCACATTGTTAACTACGCCATAATAGACGAAATCGTTGTTGATTTTGCCGAAAACCTGAATGTCATTACAGGAGAAACCGGCGCTGGAAAAAGCATTTTAATGGGAGCACTCAGCTTAATATTAGGCGAAAGGGCAGATAGTTCCACTCTACAAAACAGGGATAAAAAATGCTTTATTGAAGGCTTTTTTGATGTTAAGGAAAAGGTAGCTGTGCAGGAATTTTTTAACGTGAATGATCTTGATTTTGAAGAGGAATTGGTACTGCGCCGCGAAATAGGTTCCAATGGAAAATCAAGGGGCTTTATAAACGATACACCAGCCACCGTTTTTCAATTAAAACAACTTGCATCATTATTGGTCGATCTGCACCAACAGTTTGATACGTTGGAATTAGGCGACACCGATTTTCAGCGGCAGGTGATGGATGCACTTGCGCAAAACCAAACCCTACTGAAGGAATACCAGGGCATTTTTTCTCGATGGCAAGTGCAGAAAAAAGAGCTGGATGAACTGCAACAAAAAAAGGCAAGCTTTTATAAAGAGCTCGATTACCAACAATTTTTATTTGATGAGTTGAACGAATTGAAATTAACGGAGAATGAGTTGGAACAGCTGGAAGAAGAACTTAAAATGCTTAGTAATTCTGAAAGTATTAAAGCTGTTTTGACGAATGTGTATGCAGAATTAAAAGAACAGGATCAACCTATTGTACAACAGGTAAAAATTATGGCCAACCAATTACAGGGTTGTGCCCAATACATTAAAGAACTTCCCGAACTGGCACGGAGACTGGCAAGTACACAGGTTGAACTACAGGATATAGCCGAAGAGATTGATCGGTTGAACGATCACATCACCTTCGACCAGTTACGTATCGACACTATAAACGAACGATTATCTACAGGCTACAAGCTGCTTAAAAAACATGGTGTGCTAACCACAAATGATCTCATCACCTTAAAGAATGAGTTGGAAGAAAAATTACAGGCTGTGCTTCAAATTGATGACCTCATTATTTATAAAGAAAAAGCATTGCATGAGTTACATACCAGAGGTGCTGCTCTTGCTTCAAATCTCTCCGCCCGTCGAACCAAACAAATAGACCCCTTTGTAAATAAGGTGAATGTTTTACTGAAACAGGTGGGTATGCCCAATGCTAAAATTAAAGTTGTTATTGAACCGGCTCCCCTTTCTACATATGGCGCAAACGATATAGAATTTTTATTTGATGCCAACAAAAGCAATCGCTTTGAGCCTGTGCGCAAAGTGGCCAGTGGCGGCGAATTAAGCCGTTTGATGTTATGCATTAAATCTTTGATTGCACAATCGGTTGACCTGCCAACACTCATATTTGATGAGATAGATACGGGTATATCTGGCGAGGCAGCAAAGCAGGTGGGCTTGATAATGAAAGATCTTGCAAATACACGCCAGGTCATTTGCATTACACATCAACCGCAGATAGCCGGTAAGGCCCATGCCCATTTTTACGTGTATAAAGAAAGTAAAGGCAATGCCATTAAAACCAACATCAAATTACTTTCAAAAGATGAACGCATCACCAGCATAGCGCAAATGTTAAGCGGCGAAAAACCCACTGCAGCCGCTATAGAAAATGCTAGAGAAATGGTATTGGCCGATTGAAGCTTCATTGAAAATTGATGGCCTATTTTGGCATATCATCTCTTATTCTTCTATCTCTAATTAGGCTTACCCTTGTCTTATGTTCGAGCCTTTACATTCTTTTTTATTGTTAGAAACGTAATTTCTATTTTTACCGCTCATTAACGATTTATAAAATAAACAGATTATGTCGCACAACTTATTGCAAGGAAAGAAAGGGATCATTTTTGGGGCATTAAACGACCAGTCAATAGCCTGGAAAGTGGCACAGCAATGTTTTGCCCAGGGCGCCGAAATTGTATTGACGAATGCCCCCATTGCATTAAGAATGGGCGAAATCAATAAGCTATCTCAGGAATGTAACAATGCCCCGGTTATCCCTGCCGATGTAACGAGTAACGACGAGCTGAAAAACCTTCTTGAAAAAAGCATGGAGCATTTTGGCGGCAAAATTGATTTTATACTTCATAGCGTGGGCATGAGTATTAACATGCGTAAAAACAATCCGTATACTGCACTCAACCACGAGTTTACCCATAAGTCGCTCGATATATCGGCTATGAGCTTGCACCGATTGTTGCAACTGGCTTATAACATGGATGCCATTAAAGATTGGGGCAGCGTGGTAGCCCTTACCTACATTGCCGCTCAACGTGTATTTCCTGATTACAGCGAGATGGCCGATGCCAAGGCTTTGCTCGAAAACATCAGCCGCAGTTTTGGTTATCACTATGGTATCCGCAACAAGGTTAGGGTCAATACGGTTTCTCAATCGCCCACCCGTACAACCGCCGGCAGTGGTGTAAAAGGCTTTGATGGATTTATAAACTTTGCCGAAAAAATGAGCCCGTTGGGTAATGCAAATGCCGAAGATTGTGCCAACTACTGTGTTACGTTGTTCAGCGATCTTACCAAATATGTAACCATGCAAAACCTTTTTCACGATGGTGGTTTTAGCTTTACGGGAGTTACCAAAGAAATTATTGAGCAAATGGAAAAGTAGTGAAGGGAAAGGTCAATTGTCATTAGTCATTGGTCAATGGGGGTGGATTAAAAGTCAATGGTCATTGGTCAATGGGGGGTGTGGAGTGGTGTGATATGTATGGGCAAATGTTCAATCAATTTCGTTTGCGGAACAATTTATTATTGTTTAGTTGATGCACCAGTTTAGTAGATTTAAAGGAGTCACATAGGTTATGAGTCCCGGAGGTACGACACCCACTTATGGCTGAATTGTGAAGTCGGCGGTAATTTTGAGGGGTTTCTTTAATATATAATGCAAAATGAAAATTAGTATAACATATTTGACCGCCCTCTTATACACAATGACTATTTTTTTCTCTTGCAAAAAAGAAAGAATCTCAACTTCGTTAGACCCATTTTATCACATGACAGTTAATAACGAATTGAAAAGAATTGCTGCTTGCGGGACAAGTGCTGATGTTGCAGAGTATTTAAAAGACACAGCTGTTTTTGCAGCTTTTGGATGTGGCGGACAAAGGGCTGGTTTTTATCTTAAAGGAAAAATTTCAGACGGAACTTACGTTTTAGATAATAAAAATATTGCTTGGTTTGACTTAGGGCCTGTCTCTTATCAGACTGACAGTTTAAATAAAGGTGTGTTGACAATAAAGAGCAGGGTATTTGAGAATACAAATGGTGGACGTATTCCAATAGTAGAAGGAGATTTTTCGTTTGATGCTATTGATAAAAATACTTTACTAAAAATCAAAGTGACTAATGGAAAATATTTACTTCAAAAATATCAATATTAAAAACTACCGCTAAACAGTGGGTTTGTCAGTTTACAAGCCGTTCCCATAAAAATAATTTCTGTATTCAAAATTCAACATTCAACATTCAACATAACGTCAATGGATTGGATTCAATTTTTCGGCTACTTCGGTTCGTTTCTTACCTCTATAACCTTTATCCCACAGGTGTATAAAGCCTGGCAATCAAAAAGTGTGGGCGACCTAAGCACCTGGATGATGCTGATTGTGGTATTGAGCACGATCGTTTGGCTGGCTTATGGTTTTGGTATTAACAGCGGACCTGTTATACTTGCCAATGCTATTGTGCTGGTTTTGTCGCTGGTTCTGCTATACTTTAAATACATTTTTAAAAAAGACAATGCAGTTTCCAGGGCAAACGATTAGAGGTACTGCGTTATTTGTCAACTCACCGACATTATAAATAGTTGCTTAAAGTACTACAGTACAAGGGTGCGACGCAACAATAATGACCAGGGATCAGATGATGGAACCCAAAAAAGAAAAACCATCCGCAAAGCAGATGGTCAATGGTTATAAAACTTTTTTGAACTATCAGGAAGGGATTTTACAATTTATTCTTCTTAATATTCGTCTTCGTTAAACATGAAGTCGTCCTGGCTGGGGTAGTCGGGCCAAATGTCTTCTATACTCTCGTAAACTTCGCCTTCGTCTTCCAACTCTTGCAAATTTTCAACCACCTCAATAGGCGCACCCGAACGGATAGAGTAATCGATCAGCTCATCTTTAGTTGCGGGCCAGGGTGCTTCTTCCAAATAACTGGCTAATTCAAGGGTCCAAAACATCTTCTGTTGGGATTTAAAATTTTTGCAAATGTAGTTGTATAAACGAAATAACCAAATCAAGCTTTAAAAAGCGTTACGAATTGTATGCGAATTTTTTGTCAATTGCATTCTGACTTGATCTGTAACCTGTACGTTTGCAAACAACAAATAAACTTTAATAGAAGTTGCATGCTGACCGCAAGGAATATTCACAAAAAATATGGATCGCTGGAAGTGCTTAAAGGCGTAGACCTTGAAATTAATAAAGGTGAAATTGTGAGCATTGTTGGATCGTCTGGCGCAGGCAAAAGCACACTATTGCATATTTTAGGAACGCTTGACCGTGCAGATGAAGGCGAGATTTACCTGAATAATCAACGTGTAGATGATTTAAGCGGCAAGAAACTGGCCCGGTTTAGAAACACCCATATTGGTTTTGTATTCCAGTTTCACCATTTGCTACCGGAGTTTAACGCGTTGGAAAACGTTTCTATTCCCGGCTGGATAGCCGGAAAAAATAAGAAAGAGGTTACTGCAAGGGCAACTTTTTTATTAAACCAATTGGGTTTAGCCAATAGGTTAGAAAATAAACCCCAGCAATTAAGTGGCGGCGAACAACAGCGGGTAGCCGTTGCACGGGCATTGGTAAACAACCCACAAATTGTGTTTGCCGATGAACCGACAGGAAACCTTGATAGCACCAATGCAAAAGAATTACATGAGCTTTTTATGCGGTTGAGGAGCGAATTTGATCAGACTTTTTTAATTGTAACACACAACGAAGAGTTGGCACTTATGAGCGACCGCACCATACACATGAAGGATGGAAAAGTTATGTAGGCTTGCGTGATGATGTACTTTACTTAGCAGCTCCATAACGAAATTTGTTTAGGTAGCATTCTCTTTTCAAACCCTCGGCTTCCATACAATTTCATGAACCTGTAGCAGGTGGGCAATATACCTTGCCAATACAAAAAGATAGTCGCTTAAGCGATTGAGGTATTTTATAACAAGAGGCTCCACAAATGCATCATGTTCTTTTAAATTAACACACAATCTTTCGGCACGCCTGCAAATACAGCGGGCAATATGAGTGGTTGACACAGCAACGTGACCCCCTGGTAATATAAAATTTTTCATAACCGGTAATACCTCATTCATTTCATCAATTTGTTGCTCCAGGTACAAAACATCTGTTTCATTTAAGTCGGGTAGTTTCATTAAACTATCTTTTTCAGGATCGGTTGCCAATGAAGAGCCAATAGTAAAAAGCCTGTCCTGCACCTCACTTAGTACAACTTTAATTTCAGCAAAAGAAAGATGATCGCTCACTAAACCTATATAAGAGTTCAGCTCATCAACAGTACCATATGTTTCTATACGTATGTGGCTTTTGGCAACTTTGGTTCCGCCAATTAAAGATGTGTGACCAAGATCGCCGGTTTTTGTATATATTTTAAATGCCATTATTATGGAGAAGTGGAATATTTCCGATAAAAATTAAAATGCTGTATCATTTACACAGCTTTAGGGTATTTGTTCGATTTGAAGATGTTCTTTTGAGGGTTAAACGTGAACACCTTCTTCTTTAAACGAAGCAAAGCTTGAGGTTCGGTCACTTTCTACAAGGCCATCTCTTAAACGAACTACTCTTTTGGCATAGCCCGCAATTTCTTCTTCGTGCGTAACCAACACAACGGTATTGCCTTCAGACTGTATTTTACCAAAAATATGCATAACCTCGGCTGAGGTTTTACTATCAAGATTACCCGTAGGTTCGTCGGCCAAAATAATCGCAGGGTTATTTACCAGCGCCCTGGCTATAGCAACTCTTTGTATTTGTCCGCCACTCAACTCGTTTGGCCGGTGATGGCTTCTGTCGGCCAGGCCTACCTGGGCCAAAACTGCCATTGCTCTTTCAGTGCGCTCCTTTTTACCTACGCCGGCATACACCAGGGGAAGGGCAACGTTTTCGGCGGCGGTTAAACGGGGCAGCAGGTTAAATTGCTGAAAAATAAAACCAATGTCTTTGTTGCGTACTTCTGCCAGGTCATCGTCAACCATTTTGCTTACATCCTTATTATTTAAAATATAAGTACCGGCCGTCGGGCTGTCTAAACAACCAATAATATTCATAAGGGTACTTTTGCCTGAACCGGATGGACCCATAAGTGCCACGTATTCGTTTTTAAAAATATCCAGGTTTATGCCCTTTAATACCGGCAATGCCTGGCTACCCATAAAATAACTTTTTTGAATATTATTAAGATGAATCATTGCGTCCATATAAACAGTAGTTCTTTTTTTAAGGGTATATTATTTGCGTATTACCTTGGGCACTTTAAAAAATTTATCGTCTTTAAAAGGCGCATTCTTTAGCGCCACTTCTCTTGAAACTGAGCCGCTCACTTCATCTTCGCGTAACACATTTACCTCGTCAGTCATAAATAATAAAGGTTCTATGCCGGTTGTATCAACTTCTTCCAGTTTTTCAATAAAATGGATCATCTGCTGTAAATCGTTTTTTATTTTTTCCTTTTCCTCATCTTTAAAGTTAAGCCGTGCCAGGTGTGCCAGTTTATCAATTAAGGCATCGTTTACTACCATAAAAAATCTTTGTAAACCAAAAATAGCTTTTTAACCTTTACCCGATAGTACAATTGGTTAAATGGTAACCCAGGTACAATATAGCAGATAGAATAAGTTGTTATGTTTATGTTTTGTTGTTGGAGGTTTGTAAAGTGCTTCGCACCGACTTCTCCCACAAAACGGATTGCTTGCCCAATACAAATTTTATAAAACCCTGCACCAGCGAAACGTTCATAAAAACAAAGTAAAACGGAATAAAAAAAACGGACAGCCGGGCATTTGTGCCATAAAATAACCAGCCAAAACCAGCACCAATATAAAATGCCTGTTGCAGGTAGAGAAAAACCAAATAACCGGTAGATGGTTGTTGATTGTAGATGTACAGATTGGTAAAAAATAGCAACAGCAATGCTATAGGGCAAAAAATCCATCTCATTATTCTTCGCGAAGCAAATTGAAAACCTAATACGGGAAACCGAAACACCTGATTTAAAAGACCCTGTTTAAGAATGCTTTGAAAAGCTCCAGCCGCAATTCGAATCCTTCTTTTACTTTCTTCATTTAGATTAGCAGAAGGGGCTTCAATTGCATAGGCGTCGGGCTCGTACACCACCTTAAAACCATTTAAACAAATTTTTAATGATAAATTAAGATCGTCCAAAATGGTATCCGAAGGCAAGGGAGTAAACAGAGAAGTTCTCATGCTAAATACCTCTCCTGCGGCTCCAATTACCGTATTAAAATTTGAATCCAGTTGTTTTAAAATCGACTCATATTTCCAATACAATCCCTCCCCAAAGCCCATGGCAGCATGGCGGCGTGAATATTCCACCTTTTTTTCGCCTGCCACACCTCCCACCAATTCAATAGCATAATGAGGTATAATTTTTTTTATGCAAGAGGTATTTAAGAAAGAATTGGCATCAGAAAATAAAACATAAGGGGTTGTAACAAAAGCCATTGCCCTGTTAATGGCAGCCATTTTTCCGGCTCGTTCAAGTTGAAAAAGGTGCTCTATGCGGGGGAAACGACTGATAATTTCAAAAGATGCATCTGTTGAGCCATCGGAGATAAAAAGAATTTTGAGTTGCGCTTCAGGATAATCAAGTCGAAAACAATTTTCAATTTTTGAAAGTAAAACAGCTTCTTCATTAAATACGGGAACGACCAGCGTAATAGCCGGAAATTCTATTTTTGATATTTCATAACGCTTAGTAGTTTTACGAACAAACTTGTTTAGAAATAATAATATAAGGCCATACCCAAAATAAGTATACACCAGGATAAACAGGCTGATCCAAAAAAAAATTACTGCAAAAGCCATGATAGATTTTGAAATTGATTGAGACCCAGGTGCAAAAAATTGAACCCGCATGCAGCGCTGTTCTTGTAGCAATGGACTTATGTATTATCTTCATTTTTGTTAAAAACCAACCCTTGGGTATTCAAAGCTCTCATATTGAGATTTTTTTTCCCAAAATGAAAGTCATAAACAATACAAAAAATCATTTTGCGTTTACCAATATATGAAAGACCAGAAGACATTTAAGGTTTTTATTGTTGAAGATGACCTTTGGTACAGTTCAATGCTTGAATATTACCTGTCGCTTAATCCAGACTACGTTATAAAGAAGTTTGACACCGCCAAATCATTTCTCTCGAAACTCCACGAGAAGCCAGACGTAATAACGTTGGATTATTCGTTGCCAGACATCAATGGCGACCAATTATTAACCCAAATCCGGGAAACGAGTCCCGATTCCAAAGTAATCATCATTAGTGGACAGGAAGATGTAAAAGTTGCCCTTGACCTTCTAAAAAAAGGCGCCTACGATTACATTGTTAAAGATGATGATGCAAAAGACCGGCTCTGGAACACCATTAATAATCTTCGCGAAAACGTACAACTAAAGCAGGAGATTGAAACCCTGAAAGAGGAAGTTAGCCGAAAATACGACTTTAGCAACGCTATTATTGGTCATAGCAGCTCTATACAAAGAGTGTTTAGCATGATGGAAAAAGCTGCCAAAACAAACATAACTGTCTCGGTTACCGGCGAAACCGGAACGGGTAAAGAATTGGTAGCTAAGTCAATTCATTATAATTCGAGCCGAAAAAACCAGGCATTTGTGGCAGTGAATGTTGCTGCAATACCCAAAGAATTATTGGAAAGTGAGCTGTTTGGTCATGAAAAAGGAGCTTTTACCGGCGCCATTGCCCGCCGAATTGGAAAATTTGAAGAGGCCAGCAAAGGAACTTTCTTTCTTGATGAGATTGGCGAAATGGATATTAACATGCAGGCCAAACTCTTAAGGGCTTTACAGGAAAAAGAAATAATCAGGGTTGGTAGCAACGAGCTGGTAAAGATTGATGTTAGAATAATTGTTGCCACACACCGCAACCTGCTCGAAATGGTAAAGGCAGGCACTTTTAGAGAGGACCTTTATTATCGCCTGCTGGGATTGCCCATAAATCTTCCGCCGCTTCGCGAAAGGGAGAATGACGTTCTTATTATAGCCAAACATTTTATGGAAACTTTCTGTAAAGAGAACGGGCTTCCCAAAAAGAACTTCTCAACCGAAGCCAAAAAGAAATTAATGGGCCATGCGTTTCCAGGAAACGTACGGGAGCTTAAATCAGTAACTGAACTGGCTTGTGTAATGGCCGAAGGCACCGATATTGAAGCCGAGCACTTGAATGTTATGTCGCAAAATATGATCAGCGACTTTATAATGAAAGATGTAACCCTGAAGGAATTTACCACCAAGTTGATACAGTACTACCTTGACAAGTATAATTACGACGTATTAAAGGTAGCCCGCAAGCTGGATGTTGGTAAATCAACTATTTATAGAATGATCCAGAATAAGGAAGTTTTTGTAAATAAAAAGTTTTCTTTCGAAGGAAGTTTTAGTTAAAACAACACCGGAACAGACAGGTTATTTTTTTAAGAATTTCAATATCCAATATTCACCGGCTTTTAATAATAAAAGGTTTCAATACCCACTGGTAATTGTTCAACCTTTTTAACATTACAGGCATGCTGTAAAAGCAGCTCAACGTATGGAAAAACCAACCCTTCCCATTTTATTTAATCACGTACCGGCAAGCCTTGCTGATACTGTTAGCCCTTTACCATTAGATGAGGTACTATCTCAATTACCCATCGCCTTAATGGTAACTGATTCACAGTTTAATATTATTTACTACAACTCACTGTTTGCCGATTTATTTCAACTTGATATCAACGTCGGCTCTATTATAGGAAGATGCCACCATGTTAAGGAGATCACTTCAACCTTTGAAAACCCGGTAAAATTTTATAAAAGAATTGTTGAGCTTTCAGCGATCAATAAAAAGGCAACAAACGAAATTGCCACAAGGAGTAATGGAAGCCACATTTCTTATGCATATGCTCCGATAGTTTCAAACGGCAAGGCATACCACCTGTACACCTTTAACCCAAAAGAAACGGTTAACCAAATTACCCAGGATGCCAACACGCAAAAGGAGTTGTTTGAAAATATTCTTACCAATTTACCCTCCGATATAGCCGTTTTAAACACGAATTTCGAATACCTTTTTGTAAACCCTGCAGCAATAAGCTGTAACGAAAACCGCTCCTGGATTATTGGGAAAAATGACCATGACTACTGTGCACATTTTGGAAAAGACCCGTCTGTTGCTGATAACAGAAAGGGACTGTATACTAAATTACTGTTGTATAAAAAGCCTGTAGAGTGGGAAGAACGAATAATGAATAAAAAAGGAGAAACTGAATATCATTTAAGAAAAATGAGCCCGGTTTTAGATGCGGAAGGAATGGTGAAATTGTTGATTGGCTATGGTATGAATATTACCGAAAGAAGAAAGATCGAAAATCTTATTCAGGTAAGTGAAAAGAGGTACCGTGATTTGTTTAATTACAGCCAGGCGATGATTTGCACACACGATCTTGAAGGTAATTTGTTGACGGTAAACCCTGCACTGTGCGAAAGCATTGGTTACAGTGAGAGAGAAATCGTGGGCAAAAACCTCTCTGCCGTACTGCCGGAGGCGGATAGAATGGGTTTAAAAAATTTATACCTTTCTTCTATCGCAATTGAAGCAAAAGCAAAAGGAGTATTCAGGATCATTAAAAAAGATGGAAGTAAAATTTTTTTGCTGTACGAAAACTTTAAAGTGGAAGAAGCTGGAATTCCACCTTACGTAGTTGGCTTTGCCCAGGATATTACAGAAAGAATTAAAGCAGAAAAGGAACTGAAAATCGCCAAAAAAATAACAGAAGAAACCGCACTTTTAAAAGAAAGGTTTTTAGCTAATATGAGTCATGAAATTCGTACCCCGATGAATGGCATTATTGGCATGACCCATTTATTGGAGAAAACAAATTTGCATAGTGAACAAAAGAAATTTTTGAAGATCATTAATGAATCTGCCCAAAATTTATTGAGTATTATTAATGATATTCTTGATATAGAAAAAATAGAGGCAGGAGAAATAAACATGGAAAGTATACCCTTTGATCTTGTAGGTAAAACCAGGTCGGTAATGAGCCTGTTTGAATATGTTACTGATGCGAAAGGATTACAATTCAATTTTGATAATAAAATAAGCGACAAATTAATAGTTGAGGGCGACCCAACCCGCTTTAACCAGGTATTAAATAATCTTATAGGCAACGCTATAAAGTTTACAGACAAAGGTTCAATAACAATAGCAGCTTCTATCTTAAGTGAAACTGCTGAAGAAGTAACCCTAAAGTTTGATGTGATTGATACAGGTATTGGCATTGAAGAGAATAAATTATTAAAGATTTTTCAACCCTTTGCCCAGGCCTATGCCGATACTACAAGAAAATATGGGGGAACCGGCCTGGGGCTTTCTATCACAAAAAATTTACTGGAATTACAAGGTGGTACCATTGCTGTTCAAAGCAAACTGGGATATGGCTGTAAATTTACTTTTACAATTAAATACAAGAAAAGCCTGTCGAAAGAATTGGTATTACCGAAGGTTGAAGCAATAAAATCCGTACCTACAGAATTGGGCAATATTAAAGTGCTGCTTGCGGAAGACAACGAGGTAAACCAGTTGTTGGCAAAGAGTATTTTAATGCATTGGGGCCTTGAAACCCGCATTGCCACCACGGGTAATGAGGTAATTGAATTATTAAATGCCGAAGACTTTAATGTGGTATTGATGGATATCCAAATGCCGGAAAAAAACGGTTTGGAAGCTACGATTGAAATTAGAAACCTGGCCGATAAAAGAAAACGAAACATTCCCATAATAGCCCTTACTGCCAACGCTTTAAAGGGCGAGGAAAAAAAGTATGTTGCTGTGGGTATGGATGATTTTCTTACCAAACCATTTAAAGAAAAAGAACTTCTGGAAGTAATATCCCGCGTGTTGAATAATAAAGGATCTTTTGGAAGAGCCTTAGATAAAGAACCAGTAAATCAATTAACTACCTCTATGATTGAAGAGCCAAAAAGTGAAGATGACCGCCTGTACGACATGAATAGCCTGAACGAAATTAGCAGGGGAAATAAAGAGTTTATAGTTACCCTGGCAAAGATTTTTTTGAATACGATACCAAAAAATTGTACCGAAATGGCTGAGGCAGCCGAATGTAAAAACTGGGACCGTGTAAGCAATCTTGCACATAAGCTAAAGCCTACCATCGATACCATGAATATTAAGTCGATTAAGCAGGAAATACGTGCCATAGAAATTAATGCCAAGAATAAAGCAGACCTAACCTCCATTACAAAACTGATTAATAAAGTAAATAGTGTAATTGGCAAAACGGCTGATCAGCTAAAGGAACAATTTTCGTTAGCATAATAATCAACGCTTAAAATATTTTAAAACCGCACCTCTACAGGGCGGTTTTTTTTATTAGAAGCAGGCCCATGGTTAACATTTGCTCATCGGCTTTGGCGAATGTCATTAAGTGTAGGTTTGGTCATCCATTCCGTTAATCGGCTAGTCAATTTCCCTGGATAATTTGGTTTTTGTTTCCCGGGAGCAACCTCCCTGTAAATTGGGCTGCCCCGCCGGGGCAGGAAGACAAATTGAATGCCTACTTTTACAGCGCGGTTACGCCTCCGGCTTAGATTTCAAATCCTGCATATAATGCCGCATTCACCAATGTTCAGTCATCTTAACTAAATACAAAATGGTACATGCTGTACCAATCACACCGGCAAAACTTCCGGTGGCAAATATGAGCAGGATGGCTTTTGCCCTGGGGATGGGAATGTTATTAGGTTAAGATTGCTACCTCTTGTCTTACAGCCGACGAATTAGGATGACGCAAATGATATTACTTTTCGTTTCGGAGGAGCAACCTGCCTGTAGAAATTCAATAGATAGTATAAGGGTATCACCCCTGCATATTTGTTTCTCAAAAAATTTTAGATGGAACGATTTTTATCAAAGCTTAATGATACCATCTCATTAAAAATTAAAAATGCAAAATCATGAATGAAAATGCTGCCGTTGGACCCAAATTATCAGTCAACGTAAATTCATGGGAACGCGTTGCCTCGGTTGCTGTTGGGGCCTTATTAGCAATCGACGGTTTAAGAAATAAGAATAAGTCAGGTTTAATTAAAGCAGCGGCCGGCGGTTATCTTATGTTCAGGGGAGCATCCGGTCATTGCCCTGTGTATAGTGTAGCAGGAAAGCACCACCTGCCCGACCCTGCAAAAAACATCAACATCAGAACCACTCTTTATGTAAACAGGCCGAGTAAAGAAGTCTACAACTTTTGGAGAAACTTAAGTAACCTCCCTTTGTTTATGCAACACATTAAGAGCATCAAAAATATTGATGAAACACGCTCAAAATGGAAGGCATCATTACCCGGGCACTTAGGAAGTATAAAGTGGAAAGCTGAGATTGTTAAGGATGAACCCGGACGATTGATAGGCTGGAATTCTCTGCCTGGTTCGATGGTCGAAAATGCAGGCAAAGTTGAATTTAGGCAGACCGATAACGGGGGAACCGAGTTAAGAGTTGTGATAACTTACCGGGCACCGCTGGGTGTTATAGGTGCCGGCATTGCAAAGTTGTTTACACCCACATTCGAAAAAATGATTGAGAACGATATACAAAGCTTCAAAAGCTATATAGAAACAGGCGTTCGGCCTGAGACAAAAAACCTGTCGAAAGCAATTTTATAAACCTGTGGGCGACCTATACCCAATATTCTGCCACTCCGGTTATGCATTCCATGGCCGGAGTTCTTTTAAGCTGAAATGATAGTTGACTGTAACTCCTTTGTGCACCCCATCTACCACATCGCCCTCTCCTGATTTCCTGGTAAACTTTCTTTTCAACAATTCAGTTTTATAAATGGATTGCAAGATTTGTGTATCCTGGTAAAACATTTGTTCGTGCCCGGCAGGAATAATGCAAAGCCTGTTAAGCACCACCCACAGTATGCCTGATGGCACTCCTGTTTGTTCTTTGATTGCAAAGTATCTCAACAAGTCGCTCAGGTTTAAGGCCACCGTTTCTGAAGGCATTAAGCCGCTTTCAGGCAAGTATTTTTTAACCGCCATAAAAGTCCGCTGCTGCACTTTTATCTCCAGGTAATGGTGCAAATTCCCGGCTTTTGTTTTTATCTCTATGTCCGGATACCCGGCTGTAAGACATTTGGCAGCAATGTATTTCTCAGATTTATTTATCCGCTTGATAACCAGGTTTTCGTAATGCTCGGAGAATTGAACATCATTTTCAAACCGGTACGTTCCCTTACTTATGCCATCGCAGCGGGTATGGCATTGACTGCAATCGTACACATATTCGTTCAGCTTAACATAAGCCATTAACCGGGTTTTAGATAAGGTAATTTACAATAATAAGGTGTTTGGTATCCCGGTTATTTCTGCCTCTAACATTATAGGTATAGGTCTTATCAAACTCAATAAAATAAATACCCGGGCGTGTATATAATGACCGGATGAAATCAGTTTCCTTTATCACCATCATCCACTTGCCTTTTGTTTTCAATAATGTATCGCGTAAACGA
>JAJAYD010000150.1 GCA_026786345.1 Chitinophagaceae bacterium
ACAGCAGGAAACAAGACCAGTTCTCCTATCTGCATTGATAAATCATAGTGTTCTTTCTCGTACCCGAACGATCCTGCCATTCCGCAGCAACCTGATGGTATGGTTTCAACCGTATAGTTTTCCGGCAGCGATAAAATATTAACGGATGACTGCAATGCGTTCCATGCTTTTTGCTGGCAATGGCCATGTAGTTTCACGAGCTTTTTCTCTTTGGTAAATTGCTCTTTGGTAATGTTTCCCCTTGCAATTTCTTTGGTAATAAACTCATCAATCAAATAAGTGTTGGCAGAAAGCTCCCTGGCTGCTTCCAATTGATCATCATCAACAAGGTCAACATACTCATCTCTGAAAGTTAGTATGGCAGAAGGTTCTATACCTATTAAAGGAGCGTCTGCATGTACCACCTTACTTAACAACGAAACATTTTTTTGGGCAATCTTTTTTGCATCTCTCAGCAAACCTTTCGATAGCCAGGCACGGCCGCTTTCCTCATGCGCAGGCATGTTAACCTGGTAACCCAATTTCTCCAGTAACAAAATTGCTTTTATACCAATTTCTGTATCATTGAAGTTGGTAAACTCATCGCAAAACAAGTTGACAGTTGACTGTTGAGAGTTGACAGTTTTTGATGTACTTGTACCTGCTTCTTTTTCTGTCACCTGCCATCTGTCCTCCGTCATCTCTTTCTTGAACAAGTTGACAGTGTTTGATGTACTTGTCCCCGCTTCTTTTTCTGTCACCTGCCATCTGTCCTCCGTCATCTCTTTCTTTAACAAGTTGACGGTTGAAAGAGAGTGGTTGGTAGTTGATCGTTGTTCATTGTTTTTTGCCTGCTCATGTTTTTTAAACCATTGCCTTAAAGTAACCGTATGCATGGTGGGCATCGATCTTTTTGCTGCAAACCCCGATAATTTTTTAATCAGGTTGCTGATGCCTTTGTTAGTCATAGCAAAATTGTACATGCCCGGTAACAGCGCACCCAATCGTGCGGCGTTATTAAAATTGGCAATTAATCTTGATCGTAAGGGTACACCGTTTGCATCGTAATACTGTTGCAAAAATTCGGCTTTTAGTTTTGCCATATCTACATTGCTGGGGCATTCGCTTTTACAACCTTTACAGCTAAGGCAAAGGTCCATCACATCCTTAATTTCCTCATGGTCAAAACGGTTGAGCTTGGTACTGTTGGTAAGAAACTCACGTAGTATGTTTGCCCTGGCACGGGTGGTATCTTTTTCATTTCGCGTAGCCATAAACGATGGGCACATGGTTCCGCCAGACAGTTCTGTTTTGCGGCAATCGCCTGAGCCATTGCATTGCTCGGCATGTTGCAACACATCTTGGTTGTGGTACCTGAAAACCGTTTTAAATGCAGGTGTTTTTTGCCCAGGGGTGTAGCGCAACATGGTATCCATCGGTGGCGTGTCTACAATCTTGTTAGGATTAAAAATGTTCTCCGGGTCCCACGTGTATTTTATCTTTTTTAATAGTTCATAGTTTTTATCGCCCACCATTTGTTTTATAAACTCTCCGCGTAAGCGGCCATCTCCATGCTCGCCACTTAACGATCCGTTGTACTTTTTTACCAGGGTGGCTATCTCTTCTGCAATAACCCTGAATTGCTTGTTGCCTTCAACTGTTTTTAAATTGATAATGGGCCTGAGGTGAATTTCGCCCGAGCCTGCATGTGCATAATGTACAGAGTGCAATCCGTGCTTCTCCAATATCACATTGAAGTCACGGATATATGCAGGAAGGTCTTGCACATCCACGGCTGTATCTTCAATAACGGGCACTGCTTTTGCATCGCCGGGCAAATTACTAAGTAAGCCCAGGCCTGCCTTACGTAACGTCCATATCTTTTTTGTGTCGTTACCAAACAGCAACGGAAAGTGGTATCCTAAACCTGCAGCACGCATTTCGGCCTCTACCTGACCGGCAACAGCTATCACTTCATCCTTAGACTTACGCACATATTCAATTACCAAAATGGCACCGGGATCGCCCTGTACAAAAAACCTGTTTTGAATTTGTTCAATGTTATCCTTCGTGCATTCGAGTATATAATGATCAATCAGTTCGCTGGCGCTGGGGTTGTATTTTAAGGCTATTAAATTTGCCCGTAATGCCTCATCAATACTATTAAAATGAACACACAACAGTCCGGCATCTTTTAGCGGCAACGGTACTACATTCAGTTTTATTTCTGTTATAAAAGCCAGCGTTCCTTCGGAGCCTGCAATGAGTTTGCAAAAATTAAAATCTTCGCCTCCGGCGGAAAAAGGAGCTGAGTCTAAAAGTATATCAACAGCATAACCGGTGTTTCTACGTTCAACACTTTTCTTTGGAAACTGGGTGCGTATTTCCTGCTGGTTATTGTAGTCGCTTAATAGACTTCGAACCGTTTTATATATGTTGGCTTCCAGTGTTTGTCCTTCACACTGTTCATGAAATTCATCGAGGTTAAGGCTTTTAAATTCAACTTCAGAGCCATCACTCAATAAGGCTTTTACTTCAAGCAAATGTTCGCGGGTGCTGCGGTAAATAACTGAGTTTGATCCGCAACTGTTGTTACCCACCATGCCGCCCATCATGGCCCTGTTTGCAGTAGAAGTTTCAGGACCAAAAAATAAACCATGCGTTTGCAGGTACATGTTTAACTCGTCGCGGATTACGCCGGGTTGTACCCGTACCCATTTGTTTTCGGTATCGAGTTCCAGGATGGAAGTAAAGTTTTTTGAAACATCAACTACTATACCACTGCCCACCACCTGGCCGGCAAGACTGGTGCCTGCCGTACGTGGTATTAAAGAAGTTTTATTGACCCTGGCAAAAGCTATGAGTTTTTTAAGATCGCTTACCGAACTGGGAATAGCAACGGCCAATGGCATTTCGCGGTAAGCCGACGCATCAGTTGCATAAAGTATGCGGGTTTCTTTGTCATCAAATAATTCACCTTCCAAATTGTTTTTTAACTGCTGCAGCGCTGCCTTCATTCAAAATAGGGTTTAGGCTGCAAAAATAGTTGATTTAAGAAAGAGAAAGGGATAGCAATAAGATTACCGGCTGGGTTGTTTTTTTGGTGAAGTTGTAAAAGAAACCAACTTAATCCATCCTTGATGTGCAGATCATCTCAGCATCCCTGAAGATGGGATAAGTTATTTTTTTCAAGGGATCCTGAAACAAATTCAGGATGACGGCTCTGGATGAGCGCAGTAAATGAAGCAAGCATACACGTAATGCTGAGTTCGTCTCAGCATCCCCAAAATAGATTGGGCTAAGTTATTTTTTAGGTATTTGAATCTTTTACTTCATCAAAAATAATTTGAACTCGCTGCCAACCCCCGGTTCGCTTACAACTTCCACCCTGCCACCTGCCGCATCAATTATTTTATTTATCAAAAACAAACCTAAACCCTGGCCTTCGCTATCAGTATTTAAACGTTTGTACATTTTAAAAATGCTTTCAATCCTGCTTTTATCTATACCAATGCCATTGTCCTTTACTGAAAGCAGGATACCATCGGGTTGTTCGGTAGTTTTTATTACAATTACGGGAGTGCGTTCGGGGCTTCTGAATTTAAGTGCATTGTTGATTAGGTTAAAGATCATACTCCTGCAATTCTTTTTTGAGAAGGTGATCTCCTTTACCTCTAAAAAAACTTTTATGTCTGCATTTTCTGAAGTGATTTTCCATTGCATGCTTTTTATGATGTCGCCAATCATTTCATCCAAATTGATTGGTTCCATTTTTAGCATCTCACTTTCTATATTGCCAATGGCGGCCATTTCGTTTATAACAACCCTGAATTTGCTTACTGAACCTGACAACAAATCGGTGTATTCCCTGGTTTGATCATCGGTTATTTTATCCCGCATCAGGTAAATAATCTGGTCTATGTTATTAATGGGACTTAGCAGGTCGTGCGAGGCTGTATACACAAAATTATCAAGGTCGGTATTGATAGTCTTAAGATTTTTGTTACTTGTAGACAACTCTTTTTGTATTTTTTTCAGTTCGCTGATATCGTTAAACGTAATGACGGCGCCGTCTGCTTTATTGTTATCCCTTCTCAGGTACGGCATAGTCATCACCTGGTACCATTTGCCATCTATTGCCTGAATCTCTTTTGTAATTACGCTGCCCTTCAATAAAACCTCTCTAATATCGGTATCAATGGTTTCGAACTGAATGTTGGTACTAATATTACTTAGCGGACGCCCCACATCGCTTTCGCGAACATTAATG
>JAJAYD010000151.1 GCA_026786345.1 Chitinophagaceae bacterium
ACCTTAAAGTGTCGAGTAATACCTTGCTAAGGGCAACCAACCAGGAAGGCCTTCGACGGGCAGTAGATTTCTTTTCAATGTCAAAAGGTGTGTTACATCGCAAAGACCTGACCGGCCAGTTAATTAACATGCGATACATACCCGACAACCGTATTTATGCCGACAAACTTTTATTGAACAGTAGCAGCAATAATATAAATGCAGTGATAAGCGGAGTTTTTATAGACAACATGCTGATAGATGATGTAACTGAAAGTATTTATGCAGATGGATTGCAATGGAAAGATGCATCCGTTGCCTTAAATACTTTACCTGAAAAAAAGTTGGACAGAAAGCAAGGCGAAGGAAGCTTTGATATCAAAAATATAAAAGGTGAAAACACCTTACTGAAGTTGCACAATGGTAGTACAACCATCAACAGTTCAGTTACCAGTTTACGTGTTGATTCCCTCACCAAAATAAACAATGAAGCTGCAAAGGCAACCGGCGTTCACTTTATAGGTAACGAGTTAATAATGGAGAACAGCAATAAAAAAATTCATGCAGATATAGATGAAATAAGTGTGGCAACCATGCTGCTGCAGGATGAAGCAAAAAACATTTCGGCAAGAGGTATAACATGGAACAATGCCTATGTAGACATACAGGAATTTGAGAAAAGAATAAAGAACAAAACCAATGCAGGATCGCTGGAGTTACGCGATATTACTGGCAGCAATACCATCATTAATATGGTAAGTAAAAAAGGTAAACTGCAAACAACAGTTGACCTGTTGCAGGCAGAAGACATCTCAAAAAAGGGTACTGAACATTTTGTTACAAACAATTTGCTTTTTGCCGGAAAAGACCTCAGGCTAAGCGGCAAGGACCTGAATGTAAAAGTTGAAGAATACAAAGTAAAAGACAACGATCTGTCTTATTTTAAAAAGCTACAACTACTACAATCCAGGAATGAAAACTCTATAAATTTAGAAAGTCCCGAAATTGATTTTACCGCCGATGTAAACGGACTGCTATCAAACCAATATGCTTTTAAGAATGCTGAAATAAACAAACCTATTTTCAAAATTGAAACAGGCAGGAAGGAGAGCAAGCCAGATTCGGTAGTCAGGAAAAACATATTTTTTTCTGTCGGCGATTTAAAATTACTTGAACCGGACATAACAATTACTACAACCAAAAATGATACAACTACTGTAATTACTCTTCCCTATTCTACCGGTAGTCTTATAGCTGCTACAAACTTTTCGCTTGATGGTAACCAGCTTACAACCGAAAATATTCAAATAAAAAGCAAGGCAGCAACCATGCAAAAAAATAATGAATCAACCATTGGTGTAGAGCAAGGTAATGTAGCAGTTGCACTTTCGAATATTCGCCATCACAAAAAAAATGGTATAGCTAAATGGGAAGTTACTGTTGATGAAATGGAGTTAGAAAATTTAAAAACCTTCGAAGTAAGCCCGAATAAAAATATTTTGAATGCGGGAGATGTTTCTATTGCAAACATTAATCTTAGCTCTGAAAATGTACATGATATACCGCTTTGGTTCAGCAATAATTCTGCTGCAATTTTTAAAAGCAAACACGGCAGTTATACCGACGCAAAAAATATTTACAATTGGGCGAATGCAGCATATAATAAAGGTTTGAAGAAAATGCAGGTAGACTCATTCAGCTACCATCCTGTTAAACCCATAGATTCTGCTATTTCACTTTCACTCTACGAAATGGATTTTTTAACCTTTCAATCCGGTCAGATAATCCTGAATGATTTTGATTTAGAAAAATTTAAACTAACCAAAAATTTGTCTGCCGGCCTGGTTGAATTACATCAACCAAGGCTAACTGTTTTCCGCGATAAGTTACCGCCCGACGAACCAAACGAATTGAAATTGTTGCCGACCAGTTCTCTGAAAAAAGTACCCAATTTGTTAGATATTAAAGACATAAAAATTACCGATGGAAATGTTAGCTATACAGAGAAGGATGCCAGGACCCGGAAAGAAGGAAACCTGCTGATTACAAAAATTAACGGAACGGTTTCTAATATAAAAAACAAGCAGTTTTTAGCTGGCGACTCGCTGCATGCAAATCTTGATGCATACATAATGAACAAAGCATTATTGAACTTGCAGGTAGGCGAAAGTTATCTCGATACCGCCAATGGTTTTATAATGCAGTTGCGGTTAAAACCAACGCCGGTAAGTATTCTTAACCCCGTAATGGTGCCATTATCGAACGTAAAGTTTACAACAGGAATAATAGATTCGTTTTACATTGATGCTGTGGGCAAAGAGCATTTTGCCTACGGAAAGATCAATATGTTTTACCACGACCTGAAAATTAAACTGGTTAAAAATGGCGATGCGGATCAAACAAGTTTCAAGACTTCGATGATGACTTTCCTGGCCAATACTTTAATCATAAAAAACAAGAACGAGCAGAGACAGGAAAGCATTTTTTTAGAAAGGATGCGTGACAAATCATTCTTCAATTACTTACTTAAAATTACGTTCAATGGTATGGGCACCTCCGTTGGAACAACTAAAAGCAGTAAGAACAAAAAGGGTTTAAAAAATGAAATGAAAGAAAGGCAACTGCCTGAAAGTATGCTACCAATATCCTGGTAACCAACTTCTATGCCCTTCATCCGCCTGGTTAAAAATATACTGTCGTACAAAAGCTAAATTCCGTTTGTCGAAAAATACAGAAAGGTGTAATGGATTATTTTTGCAATGGTAAACCAACCTATTAAAAGTACACGTATGAACCCAGCGTTTTTAGATGAGTTATTTAGCAAGCAGCATTCAAGAGAACCTGTTCCTAATAACGAAGTGATTGCCTCGTGGGCTTCTAAACTTATTTGCCTGTTGTACCCCGAATTGTCAACCTGCTCTTTTGGTACGGCTGTGGAGATAAAGGATCAATTCGACTCGCTTGAAAAAGAACTTATCAATTTGTTGAATGCTACTAAAGCCTGCTGGGATTGTAACAATCACTTTATAGTTGATCAATTTTTTGAAGGTCTCCCTGAAATGTATCGTTTACTCAACACAGATATTGAGGCAATTGTTGATGGCGACCCTGCCGCCCGCAACAGGTTTGAAGTTATAAGGGCTTACCCCGGTTTTTATGCTATTTGTTTTTATCGTATAGCTCATGCATTGTATGTGCTTGATGTGCCTTTATTGCCCCGAATACTAACTGAATATGCACATTCAAAAACAGGAATTGACATTCACCCCGGTGCTGATATTGATGAGTACTTACACATTGATCATGGAACCGGAATTGTGATTGGAGAAACAACTATTATTGGTAAACGTGTTAAGTTATACCAGGGGGTAACATTGGGAGCTTTGAGTGTAGATAAGAGCATGGCTTTTACCAAACGTCACCCAACAGTTGAGGATCATGTGGTGATATACTCGGGGGCCACTATTTTAGGAGGAGATACGGTGATAGGCCACCACAGTGTAATTGGTGGTAATGTTTGGCTTACGCGAAGTGTGCAGCCCGGATCGCTGGTGTATCACAACGCTGAAGTAACGGTAACCGAAGGAAAAATATTAATGTAACAATATGGCCGGAATTCTTGATACAATTGGTAATACGCCGCTGGTAGAAATATTGCACCTAAACCCCAATCCGCAGGTAAAAATGTTTGCAAAACTCGAAGGCAACAATCCTGGTGGAAGCGTTAAAGACCGGCCGGCATTAAATATGATCCGAAGCGCCATTGAACGGGGTGATGTAGGAAAAGGAAGTAAGTTGATAGAGGCAACCAGCGGAAATACCGGCATTGCTATGGCGCTTATTGCAAGGCTTTTTGATATTGAAATTGAATTGGTGTTGCCGGCAACATCAACCCGCGAACGGGTACTTACCATGGAAGCATTTGGCGCCAAAGTAACCCTGCTGGAAAGTATTGAAAAATGTCGCGACTATGCAGAGCATAAGGCTTCGAAAGGAGAATATTATTTGCTTAACCAATTTGCAAATCCCGATAATTACTTAGCTCATGTTAAAACAACGGGGCCCGAAATTTGGCGGGACACACAAGGAAGCATTACGCACTTTGTTAGCTCCATGGGTACAACAGGCACCATAATGGGTAATTCTATTTTTTTGAAAGAACAAAACCCGAATGTACAAATTGTGGGTTGCCAGCCCACCGAAGATTCTTCAATCCCCGGTATTCGAAGATGGCCCAAAGAATACCTGCCTAAAATATTTGATGCGTCAAGGGTGGATCGTATTATGGACGTATCGCAGCAGGAAGCAACCGAGATGACGAGGAAACTTGCCAGGGTGGAAGGAATTTTTGCAGGTATGAGTAGTGGTGGAGGAGCTTCGGCAGCTATACGTTTGGCAAGCGAAATACAATCAGGCGTAATTGTTTTTATAGCATGTGATCGCGGTGACAGGTATTTAAGCAGTGACCTGTTTGGATAAGGAGCGAAAGTTTAGTTTAAATGTTGTATGCTAATAAAAGTCTAGGTTGAATGTTGTATGCTAAATTTTGAAGGAACCAAAACGTTTGATTAAATGTGGCGTACAAAAGGTTGAATTCTTCGTGCAGAAAAGTTACTGTAAACAAAAATTTTCTACATTCAAAATTCAGCATTTAACATTCAAAATAAAAAGAATCGTCTTAACCTTCCGTAAATCTAAAACTTATTACTGTCCAGATTTTTATACGAGCCATTCTTAAGCAGCTCTTTTAGTCCAAATTGCTCTTCCGCAATTTGCTTTCTTGTTCTAAAATTTCCGGTAAGCGGCAAGCGATTGCCCCGTATGGCATGTATGGCAAAAAAGCTACAAATGGCGGCAGGAATAATCAACCATTTCTTACCTGCAGATACGCCCAAAATAATACCGCTTAAAGCAAGTAATGAGGCCTTTAACTCCACCGTTCTTTCCACATCCCATTCTGCTTCCAATTCTTTTATGCGAGTACCTATTACCTCTTCACTTTCCAAACGGTAATAATCAAGATTATCTGCAACACCTTTATTGCTGTTGCCAATGGCAGGCTTTGCATGTTGCACCATTTTTTTCGTTGAATTGATAATATTTATCATAAGGAGTTTATTGGATTGAAACAAAAATGATGCCTCCGGTTACGATCATACTTTTTATCTGTGTTAAAAAAATTTTCAGTCTGTTTTTTACAATATGGTAGTACGATTGTTCTCTAAGAAGCTATCTAAAAATGATGTTTTATTATACCAACAGCTGTTTTCTATAGCTTCTTCGTCCCGTTAGCTAACGGAATCACTTTATCCGTAGTAAATGTGGCTTCTTCAGTATCAAAATCAAAGTTTCAAATTAAATTTAGACAGCTTCTTACATCGTTTAAACAGGTACATTCGGCATAAGGCTTTTGACATTACATTTGGCGCATGGTGAAAAACTTACAACAACGTGACCAGCAAGTTATATGGCATCCTTTTACTCCTCAAAAAAACATGATGCCACCCATACCAATTGTTAAAGCAAAAGGTACCTTGTTATTTAGCGAAGATGGGCAAGAATACATTGATGCTATTAGCAGTTGGTGGGTAACACTTCACGGGCATGCACATCCGTACATAGCAGAACAGTTGTATCGCCAGGCACAAACCCTGGAGCAGGTAATATTTGCAGGTTTTACGCATGAGCCTGCCGTAAGCCTTGCTGAAAAATTATTACCCTTGTTACCCGGTAATATGGCCCGCATTTTCTATTCGGATAATGGCTCTACCTCAACAGAAGTTGCTTTAAAAATGGCCATTCAATTTTGGTGGAATAAAGGAGCAACCAAACGAAATAAGATTGTGGCTTTTAACAACAGTTACCACGGCGATACATTTGGTGCCATGAGTGTAAGCGACCGAAGCGTGTTTACCCTGGCATTTACCGATAAATTGTTCGAAGTGATTTTTATTGACACTCCTGCAACCGATAACATACAGGAGCTTATAAAAACAATAGAGCAGGAAGCCTCCACCATAGCTGCATTTATATATGAACCATTGGTGCAAGGGGCAGGTGGCCTTAAAATGTATGAACCATTGCTTTTGGATCAATTACTGAAAACTATGAAGGCTCATAATATTGTTTGTATTGCTGATGAAGTAATGACAGGCTTTGGAAGAACGGGGAAATTATTTGCAGGTGAGTACCTATCGGAAAAACCTGACATTATTTGCCTTAGTAAAGGTTTAACAGGAGGGACCATGGCATTAGGCGTTACTGCCTGCAATCAAAAAATTTATGATGCTTATCTTTCTGACGATAAATTGAAAACCTTCTTTCATGGCCATTCATTTACTGCTAACCCCCTTGCCTGCACAGCTGCATTAGCCAGCCTGCATTTGTTGTTACAAAATGAAACAAAACAATCAATAGCGAGGATCACCAGGTTGAATAAAATTTTTAGCGAAGAATTAATGCAGCTTAAAGGGATTAAAAACTTACGGCAGTTGGGCACCATATTGGCCTTTGAAATAAGTAGTGGAAAGGATGAATACCTTAATAATATTAGTGCTACGATCACCTCGAAAATGTTGAAAAAAGGTGTTTACCTGAGGCCACTTGGCAACACTGTTTATTTAATGCCCCCTTACTGCATAACTGATCTTGAATATGAAAAAGTAAAAATAGCCTTGCTTGAAACGCTCGAAAATATTTAATGGGCTTGATTATCTTCCAATAGCTTTTTGAGGTTATCGAGGCTTTTTTCCATGTAGGGGCCTAACACTTTATCGGAGGTTATAGACGCAAATTTCTCCCATGGGTACCACTGTACTTTTTGTATAAATTGCCATTGAACGGTTACAGTTTGCCGGTTATTTGAAGACACAAAATTGAATGATCCCGCTAAGGGTCGGTTATCTGCTGATTTCCAGATCCCATCCATCTTATTTGGCTCAATTGCGGTTATATCAACCCTTACTTTACCCATTTTTATATAAGCTCCTTTACCCTTTGACGGCGTTGAAAAACTGGTGGTAGCTGCATCATAATTATCCATCCAACCCTGCCACCTGGTAAGGTTGGCTACAGCCTGGTAAACAGAATCCATTGGTTTACTAATATCTATGGCTCTTGAAATGATAACCTGCGATGGTAATAACATTGACATTGCAGTTATTAATCCAAATAACACTACCACACTTAATATTCCAAGCTTTATCACTCTCATATTACTCCCACTTAAAAACTTTAATGGCTACGGCGTAAATAACAATCCCCCATAAAACCAAAACGCCAATCTGCATCCAACAATCGCTTAGGCTGGCACCTTCAAATGCTATTTGCCGCATAGCATCATTAAAATGCGTAAGAGGTAATATTTTACAAATGGGCTGAAGCCACGAAGGAAAAGCATCAATTGAAAAGAACGTTCCTGCCAGCAGAAACTGGGGTAAAGTAAACATATTTGCAAATGGCGGTATGGTACTTTCGTTTTTGGCCAGGCCACTTACGATAAATCCAAAACCCATAAAAACAACCAAAGCCAGAAAGCTTAACACCATAATTTCTAAAAATGTAGTTACGCCATTTACCAGGGTATAGTTGAAAAAGAAAGCTCCCATTAAAACAATTACTACTGCGGTCGACATTTGAAACAAAACCCTGCTGAGCGCTTCTCCCAAAACTATATATGTTCGGTTTATTGGTGTGGCAAAAAATCGCTTTAAAACCAATTGTTGCCTCAGGTTGAAAAATAAAAACGCAACGCCAAAAACACCTGCACTTAGCAATGAAAATCCTAATTGACCGGGAAGGATAAAGTCAATCGTTCTAAAATTTCGACCGGGTATTTTGGTAACTTCCTGGCTGATGGTTGCTACCGTTGGAGCCTGTGGAAAAGTTGTTTTGTTGATGTTGGCTATGATAGAATTTAAAATTGAATTAAGTACCTGCAGGTTTTGAGGGTTGACACTTTCTGAACTCTTCAATTGTATGTTATAAGGCGCTTTTACCTTTGTTGTATCAACGGACTTTTCAATATTTACAATGGCTGTCAATCTTCCTTTTTCCAGGTCTCTCCGGAGAGAATCTTCACTTTTATCAACCAGTGTGATTCCGGGAATGGTTTTAAGCGAAGTAAAAATCGGATTGAGTGTGTCTGCTCTTTTATCAATTGAAATCTTAAATGCAAGCTTTCCTCCGCTCCCAATAAACCCGAAAATAACAATGAATAGCATGGGAAAAGCAAAGCTAAAAATTACTGCTGAAGGACTTCTAAGTATTGCTCTTAAGCTAGCTCGGGTTATGGCAAGCATAGCCGAAACCTGGTTATATTTTCTGGACATTACAATGGGTTGTGCGGCAAATCTATCTTATAATTGATCAAAATATAGTGGATAAGAATGTAGGAGCTCTAAAAAAAAATTATAAAAAGTTGAAAAAAATTTGTGGGGAAATCTTCAATTAATAACAAATGTCGTATATTTGTTGACAAAAGACAGGTTATGAAAAAAGCAAAATCCTCATCAAAGCTTTATACCGAAAAAATCGATTTGCTACCCACGGTACAAGAGCCCTACATAGAAATACCCCGCCTTAATCGATTACAGGCTGCCGTTTCCGATTTTTCGTATAAAAAATTTCAGAAAATTGCCGGTCGTGTACCTTTTGCCTTAACCGATTGGGCCAATATCTTGCACCTTTCCGAAAGAACCCTTCAACGGTATGCAAAAGATAACAAAAACTTCGAAGGCATTTATGTCGACAGAATTCTTCAAATCGAAAAAATAATCAACCT
>JAJAYD010000152.1 GCA_026786345.1 Chitinophagaceae bacterium
CTTGACGAGTTTTTCAGGGTACGGGTAGCTACCCTGAACCGAATGCTGCTGCTGGGGAAAAAAAACATGCATCTTGAAAATAATCCTCAGCAAATACTCGACGATATACAACTGGTGGTATTGCAGCAGCAAAGCGAGTTCAACCGTATTTGGGAAGATATTTTGGTAGAGTTGAAGAAAGAAAAAATTAATATTACAGACGATAAAAACCTGAATGCCGAGCAGCAGGCGTTTGTAAAAAAGTTTTTTGAAGAGGAAGTAAGGAGCAATGTTATTCCACTGCTTATTGAAAGCATACCGCAGTTTCCGTACCTGCGCGAAAAGTCGATTTACCTGGGTGTGGTAATGCGCAAACAAGATACCGCATACGACCAAAAATACTCGCTGATAGAGGTGCCAGCAAGTGCCTTAGGCCGCTTTGTTTTATTGCCATCAAAACGCGATCAACACGATATTATTTTACTGGAAGATGTGATACGATTTAACCTGCCGGAGATCTTCTCCTATTTTGGTTACGACCATTTTCGTCGCATGTTTTTAAGGTTACAAAAGATGCTGAGATAGACATAGACAACGATATATCAACCTCGCTGATACAAAAAATTGAAAAGGGTTTAAAGAACAGGCGTAAGGGTAAAACGGTGCGTTTTGTGTACGACAAGCAAATGGATGCGGGCCTGCTGGAGTACCTGATTCGTAAGTTGAACCTCTCCCGCAAAGACAACATCATACCTGGGGGCCGCATACATAATTTCCGCCATTTTATGGATTTTCCCGATGTTTTTACCGTACGTAATCCACGCCGACATGCTTTCACACATCCCTATCTTCAAAATCAGTTAAGGGTTACAGACGTTGTTTTAAAACGTGACATCATGCTGCATTTTCCCTATCATTCTTTCAGCAGTATTATCGATTTACTACGCGAAGCTGCAATGGATCCGGATGTTACCATGATAAAAGTTACCGCCTACCGGCTGGCACAAAACTCAAAGGTGATTAATGCCCTTATAAATGCAGTGCGCAATGGTAAAGATGTAACGGTAATATTGGAAGTAAGAGCCCGTTTTGATGAAGAAGCCAACCTGGAATGGAAGGAACGTTTGGAAGATGAAGGTGTAAAGGTATTCCTGGGGGTGCCCAATTTAAAAGTACATGCAAAGTTGTGCCTGATAAAGAAAAAAGCTGGTAGCGGATTTCAACAATATGGCTTTGTTAGCACGGGAAATTTGCACGAAAAAACTTCGGAAGTATACAGCGATCATTGCCTGCTAACCTGCAACCGACAGGTAATGGCCGACATGAACCGCATTTTTAGATACCTGGAAAATCCTAAGACAGGCCCGGAGCAATTAAAGCTTTGCAGAACATTATTGA
Organism: Chitinophagaceae bacterium; assembly: GCA_026786345.1. Classification (GTDB taxonomy): domain Bacteria; phylum Bacteroidota; class Bacteroidia; order Chitinophagales; family Chitinophagaceae; genus Segetibacter. The sequence continues at coordinate 1,378 of JAJAYD010000152.1, forward strand.
TTAGCCCAACCAGCATGCGCAGGGAGTTGTTGTTAATGATAAACCGCGAGATTAAGCATGCAAAGGCTAAAAAAAATGCTTCCATTACTTTAAAGCTAAACTCGCTTAGCGATCCGGAACTGATAGAAAAATTGTACGAGGCTGCACAAGCCGGGGTAGAAATTGAAATGGTAGTACGAGGTATTTTTTGCCCCATGGTTGAAGGCAAAAAACTGAAACACCATATAACAGCCGTAAGTATAGTTGACGAATACCTGGAGCATGCCCGTGTATTGATTTTCCACAATGGCGGCAAAGAAAAAGTGCTTATCTCCTCGGCTGACTGGATGGTACGTAACATAGACCACCGCATTGAGGCGGCCATACCCATTTTTGACAAGAGTATAAAACACGAGCTAAAAGATATTATTGACATACAGTTAAAAGATGATGTAAAGGCAAGGTGGCACGACAGTGCACTAAGCAATAACTATGTATCTTCCGAAGGCAAAAAGAAGATCAGGTCGCAAATAGAAATTTACCATTACCTCCACAATAAATTAAAAGACAAGTGAGATTAGCAGCTATTGATATTGGAAGTAATGCAGCCCGTTTGCTGATCTCGGAAGTAATTGAAACCAATGGTGAGCCAGAGTTTAATAAATTAAATCTCGTGAGGGTGCCATTAAGGTTAGGTTTTGATGTTTTTGAAAAAGGTTATATAACCAAGCACCGCATAGGCATGATCTTTCAAACTATGAAAGCCTATAACCACTTAATAAATGTTTATGGAGTAACGAATGTAATTGCCTGTGCAACCAGCGCTATGAGAGATGCCACCAATAGCCAGGATATTATTAGAAAAGTAAAGCTGGAAACAGGAATAGAAATTGAAATATTGAGCGGCGATATTGAGGCTATGATCATTTATGAAAATCATATAGCCGAGCACCTGGATACCGACCATAGTTATATGTATATTGATGTAGGTGGCGGTAGTACAGAGCTTACTTTTTTCGCCGATGGCAAACTCATTTACAAACACTCCTTCAATATAGGTACGATCAGGATTTTAAAAAACCTGGTACCTGAGAGCGCATGGGACGAAATGAAAGAGGCTGTGAAAACCATTACTAAAGGGCAAAAAAAGTTGGTAGCTATTGGTACAGGTGGAAACATCAACAAAGTGTTTTCGATGAGTAAGCGCAAAGACGGAAAGCCACTTCAGCTTGACTTGCTGAAAGATTATCTTAAGGAGTTATCTGCAGTGCCACTGGCAGATCGCATCAGGTTATATAAACTGCGAGAAGACCGTGCTGATGTTATTGTGCCTGCCCTTCAAATTTACGTAAACGTTATGCGCTGGGCCGATGCCGAAGAAATTTTTGTTCCTAAGATTGGTTTAGCCGATGGCCTTGTTCAACATTTGTACTCGGAGTTGAAGAAGGGGAAGAAGTTGTAGGTTTTAAGTTTTAAGTTGTAGGTTTTAGATTAAAGGTTCACTATTTCACCATTGACTATTGACCGTTGACTATTGACTATTGACTATTGACTATTGACCATTGACCATTGACCATTGACTATTGACC
>JAJAYD010000153.1 GCA_026786345.1 Chitinophagaceae bacterium
GCGTTGCACGTCAGGATATAAGGAACGTTCAGGTTCATCGAACAAGATAACCGTGTGTTTAGGTTTTAAAAGGTACAAAGGCATTGCGCTTAGCACAACTTGCTTGGTTCCGGTACTCCACAAACCGTTAGGTATTTCGTTGCCCGAAAAGTCTTCAATTTTAATAAAACCTATATCCTCTTTACTCTTAATGTTGAGTTCTGTTTTTACTCTAAGTTTAAACGGTTTTAATATTTTATTTAAGCAATTGTCTGCAATATCCTGGATGGGGTTGAACTCTGTCTTTTTCCAGTCTTTTAATTTATTCAATGCCTTTTCAATTACAGTCAAATCATTAGATGCAAGTTCAACAGCTTTTGAAATTTCTTGTCTAATTTGAAGCTCCTGTTCCTGATAAGATTGAATTTGTTCCAAGATCAAATACCATACAACTGAAACCTTGTCTTTACTAAAGTCTATTATTCCATTTTTTCCAATTTTATTATCACCTTCTACTTCTACATCGTAGTTTAGATTAGCCGGGAAATAAACCAATTTACTTGCAAACTCTTTCAACCAAACATCACTATAATATTCAGCAAGAGTTGAATTATTAAAATTTTCAGTTTTGTTGTCGCTTCTGGAAATCATTACATCAAGCCTTTTATTATTATCTTCCTTCAAATAAAGCCTTACACTATATTCTTTCTCAACTCCAAACTCAAGGAAGATTTCAACTTTTTCGAGTAAGGAATCCTGTCCACTTTTAACAATAAATTGTGTCTCGTAGTTATATAGATATAATGGTATTAATTCTAACAAACTCGTCTTACCTGTCCCGCTTTGCCCTATCAAACATACCTTATCTAAAGGTTGTCCTTCTTTAAAATGCCCTTTCGGATAAGTCAAATCAATGGTCAAATCTTTAAACTGGTGAAAGTCTTTCAACTGAATCTTTGTAATCTTCATTTGTAAATTTTAGACGGATAAATGTACTTCAAATTTGAGGTTTGTTATAAGTCCTTCTCATTCTTCAATCCCTCACCAAATGTGCCTCCACATCGTTATTTTTGCCGCCGTATGAAGAATATCAGGAATTTTTGCATTATAGCACACATCGACCACGGTAAAAGCACATTGGCTGATAGACTGCTGGAGTTTACACACACCATCAGCGACCGCGATATGCATGCCCAGGTGCTGGACAATATGGACCTTGAACGGGAGAAGGGAATTACCATTAAGAGCCACGCCATTCAAATTAACTATCCCTACAAAGGAGAGAATTATACCCTTAACCTCATCGACACACCCGGCCACGTAGATTTTAGCTACGAAGTAAGCCGGGCGCTGGCTGCCTGCGAAGGTGCCCTGCTGTTGGTAGATGCCAGCCAGGGAATACAGGCACAAACCATCAGCAACCTTTACCTCGCTATCGACAACAACCTGGAAATTATTCCGGTCGTTAACAAAATAGACATGGAAGGTGCCAATATTGAGGTAACCCAGGACCAGATTATTGACCTGATAGGTTGTAAAAAAGAAGACATATTATTAGCGAGTGGAAAAAGTGGCATTGGTATCGAAGAAATTCTGGCTGCTATTATTGAACGTATTCCTGCACCTAAAGGAGACACAGAAGCTCCGTTGCAGGCACTCATTTTTGACAGTGTGTTCAACAGCTTTCGCGGTATTATCATCTATTACCGCATCATGAACGGGGTATTGAAAAAGGGAGATAAAATTCGTTTTGCCAGCACCGGGCAGGATTATTTTGCCGATGAAGTGGGGGTATTGAAATTAACTATGACGCCGAAAAACGAAGTTCGTGCCGGCGATGTGGGTTATATAATTACCGGTATAAAAGTGGCTAAAGAAGTAAAGGTGGGCGATACTGTTACCCTGGCTAATAACCCCGGCGAAATGATCAAGGGTTTTGAAGAAGTGAAGCCCATGGTATTTGCCGGTATCTTTCCGGTAGAGACCGATGCTTTTGAAGAATTGCGGGATTGTATGGATAAACTGCAGTTAAACGATGCCTCACTTACTTTTGAACTGGAGACCTCGCAAGCCCTTGGTTTTGGTTTCAGGTGCGGCTTTTTAGGCTTGCTGCACATGGAAATTATCCAGGAGCGTTTAGAGCGTGAGTTCAATCAAACGGTCATCACAACTGTTCCCAACGTAAGTTTTATTGCATACACTTCACGGGGCGATAAAATTGTAGTGAACAACCCGGCCGAAATGCCTGAGCCAACCAAACTGGACATGATTGAGGAGCCTTATATAAGGGCGCACATTGTAACCGCTGCAGAATACATTGGTAATATTATGACGCTTTGCCTGGGCAAACGCGGCATACTCATCAACCAAAGCTATCTTACTCCTACCCGTGTAGAACTTATTTTTGAATTGCCACTCACCGAGATTGTCTTCGATTTTTATGATAAACTTAAAAGCCAGACCCGAGGTTATGCCTCGTTCGATTACCACCCTATAGGCTATCGTGAAAGCGACATTATAAAAATGGACATTTTATTAAATGGTGAAAAGGTGGATGCCCTGAGTGCATTGATCCATCGCGCCAAATCCCACGAATTTGGCCGCAAGCTTTGCGAAAAACTGAAAGACCTGGTGCCCAGGCAACAATTTCAGATTGCCATACAAGCTGCCATAGGCGCTAAAGTTGTAGCCCGCGAAAACATTAGCGCCATGCGAAAAGATGTTACCGCCAAATGTTATGGTGGCGACATTAGCCGTAAACGTAAACTGCTCGAAAAGCAGAAAGAAGGTAAGAAACGAATGAAACAAATTGGTAACGTTGAAGTGCCGCAGGAAGCATTTTTGGCAGTGCTAAAATTGGATTAAAAAAGTGTTGAATGTTGAATTATGAATGTTGAATTTTTTGGGCCCGGCTTTAGTTTTTCATAGTATCATCCTTGCGTCGCACTCTTGTACAGTTGTCTCAATATGCAGCCTTGCTAAACATTTAAACTTAGCCATATTTGGTTTTATTTATGCGGGGCAAGAAAATACACCACAATAGAAACATAGTAACATAAGTATAGCAAATAGCAATACCTGAATATTATGAGGCAAAGGGTTATATTAGTAAAAATATATAGATACCTGCATGCCTAAGTTGACCCGATATTCGAGTTTCGAAAAGTTGAAAGCTGATAGCATGGCAGCCTCTCAAAAAACTGTAGACCCGGCCAAAGACTTGAAAGATTTTGAGCACTTTTTAGCTTATTTAAGGCAATCTTCTACTCTCAAAAAGAATACGGCAAAACAAAGCGAGGCTGCTAATGAATGAGAATTTGTCGGACAGCATTCTTTCCATATGCAAAATTTTAAGCAAGCATTCTGTTCAATATCTGGTTGTTGGCTGAGCTGCAGTTGCGTTACATGGATATTTTAGGCAAACAACTAATGCTGAAGGTATAGTTGCAAACAAACTTGATTTTGATTTTTGGTACAATCCAACTTATAAAAATTATTTGAATCTTTTAAATGCCCTGGAAGAGCTTGGGCAAGATGATGAAGAATATAAAAACGAGCAGGCACCTGATCCCCGACAATCATTTTTTAAACTTGAATTTGAAAAATATACTTTGGACTTTTTGCCTCAAGTAAATGGCCTGACAAAATTTACTACCTCCTTTAGAGAACGGGAACTAATCAACGTAAGTAAAATTGAGATTTCGTTTATAAACTATGCCGATCTTATCAAAAATAAGCAAGTAAATGCACGACCAAAAGACCTGAATGATATTCGTAATTTAGAGAGGCTGAGAAGAAAAAATAAGAAATAGCGCTTCGATTTGAATGATTAAAATTAAAACCAAATCATACTGGACACGCCAACGCTTAATACTGTTGGCCTTTTTGCTGCTGCATACCATTGCTTCTTTCTATTACATCAGCCACCAAAATATTACGTTTGATGAACCCGACTATATTGAGTATGCCAAGCGTTGGCTGCATGGTCACCCCGAACGTATAAAACCCATAGACGATAGCAAGTCGCCCCTTATTGCTGTTTGCTGGTTACCACGAGCCGTAAGGCAGATCATCAACCCAAACTACCAGCTAAACGATTATGGTCGTAAAGACCAGGCCGAAGGTCGCTATATAATGATCTTATTTTCGCTGATAACTGCTTTGTACGTGTACAAATGGTGCAGGCAACTATATGGCGAAAAGGGTTGGTTGTTGCCTTTACTGCTGCTACTGTTCGATCCACTCTACCTGTCTTACTCAACACTCATTAGTACCGATTTGGCGTGTGGCGCTTTTTTAGTGGCAAGCCTGTATCATTTCAATAAATACCTCGTTCATCAATCTCAGAAAGATTTTTGGCTGTGTGCCGTTGTTACCGGCATAGGCATTGTAACCAAAGCCACCTTGTTGTTCCTGTTGTTATTGCTCCCTTTGTTATCAATATGTTTTCATGCTTATACCCACCGGTTTAAACAATTGCGTTCCTTAAAAGCAATTAGTAAAACCTTAGCTTTTTGCTGCATCATCCTGCTGGTCATCAACTGTGCTTATTACTTCCGCAATACATTCATGTTATTTGGCAACTATCATTTTGAAAGTGCTTTTTTGAATGATCTGAAACATCATAACTGGTTGCGGCGGCTTGCCATTCCGTTGCCACAGGCCTGGGTACAACAACTCGACATGCTAAAAGCACATGCCGATATCGGTGCAACCACTCCTGCAAAAACGTATAATGGTGTATACCTTTTTGGTACCCTTAACCTAACCGGCGGCTTTTGGTATTATTACCTGGTACTTCTCTTCTATAAGCTACCGCTCGGTACCCTGGTATTACTGTTAAGTTGTGTGCCCCTCTTTATACAAAACTTTACCAAAGAAGGCTTCGTAAAACGCTACATGTTTCTCGTGATCCCTATACTTTTCTTTTGGATCATCCTCAGTTTCTTCAATAACTTTCAAACGGGTATAAGACATATATTATTAATCTTTCCGTTGCTGTTTATAGGGCTGGGTTTTCTCTTTAAAAAATTAACGACAGCAGCGAGGGTATGGCAACTTGCAGCAGCGGGTCTGGTGGCATATACATTTATAACCGTTGCTTTATATTATCCTTTTATCATTCCATACACCAATGAATTTGTAACGAACAAGCAGACGGTTTATAGAAAAATATACGACTCGAGTATCGACTATGGCCAGTCCGATTCAAGCCTCAGCCAATTTTTACAAGAGCACCTGGAATATCAACCAGCTACCGTAAATCCTTCCACCGGTAAGCATGCAGTATTGATGAAGCAAATGTTCAATACATATTTACCCGGGTCTGGTAATTATAAATGGTACCGGGCGTTAGAACCGGTTGGAAATTATCGTTATACCATTTTGTTATTCGATATAACAAAGCAAGACCTGGAGCAGGCCGATTTTACAAATACCGATATTAAAATTGTGAGGACAAAATAACCTCTCAGGGTTCAGCTTCGTCTTTAGGCTGCCTGCTCAAAGGTTTGGTTACAGGCTTTGCCGGAGCAGGCTTAACAGGGTTGTTTTTTTGACGGTTTTTTTCTGATTGCTGGCGCAGTTTTTCTTCGTTGCTATTACCGGCATCATCCTTTAATGGTTCGGGCATGGGTGCTTCACCATCTTTTAGTTTAAAGTCAAATACCTTGTCAATGTGGTTCCATCTGCCGTTATCCCACTTAAATCCTTCATAGTCGCCATCGGGTACCAGGGTATATTTTTTATCAGGTGTATTGTCCTCGCTAACCAGGTGATCGTACACGATCATATCCATTTCGGCATCGTAGTTTAATCTTGCTTTACCTTCTTTTTTGTACTCCAGGCAAAAGCGGGCATTTTGGTTTGCCATGGGTTGTTTGGCTGATTGCAAGGCAAAATAAGGTCCTCCAAACCGGGGCTGGCCCGCTCCATTGAACGTTAGCACCTCTATCCATTTGCGGGTACTCTTTGCATTGTTATCATCAAACCCAAGCAGGGTATAATATTTTTTATCATTAAAAGTTTTCATGACCATGCCATAATAAATGGCTCCTACCCAATTGGTGGCAGTTCGTACAGAATCCTGTGGGGCTTCGGTAAACTCCGACATATCAAGTAATGGAAACAACTTTAGTAACCCATCTGTAGTACGCATTTGAATGGCGCCCCTTTGCCTGAAATAACTATCGTCGCGGTTAAACTGCCACGAGAAAATTCTGAAACTGCTGTCTGGTGCATATATTCTTGAAACAGTTTCAATGGAGTCGTATGGGTAATAAAATGAGTGGGGATTTCGAAGCGATTTTACCAGCATTCTTATGAAAATACTATCGGCAATAAAACGCTGGCTGCTGTTCGGGTCGGTAATCATGGCCCGGCTGTATTGCTTCATCGAATCTTCGGAACGTTGAAAATTTCGTAACATAACAGCATTTAAAGACTGCGCTTTTACCGTAGTTGAAAAGAACAATAAAAGAACTGCAATGTATGGTTTCATAGTTCGCTGTAAAATGCGAAAGTAACACCTGCCTTTCAGAATGATACGTGAATGTGCTGAAGGCAGAAATTTTTAAGATTTTATTCGAATTTGAACCACAAAGTCATAGAACCACAGAGCCAAAGAACCACAAAGACACAA
>JAJAYD010000154.1 GCA_026786345.1 Chitinophagaceae bacterium
ATACCACTGATAGGTGAGGTAAGGGTAATCATTTTGGTGCTGCTAACATTGCCTGATGCATTTGCAGCGAACAATTTTTTGTTCTTGGCTGCTGTTTCAAACCGGGCTTTCGCTTCGGTTAAATCTTTCTTGGCAACAATGTCTGCAATATCTCTAAGCCTGTCGTACTGTGCCTTAGCCGCATTGAATTCTGCATCAACAGTGTTTTTCTGGGTGAGAATATTTACCTGTGTGCCTGCATCAACCTGCTGCTCAATTACCGCCAACACCTGACCTGCCGAAACACTTTGACCAACAGTAGTTCTGATAGAAACAATCTTTCCTGTTTGTGGTGATTGTATCACTGCCATACCCTTAGGTGATGGAACTATTGTACCAAGCACTTCAGTTGATTGATTGAAATTTCCTACCACAACCTTTTGTGTAAGGATGTTAAAAAGAAACTGTGTTTCTTTCTCCACTATAAATGTGTTGGAAGGACCAGATGAAGTGCCGGCTTTTTTTGCACCATGGTCGTCGTCCCCATGTGCAGATAGGTAATTAGTTGTTGCTGTGGGAAACAATAATAAAAATATTGCAGTGGTTACAACAACTCTGCGGTTAGGTCTTTTCATTAAAAAAAACATTACAGCCATGCCTGCCAATAAGCTTATTAAACCAATAAACCAATTGCTGCTATACCAGTGAGCATGTGCTGCTTCCAATGAAGGCTGAGGAGCTTCTTTTCCTGTCTCCACATCTTTAATCAATAACAAATCGGCGCCTAACAGGCTATTAAGGCTTACAGAAATATTATAAACTTTCTTTTCAGGAAATGTTCCCTTGATTTCAAATACGCCTGTATCAACTTTGCTAACAGTTAATTTCAGGTCTGCATTACCTGATACAGTTGCTTTTAATTCATTCGCATTAACCGGGGCATTGGTAAGTACATCTGTAACAAATAAGCGAAACACACCTTCTTTACCTACGGGTATTGTTTTATACTTTATAAGCAGCTCGTACTTATCCGAACTTGCTTCGCTGCTAAAATATGCTGAAGTTGAAGCTGGTGCCTTTGCTGCATTATCATGCCCTTCATGGGCGAAAAGCGTCATTGGAATTAATAATAAAAAGAGGAGATACTTAATCATAAGGTGCCATTTATATATTTTAATTCGATGATAGCCTGGTTGAAGTTTCGGATAGCTTCGAGGTAGTTTGCGCGGGTTTGATAAGCTATGATAATATTCCTGACCGTTTCTATATAATTCATCTGTCCCGCCCCGAACAGGCGCAATGCAGTAGCTGTAATATCTACAGCCTGCTGGTTGGCAATTTTTGTATAGTATTGAATACTTTTTTGTTCTCTTAGCACTTGCGCTAACGTGGTACTGTATTGCCTGTTGAGGTCCTGTATCTCTAATGTTCGCTGCGCTTCAGCAAGCTGCACACCTGTTTGCGCTGCTTTAATTTTTGACCTGTTTTGATTTGTCCATAGTGGTAGAGATAGCCCGATACGCCAACCTTGTTTTTTATCGCCATCCGGTTTCTTTTGCAAACCAAAAAAGGGACCGGTAGTTATCTGCGGCAGTAGTTCTGCTTTCACCGACTTTAGTTGCTGCTGACTAATTACCACCTGCTGCTGCAAAATTTGCGGACGGATGGCGTCTGGTATGGTATCAACTAATTCGAGTAACATATTGCCTGTGGCAATCGGCTGCAGGCTGTCAACAATAAAATCTTCCCTGTAATTAAGTATGTAGGAAAGCGCTTTTTTTTGAGCAGGCAATTCTATAAATGACCGCTCTAAATCGTTGCGTACGTTATTAGCTTCGTTAGAGGCGAACAGTTCTTCCAGCTTATTAATCTGACCTGCCTCAAAGTTTCTTTGGGCAGCAGTTTTTATTATTTGATAAAGGCTGTCCTGCTGCTGCAGCAAATTAATTCTTGCATACAGGTATTGCACTTCGTTATAAGTATTTTGCACCAGCCTGTTTACTTCATATTGGTTAAGCGAAAGCATCAACTCAGATAGCCTGATACGCTCCTTTTGCAATCCATGCCGCGTTGCATACACAGAAGGAAAACGAATGGGCATCAATATGCCTAACGACATAGGGTCGTAAGGGTCTATATCGTATTCCAGCTCAGGATTATCGAAGCCCCGTGAACCCTGGAGTAACTGCCTTTGCTGCTGCACATCCAATTGTGCCGGGTTTACATTAATACGGTTTGTGCGTGCCATGTTAATAGCATCTTGCCGGGTAAACAGCCGTTGCGAAAAACCAATTGATGTAAATAGAATAAAACTAGTGGTAAGAAAAAACCTGTACATAAAAAATGATTTCAGTTTGAAGAAATAAACCTTGTCATACCGACATAAGTTTATATGTGCAATGCACTTATCTCAAACGGAAATCAAATCTGGAATGACTGTATGACTATGCGTATATCCGGTGGTGGATAGTATTGAGGGATAAAATATTTATTTGAACCCGCAAATGCTTCGGAAGAAAATAATGGTAAACCTAAAAAGGCAGAAAGGAATGCAACAAAAACAGGTGATTTTATGGTAATATTTTGTGATTGCTGAAGTTTTTTGTCTTCTGTCTGAAATTTTATTGCATTATTTGTACAACAGTCATCTTTACCTGATGTGCTTTGCTCAACGTTGTGTAATGTTGAACCACTTTCAGGATGATGTGAATTATTATTATTAGAATGACTATGTGAATGAGGGGTTGTGGTTTTTAAGGATTGTTTGTCATGATGGTGCTTTTTATTATAGCCCATATCTAAACCTACCGAACAGGCAAAACCAACTACAGTGTTTAGTGCAAACACCGTCAACAGAAGAGCTGCTTTTAATTTTATGGATTTACTTTGGTGCATTTATAAAGTGCAAAACTACTATTATTCCATTAATCATTTAAAGAAAAACAAACAGTAACCTGTTAAGAAATCCCTTTCCCTTTTAAATCATCTGGTTCGCAAAAGCTATTCCTGCAACTCTTCAATTTCTTTTTTTTTGTTCATCCTTCATCATCATTGCCATATTGCTAATAAACGTTTCATGACCGCAACGAATAACGAGGTCTGCCATCTTCAGAGCTTTTAGATGGGAAGCATTATCACTTATTGTTTTATAAATCGTTTTGTTTTTAATTGGCCTTCACTGTTATACGATGATAAAACGAAGGTTCCTTTTGGTAGAGATGAGAGGTTTAAAGAAATAGTATTGTTACCCTTTAAAACTGTGAAGGATTTATTTAGAATTGCAACTCCCTGCATGCTGGTGATATAGATCATTACTTTATCTGCTGATGCAGAAGATATACTTAACTGGGCGGTTGAGGTAACTACTGTGGGGGCCATAGCTGTAATATCAAAACCTTTTGATTTGCCAAAAACAGCTACCACTTTTGAGGTTGCAAAATTTCCATCCAAATCTCCCACCTTCAAACGGTAAAAAACTTTACCGGAGGATGATTTGTCCTCAAAGTCAAACGGTTGTCTACAGCGTAACCTGTCTGCCTGAAAGGTATTTATAATAGTGTAATTGATACCATCGTTTGAACGTTCAACTACAAACTTTGCATATTGCAGAAAACAAACCACTGACCAATTAAGCTTTGTTGCATTAACTGATTGAGAGGCTTCAAAAGACTTAACACGAACCGGCGTGCTATCAGCAGGTACAGTTTGACTGAATCCAATCGTCGAAACAATCAGTGAAAACGAAAACAATAGCTTTTTCATAATTATATGTGTCAAAAAATATTACCTATTTCAAATTCATTTCTTTCAAAGTAAAATTATGAAGAAAGGATGTAGTGGAAAGAAAAAGCCGCGCATAATCCAGCTTTACTGAAAACATTCCTTAAAGATTAAGGGTGATGAATATTATGCAAATGATGTAAAGAGTCTAAAACATGATGTTGTTGAATGCCATGACCAGGATGATGGTTATTGTTGCTGTGGTGATTATTTGTAACTGTGACCAAAGAGTCGGTTTGATGTTTAGGGTAAGATTGGTGGTATGATGCAGTTGATTTAGGGCAGGATTACAGGCCACCCAACAATGACTGTGGTCATCGTGAGTACA
>JAJAYD010000155.1 GCA_026786345.1 Chitinophagaceae bacterium
CTTTATATCCGGCAAACCGGTCATCGACAAGTCTCCTTTAACGTAAGTATTGGCACCTGCCCTAATAAAAAGACCCTTCATATCCAGGTCGTCAACCGGTCCTTTGGAAGTTCCCCAAATGCTTATTTTTTTGTTCCACGTTTTTGCGGCCGGTGCAAAAAAGGCAAGGTCATCACTGTCTATAACTGCATCAGTAAACTTAACGGACATCGGTACCTTATGAACATAATCGGAAAAGTCTTTATTGAAATCTTTAAAGTTCATTGCATAATAATTACGCAAATGACTTTTGGGCGTTACCAGGTCAAGCCGGGCAAATTCCATTATTTGTGGTGTAAGCCTGAAATCGGTTTTTAACCTTCTCACGTCAAAACCACTTCTTTCTTTGGCCGCAAGGTCAACCTGGGCTTTGATGGTGTCTTTAATAAAGCTTATGTTTCGGAGAGCACCGGTAATTTTATCAAAGCGCAGGTGCTCCCCATCAAAGGTGGGATAGGGTTCTCTTTCGGTTAACTTCTCATTGATAAACGTACCGTTTTTTATATTGAGTTTTCCAATCTTCAACTCAAAGTTTGAAGCGTTGAAATAGTAGCCCGTATCACTTTTAACAACGGGCCTTTTTTCAACAGGCGGCCTAAGTCCTTTAAAGCCAATCATGGCAATATAGGGCCTGTCCAAATCAAGCGAACTAATATGCAGCCTTTTGTCTACCATACTAAAGTTATCGGCATCCAGTTGCAGGCTTCCCAGTTTTATCAATAATTTTTTACCGGCCCATAAATCGTTTTGTACAAACTCAACTTTATTAAAATCTAATTTTTTCAGGTCTAATACTAGTTTGCTTTTACTTGTTTTTTTGGGTGAAGAAGGGGAGAAATGATCGACGAGAAATTGGTAGTTCCAAACAGAGTCGCTACGCTGCAGGTTAATCTTGGCATCTTCGAGGCCTATGAATTTTAAAACCAGTGTATCCTGCAAAAAAAACCAGTCCGTTACCCTTACTTTAATATTATTGGCATAAAGCAGGGTGTCTTTCCTTTGGTCCCTTACCAGGGTTCCTTCAAGGTTCATGCGGTTGAAAAAAGTAAAGCTTACATGCTTAATTCTAACCTCGGTATTCAGATCTTTTGAAAGGCGTTTGGTAACCTTTCCTACTATAAAATTTTGAACCAATTCGGTTTGCAAAAGCAGCCATATCAGTAACACGGTGGCCAGCAGACTGAGCAACACCCGGGCGGTTATGGTTAAAAATTTCTTCAGTGCGTACTTTTTAGAATGTTGTAAAAATAAAGAAACACCTGCTCAGCACAAATTCATAAACTCATTATACGTAAACAATAACAAAATCTACAACCATAAGTAGCCGGGCAAAATGAATAATGAAAAATGAAAAGTGAATAATGAAAAATGAATCATCAAAATCCACTTGCAATAGTAGGACAACCACGTCTAAATCTTTCAGTAACTATTTTGATGCAGCGTGTTTAAAACCCCTGATAGTTTAAACAGGTCTTGCCTTGTGTGTAAGGCATTCAATATAATGCGGTTTACTTTGTTACCCGATGGATCAGGGTATGCAAAAGATGAGATGATGATATGTTGCTTTTCAAACCAGGCCGGATCCCAATTTCGTTTTAAAACAAAAACAGGCAGGTGCGGATAAAAACAAATGCCACCTATATCGCTTACTACATTTACAAAAGCAGAGATGTTATCCTGCAGTTTTTTTAGTTGTTGATGATAATATTGCTGACCATACACGAAGGCATACACAAATGCCGGAGATATTGCTGAGGAGGCTGTATAAAAAGTGGAGTCTCGTAACAGCCGGGCAGTTTTTTTACTGCAGCTTACGGCACCGCCATTCAGGTGAAATGCTTTTGATAATGAATAGGTCATAATTATTTCAACATTGGGCAGCCGGGGAATCAAATGGCTGATACCCTCACCTGCCGGTCCCATTAAGCCAATGCCATGCGAATCATCTACTACACAGGTTACGTGCTTGTCAGGATTTACCTCATGCAAAAACGAAAAGTTTGCTACCGAGGCTGTAAGTGGATTAACCCCATCCATAAAGAGTATAAAGTTGTTATGCTCCGATTGATTTACGCTTCTTACAAAATGATGCTTCCAGTCTTCGTTTGGCAATTGAATACCACATTGTATGGCCGGGTGCGTATCGGGCGCCCTAAAGACGTGTTTGTTGTGTTTCATTAATTGGTCGGCAATGGCCCTTCCGGCAAGGTAACCACTCGAAAAAGTAACCGTCTCCTCCATGTCAACCAGCCGGCTTAAAAGGTACTCGAACGAGCCGTATAATTCCAGTTGAGTATTGGATATCCGGCTGCTGGGGAACACGATACCATATTGATCAATACCAGCCTTAACCAGGTCGCAAAATTCCGACACATGGCTCATACCCAGGTACGAGTAACCGCTAAAGAACAGGTGCTCTTTACCATCAATGCTAATGGTGCGGCCGGGGGCTTGGTTTACTTTAAACATTATTATTTTTTTGCCATTGACACATTAAAATCATGGCTCTTATTTTTTGGAATGCTCAGGCTATGCCATGCTTCATTCTTAATCAATTTGCCTATGTAAACAATCTGACCTACATGGTAAGGATAATGTGCCAGTTGCCGCAGCAATGCATCAAACACAATTAAAGGTTCGGTGCGTATATAAATTGTTTTTTCAAGGTCTTCTTGGGTTAGCTTTTCTATGGCGGTAAATACCTGGTGCCAGCCCATATTCCAAAACGATAGCAGGTCTTCTTTTGAGCAGTCCATCGATTCAAATTCACCATCGCGGTTGCGCCATTCCTTCTCTCCGTCTTCGGTTAAAAAATTGGTAAACCTGCTCATGGTATTGCCGTACAGGTGTTGTATAATTATGGCTATGCTGTTGCTTTCAGGCGAAGGCTTGTAAAAAAAGTCTTCGTCGTTTAATTGTTCAAAAGTTTTGTCGCCTAAGTCTTTATAAGTTTTAAACCGCTTTATAATTGCTGAAACAAACTGGTTAGGTAATGGCATGAGGAGTAGATTGAGAAAGGTAAAATTAAAAAATCCTTCTCTGTTATAAGAAGGATCTTTTATGTAAGGTTAACCAGATGTAAAATTTAATTTTTAAAGAATTATTTATTCAAATTATAATCTGTAATAAATGTAGAATTTAGATAGGGGTTATAGGTATCTAACGGACGTGGTAAAAAGTAATTTTTAATTCTTCTTCTCCATTAATGATTTTTAATCCGAGCTTTTTATCACAGCTGTGAAAGCCGATAACTTGAAAAGGGCGGTGATGGATCAACGTTTACTTTGATTTTGTTGAATAAAACGCGACTCCTTAGTATCCGTAATTATTCCAGCTTCTATCAGGTATCTGTTCGCTGCTTCTTTAGATTTGATCGCTTCGTTTGTTGCTTTTCGTAAAGCTTTTAGTTGCTCATCGATCTGCTGTTGGGTTTCTTTTTCTGTCATGATATGCCGTAGTTCATGTTAAAGCAAAACAGTTATGTTTAAAGTGGTTGTTTTGCGGGTAGTTATATTTATTACCAGGAAATTGACATTTTTTTAAAGACATAAAAGTTGTAAATCTTGAATAATTTTTGGGCCGCTAAATTTTTTTTATAAAATATAAAACCTACTCTTAGAGCAGGTTTTATGTGCGGCAAAGGAGATTCGAACTCCCAAGCCCTTTCAGGCGCTACCACCTCAAGGTAGTGCGTCTACCAATTTCGCCATCGCCGCATTGAGGGAGACGCAAAAGTAGGGATTTAGGGATAAATTTTGATGCCATAAAAAACCAAAAGTAGAAGAGTGCGACCGAGCAAGTCTGACGGGGCAGGCAGCAACGAAGCCGCCATAAAAAGTTGTGGCTGGCTACCACCAAAAAATCTATTTATTAAGTATGATCCTGAATGTGGTACCCTTGCCGGGCTCTGACTGCTTTACAAAAATTTGCCCTTTATGGTATTGTTCAACTATGCGTTGCGTTAAGGTTAGCCCAAGCCCCCAGCCTCTTTTTTTAGTAGTAAAGCCGGGTTTAAAAACTTTGGAAATGTTTGATTTAGTAATGCCCTTGCCGGTATCCGATACATCAATCAAAATTCTTGTTGTTTCATCCTGCACTACTACGCCTATGCTGCCTTTGCCTTCCATGGCATCCAGCGCATTCTTAAGCAGGTTTTCAATTACCCAGTCAAAAAGCGGTGGCGATATCATGGCAGGTATATTGGTTTCGCCTTTGGTATCCAGTGTAAACTGAACCTTGCCACTTGCCCTTTTTTTTATGTATGATATCATGTTGCTAACCAGTTCAACAATGTTCTTCTCTTCCAGTTTTGGTATGCTGCCAATCTTACCAAAGCGGTCGCTTATCAGCTTCAGCCGGTCTACATCCTTTTCAATTTCGGGTACTATTTTTTCGGTGCCGTTAATATCACGCAGTACTTCTATCCAACCCTCCAAACTGGTTACCGGGGTGCCCAACTGGTGAGCCGTTTCTTTAGCCAGGCCCGCCCAAACCTGGTTTTGTGTATTTTGATACCTGCTTTTTTGTGCAGTAGCAGTTATGAAAATAAAAAGTCCTACAATCAATAACTGGATGATGGGATAATACCTGACTTCTTTTTGCAGGTTACTTTCGCCATAATAATACCTGTTGGCAACATAGGGCCTGGTACTTATGACCAATACAATGGGAGGGTGGAGGCGCTTAAATTCTTCCAGCTTTTGGGGCAGGTAATTTTTGTTTGCAGCAATTTCTGAAGAATCAATGTTTAGATAGTTATTGGTGATGCTGTCTTTTTCATTGGTTTCAATAATGGGTATGTCGTCGTTTTCGGTTGATAGGCGGCTGGCCAAAGTAAGATCAGTTTCTGCTGTTGAGTTTAGTATGGTTCGTTGCGCAGCAACCCATAATTCAACTTTTTGCTTTTCCTCCCCGGCAATTTTCTTCGATAAATAATCGGAGTAAAAAATGGTTCCGCTAACTATTAAAATGGCTGTTAAGGCTAAAAACGATCTCCAGTTAATCCATTGTTGAATCATGTGACTAAAATAGAAAAGCTTTCTGTTATTTTGACCCATATAATTTTACATTGAAGCCAAACCCCTTAGTTGCCATCGTAATCCTCACCTATAATGGAAGGAATTATCTCGAAAAATTTTTGCCAGCTGTTCTTGCCTCAACCTACATAAACAAAAAAGTTGTTATTGGCGACAATGCCTCCACCGACGATACAATGGAGTGGATGGCCCTAAATTTCCCGCAAATTGAGGTGATAGTAAACGGAGGAAATTATGGTTATGCAAAAGGTTATAATACAATATTGCAGCAGGTAAAGGCCGATTATTTTGTGTTGCTTAACTCCGATGTAGAGGTTACACAGGGATGGATCGAACCAATAATTGGTCTGATGGAAAGTGATTCATTAGTTGCTGCCTGTCAGCCCAAGCTGTTAGCGTATAACGATAAAACCAGGTTTGAATATGCCGGTGCAGCCGGTGGGTGGATGGATGCATTGGGCTACCCCTTTACACGGGGAAGGGTATTTGATTATTGCGAAACGGATAGCGGTCAATACAATGATACCCGGAAAGTGTTTTGGGCCAGTGGAGCAGCATTATTTGTAAGGGCAGCTTTGTTTTTACAATTTAATGGGTTTGATGAATACTTTTTTGCTCACCAGGAGGAGGTAGATCTTTGCTGGAGGTTTCAAAAAGCAGGGTATAGCATCATGGCCTGCCCGGCTTCGGTGGTATATCATGTGGGTGGGGGAACCTTGCCAAAGGGCCACCGAAAAGTATTTTTAAATTTTAGGAACAACCTGATTATGCTTGCCAAAAACTGGCGTACAAGTGAAAAGCTTTGGAAGATGCCCCTACGCATTTTATTAGATGCGGTTGCAGCCTGGAGAGGATTGTTGAGTGGTGATACTGATTTTTTTAAGGCGGTTCTGCAAGCCCATGTTGCCTTTGTAGGTTGGGTTTTCAATCACCAGGCAAAAAGCCCCTCAGCTACACAAAGACATGTAACATTAAAAGGCCTATACAAAGGGTCCGTTATAATGGAGCATTTCATAAAAAAGAAAAAAACTTTTGCTGAAATAGTTACTGAAACACAATGAAAATTTAATTGGTAACCCTATTTTTGCACAGCAATTTTAATGTATGGCAAACGAATTACACGAGCACAAACAGAAAGATTTTAAATATAACTGGGTTAGTTCATCAAGGTTTTTATTCTACGTTCACATCTTTACCATACTGTCTTTAGTATTAGGTGGTTGTTACAAAATGTACGAACATCGTTACAAGGGTACGCCCGATGTTGAAGTGCCTGACAACACCCTTTATACGCCAAAATACAAGTAGGCATTTAAAATAAAGTTTTGGTTGTATAGGCTGGATCATTATTTTTGCACTCCCAAATAAATAAGCAGGTTTTACGGTTGATTAAGAGGGGAGAAATTCGAAACATTTTTAGTTCTTGTTTTTATTGCGAAAGTAGCTCATTTGGTAGAGCACGACCTTGCCAAGGTCGGGGTGGCCGGTTCGAGCCCGGTCTTTCGCTCTGACTAATCCCGCCAACAAGCGGGATTTTTTTGGTACACCCGGGTGGTGGAACTGGTAGACACGCAGGACTTAAAATCCTGTTCCCCGCAACGGGAGTGACGGTTCAATTCCGTTCCCGGGTACTGATTTATAAAAGGTTATAAGATCGAATTCTTATAACCTTTTTTTATGCCTGCAACAATCCTGCTATGAAAGGCCACTCGCCTTAAATACCAGTAAAGTTCCTTTTTAAGATATGCCTCTGTTCATTTTTCATAGTGCAGGCACCCGTAGTATCATGTCAAATTGTAAACTTGTTTGACTAAAAGTGTCGCAGAGCCATTGAGCTCAATCTTACACCATGTCTCATAATAAGGAGAGGTAGGCTTATCCTTGTTTTTCATCAACCTGCTAAATGCGAAAGCAAATCGTAGTTCCTTTCTTACTACAATAATTTTGCAAGAGACCACCCGCGTTATATAGACTAAGCATTATCTCTTTCATGTATTTATTTTGTGATAACCATAAGCCTCGAATGCAGAGGTATGATTGATCTGGATTATCTCAACATTAATGTTCGTTGACACGAGTAGAAAAGGAAACCTTGAAATATTAAGCCATTGAATTTGCTAAAAGTTTTAGTATTTTTACCGTCCCAATTTATTTTTGGTAGAAAATGGTGAATAGTAAA
>JAJAYD010000156.1 GCA_026786345.1 Chitinophagaceae bacterium
AAAAACCTTTTTAAATTATCCTTACCCCTGTTTACCCAGGGTGTGCCCTTACGAACTCCTGTTACCGCATCAACCGGGCTATCGTATTGAGGTATGAGCTGGCCTTCAAATTTTGGCCCCCATACATCGTAATCGGCATCGTTAATACCACTGCCTTTACCATCGCCAAAGGCATATTTGCCATGATCGCCGGGGCCATACTCATCTTGTACTTTGGGTATGGCATTAAAGCCATTGTCAATCATGGTAGATGAGTTAAACTCAATGGATACGCCTCTCTTGTCTTTGGTACCACGCTTGGTGGTAATCATTATGGCGCCATTGATGCCGCGGAAGCCGTACAAAGCAGCCGCCGTTGAACCTTTTAAGACTGTATAGGTTTCTATATCGTCGGGGCTTATGTTCCAGGTATCGGAGTTAATCGGCACGCCATCAACCACAAACAAGCCAATGGTACGACCACGCAGTATCAGTTGCGGACCCTGCAACATTTCGGCAGAAGCGCCAACAGTAAGCCCGGCTACTTTACCTACCAGGCCATTGATTGGGTTTGGCTCACGGGCTCTTATCAAATCTTCACCTTTTACTTCCTGCACTGAATAGCCTAGTTTTTTTGTTTCTTTTCTTATACCCAGTGCTGTAACTACCACTTCGGTTAACTGGACAGTAGCCGGAGCCAGTTGCACCGATACAAAACCGGCTTCTGAAACATCAATCATCTTATCAGTATAACCAACATAGGTAATGATTAATTGAGCACCCTTATTCGCCTGCAGTGAAAAGTTACCACTTGCATCGGTTGAGGTTGCCTTGGAACTATTGAGTACAGAGATGGTTGCGCCGGAGATTTTATTTCTGTTAATCGAATCAACTATTTCTCCTTTTACAAAAACATTTTGTGCATAAAGGCACATGCTAAAAAGCAGCAGTGAACCTAAAAACGCCATTGGTTTTTTTATTGCCGCAGATGTGGATTTCATAAAGTAGTTTTTGGTATGAGTTGCAAAACTACCTGTAACAAAAACCCGTTATTGTTTTAAGCCGGTTATGAAAATGTAAAGGAATTGTGAAGAAATTAAGGGTAACAATTTGGTAAAGTTTGGGTAACAAAAAAAGTGTAAAATAGGCGGTGGAATAGGCAATGGGCAATCGGCAATAGGCAATCGGAAATCGGCAATGGGTAATAAGCAATAGGCAATATGCTGAAGGCTGAAGACATTCTCTTACAACGAACAACCAACAACGGACAGCAATTTCTGCCACGAAAACACCAAGGCACAAAGTAGCACTAAGGACATTCTGTCATCTGTCATCTGTCAACTAACATCTTTTCGAGGAGATCCTGACATGCGTCAAGATGACGGCATGAAGTTGACTTTTATTCACGTTTCACCATTGACCATTGACCATTCACAACTCACCTCATCGTTCTCTATTACAATGCCACTTCTATATCCTGTATCTCGGCCAGCCAAATAATAGCCTCTTCAAAACTGGTAAAAGCATTTACATTATAGCCGCGGTTTTTAGCTACCAGCTCAAAAAAATTTGCCCGGTCAAAACTATCATCATCCCTTGCAAGTATGGCCGTTTTACGCCTGAATGTTTTTCCGTATTCAATCAAAGTACTCGCCAGTTCAAATACATCCACCTTCTTTAAAATGGAGGAAGTGTTCCTAATGTCAACCAACATAGGTTTTTCTTCGCCTGCGGAACTGGCAGCAGCCAGGGTTCGCAAAAGCTCCTTTGTTGAGGCCATGTCCAGTTCTCCGGTAGGAGAAGTTTTTATATAATCAGCCTGGCGGACTAACTGTATATTTAAATTCATGGCATCGTTTTTAGAATATGAGGATCCTGTCAAAATAGGAAATTACTTGCCGGTTATGAGGGGCAAATAATAGTAAACAAAATTAATAAGCCTTCACCACTGCTATTAAATCTTCTATTGAGCAAAGGCATTCCAGCCCTGTGCAGTTAACTTATGAGTACTACCCCCCTTGGTTATAATATGTACTCCTTCTTCAATATCAGTAAGATAACCAATAACCGAAATCTCCTCGTTTAGTACAATTTTATCGTGTTCGCTTTGCGGAATGGTAAAGAGCAGTTCATAATCTTCGCCGCCACTTAAAGCACAGGCAGTAGGATCCAGCTCAAGCTTATAGGCAAACTGTTTTGCATCATCATGAATAGGTATTTTATCCTCGTATATTTTACAACCCACCATGCTTTGTTTACAAATGTGCAATGTTTCGCTGCTTAGGCCATCGCTCACATCCATCATGCTGGTAGGTACAATATTTTGCTGTTCAAAAAACTCAATTATGTCTTTTCGTGCTTCCGGTTTTAGCATACGTCCAACAATATATTGCTGTTCTTCAAGGTCGGGTTGTACACCGGGGCTTTCAAGGTAAATTTTCTTTTCTCTTTCCAGGATAGTTAAGCCCAAAAATGCGCCACCTAAAAAACCGCTAACGCATAACAGGTCGCCTGGTTGGGCGCCGCTTCGTTTAACGGCTTTACCAGGCGTAATTTCTCCTATAGCCGTTACACTAATTATAAATCCTTTGTTGGATGAAGTAGTGTCGCCACCAATAAGATCAACATTGTATTTTTCACAGGCAGCAAAAACACCCTCGTAAAACTCATCCAATGCCTCCACGCTAAACCGATTACTAAAAGCAATGTTCATGGTTATTTGGGTGGGCGTAGCATTCATGGCGTATATATCGCTCAGGTTTACTATCACACTTTTATAACCCAAATGGCGCAATGGCGTATACATAAGGTCAAAGTGAACACCTTCTACCAGCATATCTGTTGAGACAACGGTTTGCTTTCCAAAATGATCTATCACCGCAGCATCATCACCTATACCTAAAATGGTTGAGGCATTACGTATCTCAAAATTTTTTGTAAGATGATCGATCAAACCAAATTCGCCCAGGTCGGAAATCTCTGTTCTGTTTTCCATGTATGAATGCTTTAACCTTCAATGGCGCAATGCCTTGAAGTAAAAATTAATAAGTAATAATGTGGGGATCCCAGTTGCCATTTACAGCTTGCACAAATTCATCGTGCATTAATCCGTTGGAGGCTACAATGCCATGCTGGTAGGGGCTGTAAGAATTACCAGCCAGGTTGGTTACTCTACCGCCGGCTTCTTCTACTATTAAATAGCCGGCTGCGCTGTCCCATGCTTCAAGTTTGTGTTCGTAAAAACCATCAAACCTGCCAGCGGCAACCCAACATAAATCTATTGCTGCACTACCCAGCCTGCGTACGGGTACACCCGCCCTTATAAATTGTTCAAAAATTTGAAGCGGGCCGTTCTCCATCTCAAGATAAGTATAGGGAAAGCCGGTTACAATGCAGCTTTTTGCTACTTCCGACTGGCCGCTCACTTTAATTTTTTTATCGTTAAGTGTAGCTCCTTTACCTTTTTCAGCAAAGAAAAATTCGTTCATAAAAGGATTATAAACAGCACCCATCAACATACTGCCTTCTTTTTCAATCCCAATGCTTACACAACAGAGCGGAATGCCGTTTGCAAAATTCACTGTACCGTCAATGGGGTCAATAATCCATTTGTATGGGCTGTCACTGGCAATTTCGCCGGTCTCTTCGCTTAAAATAAAATGGTCAGGAAATTGTTTTCTGATCACTTCAAAAATTACCCTTTCCGATTCGTGATCCGCTTCTGTTACCAGGTTATTAATCCCTTCTTTATTGGTAACCTTAAATTCGCCATTAAAATACTGTTGTAAAACTTTGGCCCCGGTATGTATTGCTTCAAAAAGTGTTTCTTGTAACATGGTGCAAAGATAACAGGAGCTTTTATGCACATGAAATCTTATCCGGAACCTTTAAATAATTAACCTTTGCCGAAAAATCTCGTATTTCGTATAATAAGTAAAGTCTGTCTGTAATTGCAACTATCCATCATCATAGTAAATTATAATGTAAAGTATTTTTTAGAGCAGTGTTTAAGTTCTGTTTTTAAAGCTATAAATAATTTGAATGCTGAAGTTTGGGTGGTTGACAATGCCTCAACTGATGGCAGTATTGAATTTTTACAGGCCAGGTTTAGCTGGATTAACGTAATAGCCAACGAGAAAAATGTAGGATTTGCCAAGGCTAATAACCAGGCACTTTATAAATGTACGGGCGAATACATCCTGTTTTTAAATCCGGACACCATTGTTGCTGAAGACTGCTTTGTAAAGAGTCTTGCCTTTATAAACGAGCATCCAAAGGCCGGAGCTTTAGGCATTAGGATGGTGGATGGACAGGGCTGTTTTTTACCCGAAAGCAAACGCTCTTTTCCATCGCCTGTTACTTCTTTTTTTAAGCTGGTGGGTCTAACCAGTTTGTTTCCGGCCAGCCGGTTTTTTGCACGGTATACTTTGGGCTACCTGGACCAACATAAAAATCACGAAGTTGATGTATTGGCCGGTGCTTTCCTTATGGCAAAAAGGCAATTGCTATTGAGCTTACATGGTTTTGATGAAATCTTTTTTATGTATGGCGAAGATGTAGATCTCAGCTACCGCATACAAAAGCAAGGTTATAAAAATTATTATTTTTCAGGCAGCACCATCGTTCATTTTAAAGGCGAAAGCACCAAAAAGGGAAGCCTGAATTATGTTCGAATGTTTTACCAGGCTATGAGCATTTTTGTAAAAAAACATTATGGAAGTGGTAAAGCGTCCATATTTAGTTTTTTTATACAACTGGCTATTTGGCTACGGGCAGGGTTGTCGGCTTTGAGCGGTGTATTTTCCAAAGTTGGTTTACAGGTAGTTGATGCCGGGCTTGTATTTGCCTCATTTCATTTTATCAATGCTTTGTGGGTAGACTGGTTTCGGTCGGGTGAGCCTTACAATGCCGAATTAGTCAATATTGCATTCCCCGGCTTCACCCTTTTGTTCATCCTGACTGCCTTGCTGGCTGGTATGTACGATAAAGTGTACAAATTATCAAGGGCTTTTTCAGGAGCTTCCATTGCCACCATTATATTATTAGCCAGCTACTCTTTATTGCCAGAAAAATACCGGTTTTCAAGAGGGGTCGTTTTATTCGGCGGTATTACAGCCACCCTTTTAATCGTACTGTTCAGGTGGTTGTTAATTCAATGGAAGGTGGTTGATGATACCGATGAATCAACCAAGCATCAACAAACTTTGGTAGTGGGCACACAAGCTGAATTTGCCAATGTAACACGCCTGTTAACAAGGATAGGTTTACAACAACGCATTATGGGCAGGGTAGCTGCCAACGGAAACAAAGAAGATGCCATTGCAGCAGTGGGGCAGTTACCAACATTACTGGAAAGTCTCCGGTTACGGGAGATCATTTTTTGTGAAGGTTTCCTTTCCTTCAAGGCGATCATCGATTTGATTCAGCATTTACCTACCCACATTAACAGCCGGTTTCATGCACAATACAGCCAAAGCATAGTCGGTAGCGACTCAAAGGATACCAGTGGAGAATTTGTTGCTGTGGATGGAAGTTTTGAATTGGGTCTTCCCTACCAACGCAGGCGTAAACGAATGGTTGATCTTGCCGTAGCGCTGGCTATTTTGATAACCTTTCCTGTTCATTTTATCTTAAATGGCCTTTCCATAGTTCGCAATGCTTTACTGGTAATCAGCGGCAAAAAAACATGGATAGGTTACTCCCAATCAACCAATGGGTTGCCCCGCCTGCGCAAAGGTGTTCTGGCTACAAATGGTTTTCCTGTAAACGACTCTTCTCCCCTTAAAAAAGAAAGCCTCGCAAAAATTGACGAGTGGTATGCACGCAACTATCACTGGCTACAGGATGTTAAAATGGTAGCCCGTCATTATAAAAAGTTGGGGTAAGGTCTTACAAAACCAGGTTTTGGTACAATTGTGTAGTGCATACATGTCCTGCTTTTTATGTATTTTAATGTAGTTTCGCTCACTCTAAAAAAGTCTTTCCTGCATGCCGATTTTTGATCTTACGCTACCCGATAAACTAGCAAGAGCGTTACGGTTACCTGAAAACAGTATTCGTAGGCAGCAGCTAAAAGTGCTTAAAAGACTTTTGCGAAAAGCACGTTTTACCGAGTTTGGCCAGCGCTACCAATTCGACGAAATTTTAATGAGCAATCATCCGGGAAAGAAGTTCCAGGAACTGGTTCCTGTTTTTGATTACAATAAAATTTATAATGAATGGTGGCACAAAACCCTTGAAAATAAAAGTGATGTATGCTGGCCCGGTAAAATAAAATATTATGCACTTAGCAGTGGTACCAGCGAATCTGCCAGCAAGTACATACCGGTTACCAACGATCTGCTTCGCGGTAACCGCATTGTAATGCTAAAGCAGTTATTTACCCTTCGCAATTACCACGATATACCGGTAAAGTCTATCGGCAAAGGCTGGCTTACCATTGGCGGCAGTACCGACCTGCAAAAAGAAGAAGGGTATTATGCCGGCGACCTTAGCGGTATCATTCAAAAAAGAGCTCCCTTTTGGTTTCAGCCCTTTTATAAACCGGGTAAAAAAATAGCCCGCCAAAGAGACTGGAATAAAAAAATTGATGAGATAGTTGAAAAAGCACGCGACTGGGATATTAGCTTTATTGTGGGTGTACCGGCCTGGATACAACTGTGCATTGAAAGAATTATTGAACGATATAACCTCAAAACTATTCACGATATATGGCCCAACCTTGCTTTTTATGTGCATGGCGGTGTGGCTTTCGAACCTTATAAAAAGGGGTTTGAAAAATTATTGGCACGGCCACTTATTTACATTGAAACCTATTTGGCCAGTGAGGGTTTTATAGCCTACCAGGACCGGCAATACAGCCGGGGAATGAGGTTGGTTACCACCGAACATATCTTTCACGAGTTTATTCCGTTTGACGAAAAAAACTTTGATGCTGATGGAAACATGGTAGCCAATCCGGAGGTATTGATGTTGCACGAAGTACAGGAGGGAAAAGATTATGCTTTATTGCTTACAACCAGTGCGGGAACGTGGCGTTATCTTATTGGCGATACTGTAAAGTTTGTAGATAAATTAAGGGCGGAGATAGTGATTACAGGACGCACCAAACATTACCTGAGCCTGGTAGGAGAGCACCTGAGCGTAGACAATATGAACCAGGCGGTAAGTCTTGCATGTGAAGAATTAAATATCTCCATTCCAGAATTTACTGTGGCTGGTATTCCCTATAAAAACTTTTTTGCGCACCAATGGTATGTAGCCTGCGATGATGTTGTTGACAGCAAGGTTTTATGCAAGGCCATTGATAAAAACCTAATTAAGCTAAACGATGATTATGCTGTAGAAAGAAAGAGTGCATTAAAGGAGGTCTTTTTAGAAGTGTTGAGCGAGGAAAGTTTTATGGAATTTCTTCGTCAAAAAGGAAAGATTGGGGGACAGCATAAATTTCCGCGGGTATTAAAAGGTAAAATGCTGGAGGATTGGCAAAAATTTATAAAAGGTGAACCTGTGGTAAAATAACCGGCATTCAATTAAATTACTTTGATGATCGCTGCGCTGTTGAAAGGATTGGCTTTGGGTTTAATGCTGAGTATTTCGGTGGGACCAGTCATGTTTTCCATTATTAAGCAAAGTATAAACAACGGGCATAAAGGCGGCTTTGCTTTTATAGCCGGCGTTTCAGCAAGCGATATTACACTGGTAGTAATCAGCAATTTGTTTACCCTGTTTTTCGAGGGGCTTCTTCAATATAAAACTCCTATTGGCGTTGGGGGTAGTGCGTTGTTAATTGCACTGGGGGTGTATGTTACCTTTTTTAAAAAGCTCAAGGTTAACGATGGCGCTGCGCAAATTTTATTAATGCGCAAAAGAGATTTTGTCAAAATTTTTTTAGCGGGCTATTTTATGAATACCCTTAACCCCGGCGTCATTGGGTTTTGGTTGCTTACTTCTACATCCCTTTTAACCCAAACACACGAGTACAGGCTGATTGTATTTTTAACCTGTTTGCTGTTAGTAGCCAGTTTAGATTTTGCCAAAGTAATGCTGGCTGGCCGCATACGTACAAAGCTAACTCCTCATAACATACATATCATAAACCGAATAAGTGGGTTAATATTAATTGGTTTTGGCCTGGCGCTTATTTGGGGAATTCTTGCTTATGGAAACCAGATCAATTAATTTACATCTCTTAAAAAAACTAAATGGACATATCTAACGAACTTGCCGTAGGTATTGATATTGGCGGAACCAACACGAAATATGGCGTGGTTAACCACCGTGGCGATATATTGGTGAAGGGCGATTTACGAACGGATGCCTATACCGAAGTGGAAGATTTTATTGATGCCTTGTATGACAAACTTCACCCGGTAATGCTGGAGCAACATGAGCATGGAACCATTAAAGGAATTGGTATTGGAGCCCCAAATGGCAACTATTACAAAGGCACTATTGAACATGCTCCAAATCTTCACTGGAAAGGAGTAATTCCTTTTGCCGACATGGTTTCGGATAAGTTTGAACAACCCTGCTCACTTACCAACGATGCAAATGCTGCAGCCGTAGGCGAAATGACCTATGGTGCCGCAAGGGGAATGAAGAATTTTATAATGATTACCCTGGGCACCGGCGTAGGTAGTGGCATTGTGGCCAATGGGCAATTAATTTATGGTGAGGATGGCTTTGCAGGTGAGCTGGGTCATACCATTATTCGCCCCGGAGGAAGGTTACATAAATCTACCCGTTTACGGGGTTCATTAGAATCATATGCTTCGGCAACAGGTATCGTAAGCACTGCAATAGAGATGTTGGAAAATAGCAACGAAAAAAGCCTTTTAAGCAACTATAAAAAAAGTGAACTGAATTCAAAGATCATTTATGAAAGTGCAAGCAAGGGCGACAAAATTGCAAAGGAAGTGTTCAGGTTCACCGGCCAGATATTGGGAGAGGCCCTGGCAAACTTTGTAATGTTCTCTTCACCCGAAGCCATTATTTTATTTGGTGGTGTTATTAAAGCCGGCGATTTATTAATGAAGCCCACGCGACTTCACATGGAAAAGAACCTGTTGCCCATATTTAAAAACAAAGTGAAACTAATTTTTAGCGAACTGGAAGAAGCCGATGCAGCTATACTGGGTGCAAGCGCACTGGTGTGGGAAATGAAGCTGAGCGACACATGGGTAAAGCCAGAAAAGATACCAGTAATCTAAATTCTACCGGCGAATGATGATTGCCCGTTGACAGCAGCGGGTTTTTTTATGGCAATGTTTTTATGCATATCAATACACCGGCTAAAAAATTCTATTTTACAAAACCTATTTTATTACATGTTCATCACGTTACATCCAACTGACCCTCAATTACGGCATGTAAAAACCATTATAGAATGCCTGCTGGACGGTGGTGTAATTATATACCCCACCGATACTATTTATGGCCTGGGGTGCGACATATTTAAACCCAAGGCTATTGAAAGAATTGCCCGTATCAAAAATATTGCTGCCGCAAAAGCTCAACTAAGTTTTGTTTGCTGCGATCTAAGCGACCTGAGCAAATACACCCGAAGCATTTCGACACCATTGTATCGCCTGCTTAAAAATTATTTGCCAGGCCCCTACACCTTTATTTTACCGGCCAGTAAAGAGGTGCCAAAAATTTTGCAGAGTAAAAAAAATACGATTGGTCTGCGTATACCCGATAACAAAATTGCCAATACCATTGTGCACCAGTTAGACCACCCGCTGCTTAGTGCATCGCTGCCGGGGGAGATGGTGGAGGAGTATACCGATCCCGAATTGATATATGAGAATTTTAAAAAGCTGGTAGATATTGTAATTGATGGAGGCATTGGTGGCATGGAACCGTCGACCGTTGTCGATTGCACCAGCGAACCCTATCAAATCATCCGGCAGGGCGCAGGCGGGTTTGATGTTGGAGATGAGTAAGCCGGTTACATCAAAATACCTTCTTCTTCAAAATTCAAAGCCATTTGTTGTGGGTTAATATTGAAACTCATACGATGGTGCTTACACAGACCATGAGCCTCTATTGCCAGGCGATGTTCTTCGGTACCGTAACCTTTATTGGAATGCCAGTTATACAACGGATACTCGTTATGCAGATTCTTCATAAAGGCATCGCGGTAGGTTTTAGCCAATATACTGGCGGCGGCTATGCTGGCATACAATCCATCACCCTTAATAATGCATTTGTGTTTAACATCGGGGTAAGGGGCAAAACGGTTACCGTCAATGATGAGGTAGCGGGGACGTTTTTTCAACTGGTCTAAGGCAAGGTGCATGGCTTTAAACGAAGCCCTTAAAATATTAATGTGGTCAATCTCCTCGTTGCAAACCATAGCCACCCCATAGCAAACAGCTTCCTTTTCAATAATGGGTCGCAACAAATTACGGGTAGCCTCATTTATTTGTTTGCTGTCGTTCAATAAAGGGTGAAAAAAGTCTTTGGGAAGGATAACCGCAGCAGCAAAAACAGGCCCGGCATAACATCCCCTGCCAGCTTCGTCGCAACCGGCCTCTCTGAACGTTTTTTGATAATAGGGTTGAAGCATTGCCCCACAAATGTGGGGGAAGCAAACTAAAAATTAAAATAATGTGGTAATCTTTTATCAAAAAGTTATTCAGGTGATACAACGGCTAATTTTGTTTTTCAAATTAAAAACAACCGGGCAGTCTTCTTGTTTATGTAAGTATGCTTCAAGATAAATCAACCCGCATTATAGCCAATTGGATTTTTATAGGCGTTTCCATGCTTATCATCCAGGTTTTATTAGGAGGAATAACCCGGTTAACCGGCTCAGGTCTGTCCATTACAGAATGGAAACCAATTATGGGCGCTATGCCTCCCATGAACGAGCAGGCTTGGCAACAAACTTTTGAACGGTACCAACAGATAGCTCAATACAAATACCTGAACCAGCATTTTACCGTAAGCGATTTTAAATTCATATTCTTTTGGGAATGGTTTCACCGCCTTTGGGCCAGGTTGATTGGTGTGGTATTTCTTATACCCTTTATTTACTTTTTAGTAAAAGGCTATTTTAAAAAGGGAATGGTTGCTCCACTGGTGATCCTTTTTGTATTGGGAGCATTACAGGGAGCCGTGGGTTGGATTATGGTACAAAGCGGCTTAAACGATAATGATTTATACGTAAGCCACCTAAGGTTGGCGGCTCACTTTATGAGCGCAATGGTGTTAATTAGTTACGCAGTTGTGTTTGGGCTAACCCTCATTGTTCCATCCAAAGACCGGTTGGTTCAGCCGGGATTAAAAAAGGGTGCAATAGCCATTACGTGTTTACTCTTTATTCAACTGGTGTACGGCGCTTTTATGGCAGGTTTGAAGGCAGCAAATGTTGCTCCTACCTGGCCCGATATTAATGGCCAAATGCTACCCGATGCGTTGTTAACCTCAGGTTCATTTTTTTATGACATGGTTCATAACAAAATCTCTGTACATTTCATACACCGTACTTTGGCCTACATACTTACCGTTGCTGTTTTTAGCTGGTGGTGGAAGTCAAGAAAAATCACCTACTCACCGGCATTTAACATTGCCAAAAACCTGGCGATTATTTTAGTGTTGTTACAGGTTAGCCTGGGTATACTATCTGTAATAACAAGTCCTGGTATTACACCGGGTAAATTTGGACTGTTTGAGTGGATGGCGCAATTGCACCAGTTAATGGGTATGTTGTTGTTGCTGAGTCTTGTGGCGGTGTTGTATGTAACGAAGAGTAAAAGTGGACGAGTGGAAAGGTTTAGAACACTTGAAAAAACGTCTGCAGTACTCTAAACAATTTTTAAAGAGTGAAATGAATTAATTTGCATTATGCTTTCAAAGATTGATATAGAAACAAAATTATTGGAGCTCAAACCTGTAATCGTAGAAAAGTTTCATGTAAGCAAACTAGGATATTTTGGTTCTTATGTAAGTGGCGAACAAAGCAAAGAAAGCGATCTTGATCTACTAGTGGAGTTTTCCAAACCGGTGGGATGGAGTTTTTTTACCTTAGAAAAATTTCTGGAAGAAGCTTTGGGATTACAGGTAGACCCTGTTAGAAAAGCAAGCCTTAAAAATAGAATAAGGGTTTCTATTCTTAAACAAGTTATATACATTTGAAACCGAGCGAAAGAGATTCAATTTTGTTTTTAAAAGACATTGTAACTTCTATGCAAAGAGTGGAAGAATACGTGGCCGGTTTTGATTTCCAAAAATTTTAATGGGATTATAAAACCGTAGATGCAGTAATCAGAAATTTAGAAATAATCGGAGAAGCTTCTAAAAATCTACCTCAATCTTTGAAAGATAAATATCCCCAAGTTCCCTGGGAAGAAATGTATCGATTGAGAAATCGAATTTCCCATGAATATTTTGGAATCGATTATGAAATCATTTGGGATATTTCAATTGACCTCCAATCTTACCGATATAATAAAAATTATACAAATAGAAAAGTCATTATAATCACTTCTATCAAATAATAATGGTCCGTTTCCATGCTATTTATTTTTCAACCAATCCTTCTCTGCTTTCTTTACCAGGTTTTTAAAATAGGTATCAATATTATCGTTTGGTATTAGTTGCCCGTTGTTATCAAAACGGCACAACTTGGCAAAAGGTATCATTACACCTCTTTTTTCGGGTACGCCATATTCATCGCCGTAGGCCACAAACAATTGCATAGCTGCCAGGTCTTCCCAACGGGTAAAATCTACGTCCCTTAATAATATGGGTAAAAATTTAAAGCCGGGTTTGGTTGACTGGAGTGATGAGAATTGATAATACTCATGCTCTTTTATAAAACCTGAGCTGATAAAATTGGCGCTAATCAACAATACAGCTATGTCTGATTCTTTAATCGAAGCCTGTATGGCCGCAAACCAATCACTACCAATCTCTATGTTACGGTCTGTCCAAATCTTCCATCCTGAATGCGTTTGCAGGTATTGAATAAAAATGTCGAAGTAGGTTTTATCGTTATGGGCGTACGATATAAACACCGATGGCGGATCCAATTCTTTTACATCCTTTTCTTTCATTAGTTCTTTCAATTGAGGTTCTTTTGTAGTGGTTGATACCTGGCTAACCAACGGCATTATAAAAGAAGGGTTGGTAGCTGTTGCACCTGAAGCAGTAATATTTACGGATTGCGTATACACCAATTCCTTTCTTCGCTATTTACCATCAATAATTTTAATAACCGAAACCTTAAGCAACAAAGGATAAACACCACCGGTTAAAGGTGTCACCATAAAAATCCATTCGGAGTAACTATCATCGTCCACCAATTGCTCAATGGATGAAATCTTTTTGATGTTGAAACGGGGCTGATCAGAAACGTCAACCATATCAACCTCCATGACTTTACTTATAGGAATGGATATAATTTTTACCGCAGGGCTGAATGTATCATCATCCAATACAATCGCTTCGTTTTTACCAACCCGCACCAGGCAGGTATGTTGCACATTGACCGTCATGTTTTCAGGAATGTCGTAGAGTACTTTTCCTTTACCAGGATTTTCAGGTACCAATTCGGCTTGCTGTTCTATTGGTTTAGCATCATCAGGAAAAAGATCAGAAACGTTAACTCCGCCAATTGATGTACTACCAAACGTGCCGGTTTCGATTGGTCGGGGCCTTGTATCTATTGATTGATAAGGTTCGAAAGCAGCAGGGTTTTCAGGGGGTTCAGCTCCGGAAGATGTTTGTTGTGGAGCCGGTTGGGGAAAGGCAGCCCTGGAAGGATTGCTTGTTCCGG
Source organism: Chitinophagaceae bacterium (assembly GCA_026786345.1). Lineage (GTDB taxonomy): Bacteria > Bacteroidota > Bacteroidia > Chitinophagales > Chitinophagaceae > Segetibacter. The sequence goes on from JAJAYD010000156.1 coordinate 13,766, forward strand.
CAATACTACCCGTCATTTTATCCAGTCCATCGAAAATTGATTTTTCTTTTGACTTTTTAAAAGGATTGATAGACTCAATGATTGATTTAAATATACTTTTCTTTGGAAAGCTTTGTTCGCTGTAAGTGGGATAGGATTGAGCCGGATAATCGTCTATAGCTACGTTTTTAGATAGATTTACCCACTGAGGTATACCCGCCATTTCAAAAAATTTCTCCCTTTGGTTGGTTAGCAAATACTGATAATCGAAAGGCACCATCTTTTGCAATCCTTGCGGCACAATACATTGTTCTTTTTGAACCGTAATTATTACAAGGTGGTTTTCAATGGCATAGTTAATTTGAAATTGAAATATTTTATCGTTGCTTGAGTTACTTGAAAGAAGTACGATGAGTACAGCATCTTTAAAGTAATCAATTAAATAACCTGGCTTTATTAACTCTGTAACGGGCGTAGTCCAAACGTTTATATCCTCAAGCTTTTGCACCAGCTCCAAAGCCAATTGCTTATCAAGCTCAGAGTAGATCAAATAATAATTAGTTTCAGCACTCATAATCCTTACAAAATACAAAATCAAATTTGTACGGGTCAATACCCTTTGGCATAAAACATCATAATAAAAACTGCCTGCAAAATATTCGCAGGCATATAAAATGTATTGTTGATTTGCAGGCTACCATTACAGGCCTCTGTTAGCTAAACAAGTACTCCAAATCTTCCCTGGTCAAATTCTTTACAAAACCGCTGTCATCCGTTATTAAATCGGCTGCAAGCGCTTTCTTCTTCTCCTGTAACGATAGTATTTTATCCTCTACCGTATCCTTACAAATCATGCGGTAGGCAAAAATGTTTTTGGTTTGGCCAATACGGTGCGTACGGTCAATGGCCTGTTGCTCCACCGCGGGGTTCCACCAGGGATCAACAATGTATACATAATCAGCAGCGGTCAGGTTTAGACCTACACCACCCGCTTTCAAAGAGATTAAGAACACACGGCAAGTGGTATCGTTTTGAAAACTTTGAATGGCCTTTTCCCGGTCAATTGCTGTGGTGCTACCGTCAAAGTATTCATATTTAACACCCATTTCGTCCAACCTTGCTCTAATTAAAGCCAACATTCCCAAAAACTGTGAAAACACCAGTGCTTTGTGATCACTGATGTTTTCGGTAATTTCTCTTACCAGCTCATCGAGTTTTATTGATACGTTCGGAAATTTTTCCTGGTCGTTCATAATGGCCGGACTGTCGCAAATCTGCCTCAGCTTCATCAAGCCTTGCAAAATAGTTAGTTGCGATTTATTGATGCCCTGATTTTCTACCACGCCCAAAATTTTATCCCTGAAATCGTTGCGGTACGCGTCATAAATTTTGCGCTGATCATCGCCCATTTCACAAAACAATATCATCTCAGTTTTTTCAGGAAGGTCTTTAGCCACCTGCTCTTTTGTTCGGCGTAAAATAAATGGGAACAACAATTTGCGTAAATGATCTTTCTGCTCCTGCTCACCAAACTTATCAATAGGCACAGCAAACTCCTGTTTAAAAAACTCCATACTACCCAGCATGCCGGGGTTTAAAAAGTTCATTTGGGCAAATATGTCGAAGGTGTTGTTTTGTAAAGGCGTACCACTAAGGCACAACCTGCTTTTTGCCTTTAACAGGCTGGCTGCTTTGGTTACCTTACTCGACGGGTTTTTTATGGCCTGGCTTTCATCCAGTATAATATAATCGAACTCGGGCTCAACAAACATCTTTATATCGCTGCGCAACGTACCATACGTGGTAATAATCACATCAATCGATGGATCCATTATGGCATCGCGGGTACGGCTGCCGCCATGGTGTATGTAATGGTTAATACTTGGTGTAAACTTTTTTATCTCATTCTCCCAGTTATACATAAGCGTGGTAGGGCAAACTACCAATGCTTTTAATTTGCCATTTTCCTGTTTAAGGTGGTGAAGAAAGGAGAGGGCCTGAACCGTTTTACCCAAACCCATATCATCAGCTAAAATGCCACCCCATTTAACCTCGTTTAAATAGTTAAGCCAATGCAAACCCGACGCCTGGTAAGGGCGTAAAATAGGTTTCAGGTGTTCGGGGGGCTCAATGGGTTCAATGTTCTTAAACTCCTTTAGTTTATCGTACCGCTCTTCCAATTGAAAAAACAGTTCTTCTTCATCCCTTGTTTCGTATAACTCTTCTATAACGCTAAAGTGGTATCGGCTCAGCTTCATCTTTTCAGATTTGCCTTCGCCTACCCTAAAGAGCAACGAATATTTCTTTATCCACTCCTCGGGCAAAATACCCAGTGAGCCATCCTGCAACGGAACAAACTGCTGTTTGTTGGCCAACGCTTTTTTTACATCAGCTACGGTTATCTTTTGTTCGCCAAAGAAAATTTCAACCTTGGCATCAAACCAATCAGTATGGCTACTTATGTAAATTTTGGTTGAAGGTTTGGCAGTATTAAAACGAAAGTTTTTCAATGCTTCAAAACCAAAAACGGGCACATCCATATCCTTCATGGCATCTACAAACAAAAAGAACCAGTTGTTCTTTAATACCTCGTTGCCCTTTAACACCAAACTGTCGGTACCCTCAGGCCTTATAAAATGCGAATGCAATTTTTCAATCCGTTCTACAAAAGCTTTTTCCTCATCTATGTTTCGCTGTATAACCAATAACCGGTCTTGCTGGGGTATAATAATCTTGTCTTTATCGTGTGGTTTAACTTCGTAACCCTTATAAACAAACAATGGTTGAAATACCAGGTAATCCCCTTTTTCCTTCAGCATTAATTTTACCTCAGGTTTAAGGTCCTTTATCTCTTCGCGTTTTACGTTGTTAAACTGAACATTATAATCTTTTGCCAGTGGCAGAATAAACGACTGCAACTCGCTGCTCCAATTATCTTCTCCAATAATCATTTTGCCTTCAGACAAAAACTTCTCCGCTATTAAAACATCGGCCGATTTTTGCCACAGGTACAGACTTTCGTTGTGTTGAAACAACAATGGCGAAGTGCTTTCATTTTGAGAAAGCGGCAGCTCCAGGTGGTTTACTTTTACGAAACATTCAACCTCGTACGTTTTGTTTTTATAGGTAATATTAAAGTTGAGGTGCGCAGGCTCCACCGATAAATGGATCTTTTGTAATTTTGCCGTGGTAAAAGGCTTGTTTGCCGGAAGCAGAAACGAAAAGTACGGGCTGGCATCGGCAAATATCTTTTTATACCTGGGGTGCAGGTATTCTATAATCAGGTGACGCGTTTCCTCGGGCAACTCATCGTTATGCTGCTGAATAATATTCTCCCATATACCACTAAAAGGCGAGTTACGGTTCAGGTAACGGCTAACCTCGCCGGGTTGCAGTTTGCGCAATTGCTGCACCATCATTTTATCATCCTCACTAAACACCTCAGTGTTTACATACTTACCCAGGTCTATCTTTTCGGTCTTACCTGCGTAGGCATTTCTTTCGTCGTTGGGTTCGCCCTGTACACTTTCAATAATAACAAAAGGATACTGTTCGGTCCGCAAAAATACCAGGCCCAGTTGCATGGGCGCCAGCTTGGGCGTTTCTTCTTCCTCTGCCACATCTACCTCAGAAAGTACGGGCAACGGTTTGGGTTTTATACCCATTGCCGATGGAGCTATCCTTTTAATAGAACTATCCAGTACCCGCAAAAATGGTTTGTTATCTTTATAGGCAAATTCAAATTTTCCTTTAAGATCGTCGCTTAACGAATAACCGTATGCCTCCAATAATTTGTTTTTTTCTTTATCCCAATTGCGAATGCTATCAAAATAACTAACGCCATACCTGTTTAAAAGGTGAACGAATACTATGGTTTTATGTACGCACAAAGGGTGCTTGTCGTCGCTATGGCAATTACAGCTGGTATCAAAATTTCGCTCTTCGTTCTTTTGAATTAGTATATTAAACGTGTCGCCATTGTAATCAATATTTGCCTTTACTTTTTCGTCTTTTGCTTCCAGAATTTCAACCTTGTTATCGCGTAAAAATTCTTCGGCTTCGGTATACGAGTTTTGCGCAGCCAGTAAGCGGATCATTTTAAGATCGAGCTGTTTCATTTTTACGACCGTATGCTTTTGGTCGTAAACCAGTTCTTTTTCGCCCAGCATGTTCCGGTCAAGCAACTCTTGCAGTTGAAATAATGCACCTGCTTCGTGCCTGCATATTTCGCCTAAATTATAAGGGCAAGAGCACCGCAGCGACAAGCCATTTGCCTCTTTAAATTTGTTAACCTGAACTTTATAATAGGTTGAATAGACGTCGTCCTTAACGCGAAAAACAACAGCACCCAAAAGGTCGTCGTATTCCATCAACTCCACGTTTCCTATTGCATGTATCTTTTTTCCTCTTCTTATTACTTCGTCGGTCCCGTTATTGTAAACATGTTTAATCAAGTGAGGTAAAGCCATTACTATAATTTATTTTATCCGGATTCTACGCGTCAGATTTTTAGATTTTCACGCCTGGAATCATTGTTAGTTCAAAAAAAAGTAAGTAGCAAAAATAACGGAAAACACATCAGAAGCAGTATAATATAAATGCGCTCTTTTGAATTCTTTGTTAAGAAAATTAGTTATAAACCGCTTTTTAAAAAGGCCGTGCTTAGCATGGAAGGCAACTATTAAACCACCGAAGTTAAAGGGTATGCGAGGCTACCAATTCGTTATTGGTATATATCGGCAAAACGTTGGCTACGTTTATAGTTACGCAAAACTCCAGATCTTTTTGCAACCCATAAGCAGCTAAGCGATGCCAGTGCGTGGTATGCTGTATAAAGTTGTACAAATTGTTTTTGTGCTGGTCATACATTTGTTCTGCCATCAGGCTACTGTCGCAATGTATGATAAAGTGCTCTTTTATGTTTTTGATTACAGCACCGGCAAATAAGGTATCCTCCAGGTTAAACCGATTTTTCCAGGCAGAACAGCCAAGAATAACATTTTTATTTTGGCTTAGTAAGTGATGGGTGACTGCACCCAGGTTGGGAAATGAACCCGTAATTACTTCGGCAGCCCCATCATTGACTGCACGGTGTAGCAATTTGGTTCCGTTTGTGGTGGTCAGCACCAGTGTTTTGCCTCCAATAAAATCCCTTGGGTATTCAGCCGGAGAATTTCCATACTGAAGTCCTTCAATTACTTTTCCATCCCGCTCACCTGCCGTTATTGCTCCATCAATTTGACTTCCTAATTCCTTACAAGTATCAACATCCTCAACCGGTATAACCCTGGACGCTCCATTATACAAAGCTGCCGCAATTGTTGAGGTTGCCCTGAACACATCTATAATAACCACAATGGCATCTTTAACTGGGTACAAGTGCAGGAGCGCCGGGCTAAGGCAGGTAGATAGAGTTGGTTTCATAGGTAGTGGTGAAGTTTGGCAAATTGTTTTGATTTGGTAAAAAGTGATTGCAAATTTAATAGATAAGAGGTTTTATTACAACGGGCAAGTCTAATGCCTGCTGTTGTTGGGAGACCTTTAGCAAAATACCCGTAATTTAAACAGTTGCCAAAGGCTTTTTAAAGTTGCAGGTTATTAAATCAATCGGCTAACTTTTTTAAATATCTGTTTATCAAAAGTTTATCAACCTCAAAAGAAACATTCAAAAAGGTAATCTCACAAAAGTCTTTAGACGATTTTTACAGAATGGCCTTCAAAATAAACTAACCAGCTTTGCAACTTCCTTCATATAATTAGTTACAGGCTTTGCCAAGGCAGCAGTTTGTTAACAATTGCCGTTAAAGAATAATAAAAAATACAACAAGCTAACTTATGGCTAAATCGTTCGATTTCAATTATCTTACTAATACTTCTATTAAGAAAAATGGAAATATTTATTATTTTTGTTTTGATATTAGAAATTAATCCCGGATGCAGATTGGGTATTATTTTTAGTAGTAAAGATGAAAGAACAAGTTAAGGGCTTAGCTGTTTTATTATTGTAGTTTGCTTTTCCCACTCACTTTTTTGTCTTTATTGCATAAGATAAATTAATTAACAGGTTTTGCCTTAAAGGATGTATTCTAAACCCCCTAAGATTATGACAACAACCTACCCTGGTGAAAGGTGGAAAGTGGTTGAATTCGACTTTGAATTCACCAACGAAAACCGTATTGAAATCTCCAACTTCGGAAGAATTCGCACCTTCAACAAAGTTTCCAACGGCAACATTTTAAATGGCTCCATGATCAATGGCTATCCCATTATCAGGCTTAAATTTTTCAAACAACGAGATGAAGAGACGGCAAAAAAATTAGTTTTTCTGCAGGCACAAGTGGTTAAGCTTTCTAAGAAAATTAAAGAAATGAATTTGAATGGTAAACCACAGGAAGCCATTGATGAAGCAACACAATTACTAGAAAAAGTAAAGAAAAATTTAAAAAAGAAGTTTGCCGACGACACCAAACAACGAACCATTCATTACCACTCATTGATCCACCGGCTGGTAGCCGATTATTTTTTGCCTAAAGCCAGGACCAACCAAACCATCGTGGCTCACATGGATCATGATAAATTGAACAACCGGGCAAGCAATTTAAAATGGATGACCCCCGAAGAAAATTATGCCCACCAACAACATAGCCCATTAGTTATTGCCGAAAGATTGGATCGGCAAACCAATCCACTTAAACACCCGTCGTATAGCAAGCTGACTGTTACCAGGGTTATGTTATTAAAAAAGCTGCTTAACGAGGGTAAACCTATTAAAACCCTGGTAAAGCAATTTAAGGTTACCGATACTCAAATTTTAAGAATTAAACGAGGAGACAACTGGGGTAAGATTGAAGCAGCTAAATAATGTGGGTTGTTAAAGCAACGTTTTTGCTCGTTAGTTTTAAAAAGCTGTTTCGTAATCATTGGTAACTCTGTACGCCTTTTCAGATAGATTTCCTGCAAGATTCAAAAGGCTTATTTTTTTTCGTTAATGTAAGTTGTTGTTTTAGTATGTGTACTTGCTACAACTTGGTGTAAAAATATTAAACAATGATTACCACAACAACACATAACATAGAAGGCAAACCTGTTTTACAATACCTGGGTGTAGTAAGTGCAGAGTCAATTATTGGGGCAAATATTTTTAAAGATCTTTTTGCAGGATTGAGAGACATAGTAGGTGGAAGAAGCGAAACCTATGAGAAAGTAATTGAGGAAGCCAGGACTAATGCCATGAACGAAATGGTTCAAAAAGCACAAGCACTAGGGGCCAATGCTGTAATTGGCATTGACCTCGATTTTGAAACAGTAGGATCCGGAGGAAGTATGTTGATGGTGCTGGCTACCGGTACTGCTGTAATCGTTTAATGATATAATGTAAAACTTTTGGATTGCCCCTTTTGCTTAATGGCTTACCATAAAAAAAGAATCCTGCATTGCAGGGTTCTTTTTTAAATACAGGTTTGTGTCTTACATGGGAGTTACCACATTTTCAAGAACCACAGACACCTGCGGCTCGATATCAAATTTTTGAGTAATCGTTTCTTTTGCCGACCTGATGGTGAAAGTTAGCCTCCATTTATCGCCGCTATTTTTAAGATAAATGTTCTTGTTTACTTCCTTGTCTTTATAAACGCGACGGTACAAAACGTCTCCACGTTCGTCAGAAAGTTCCAACACAACCCTGTCTTCAGTTTCGTTCAGATAATTTACATTGAAGGTTAAGATGCTGTTTTGTAAACCAACATAAGAGATGGTTGTGTTGTTAGCTTTTTCAACTTTGTCGGTTGCCTTCGCATCAAAAATACCCACGATTAAAATAAGCGATGTAAGTAGGGCTGCTGAATAACGTTTAACAGGTCTTGCTACAAATAATTGCTTTTTCATATTAAGATGATTTAAGTTTTTAGTTAAGCAATTCACATATTTTTCCTGCCTTGCCTTTTAAGGAAAGTAAAAATTACACTAACTAATTTTTTTTATCAAGAGATCCTTTTTTAAACCGGGGTGCTAATAAAAATATTGTGTTACTTATTAGTTTATTATTTGACAGGCTTGTTAAGAATTTTCCAAAGTGTGTCTTTTAACTCAGTCAAACCTTGTTGGGCAACAGATGAAATAAAAAGGTGTGGGATGTTCGCTGGCAGTTCAATTGATATGGCTTCTTTAAGTTCATTGTCCAGCATATCGCTTTTACTAATAGCTATTATAAAATCCTTTTGTAAAAGTTCAGGATTATATTCTTCCAATTCTTTATATAAAATATCGAACTCTTTACGGTGATCCGCACTATCTGCCGGTATTAAAAACAGCAGGCATGCATTGCGTTCTATATGTCTTAAAAACCGGTGACCCAATCCTTTTCCCTCGGCAGCACCTTCAATAATACCTGGTAAGTCGGCTATACAAAAGCTTTTGCCTTCGCGGTATTCAACCATACCAAGCTGCGGAACCAATGTAGTAAATGCATAGTCAGCTATTTTAGGTTTTGCTGCGGTAATAACCGAAAGTAATGTTGATTTACCGGCATTAGGAAACCCAACCAATCCAACATCTGCCAATACCTTTAATTCAAGAACTTTCCAGGCTTCCTCGCCTTCTTCGCCGGGTTGAAAATGTTCGGGTGCCTGGTTTGTAGGTGTAGCAAAGTTTCCATTTCCCAAACCCCCGCGGCCACCCTTCATCAAAATTAATTGCTGGCCATCTTCCAAAATCTCGGCTTCTACTTTGCCGGTTAATTCATCTTTTGCAATGGTGCCCAAAGGGACTTCTATAACAATGTCTTTCCCTTCGCGGCCGGTAGAGTTATTCTTACTTCCGTTTTCGCCATCTTCAGCTACAACATTTTTATAATATCGCAGGTGCAAAAGTGTCCACAACTGGCTGTTTCCTTTTAAAATAATGTGACCACCCCTGCCGCCATCTCCACCATCGGGGCCACCCATTGCCGTAAGTTTGTTCCGCATAAAATGCCTGCTTCCAGAACCACCATGACCACTTTTGGCAAAAATGCGTATGTAATCTATAAAATTCGTTTTCTCCATTTCGCTGTAAAGATAAGTTTTACCTGTGGAGGGTAGGAGCATTAGTGAAGGCGGTCAGACCAAACGCACCTAAATTAGGTTAGTTGAAGTAGAGTAAATTAGCAAATACCTTTTTTTATTCACTGAAATGGAAAAGTTGGTGGTGACGAGAGACGTTGACCAAATCGTTGGCAAAAACAATTATGATATGATTGATTTTTTTTTGAAGCAATGGAATATCCTGGTTTGGCGCCCTATGCGTCAAGCTAATTTTTTAAAAACTAAATAACTATTTTTTTTATGGCAAGCGTTTAAAGGATATTTCGGCATTGGCATTTTTACGCCGGAAGCGCAACCTCTATGTAAAAAATATAACATGTGCCGCCTTTGCCCCAGGGGGGGCAACCTTCTGTAATTACCGGGCTTGTTGGGCCGCCCCCGATGGGCAGGTTTTACGT
>JAJAYD010000157.1 GCA_026786345.1 Chitinophagaceae bacterium
CAGATCCCAGCCCACCAACCCGTTTATACAATAATGCTGGTTTATGGTTGCCCCTATAGAGGAGAAACCATACAACAGCAAAAATAATATGAGTGTACCTTTTTTCAATTTAACTATGCTATCACAAAATTTAAATGAATGCTGGCATAAATCATACTATTATCATTAAGATAGCATTAGGCACAAATGGTTGATGTGTCGGTTACTTTAACAAGGTTAGATTTACGTAGGATTAAGGGAAAAACAATAGGAAATATGCCATGTTTAACGCTTTAGTGTCTGAGATAGTTAATGACGAATAATTTTACTTCCGAAGGTTAGTAAAAAACAAAAGCTACCGAAGTAGCTTTTGAATTACATTATGAAATGTTTTAAAAGAATACGGCAAATTTTGCTCTTATAAAAAATGGAATGCCTGGTGTATAGTTCAATTCAGTAACGTTTGCAGGTTCATTTTTAAGCCTGCTCTCGGTTGCAAACTGGGCTTCGTTCCAATCTATATTAAAGACATTTTCTACTGCTAAACCTATTTCATATTTTGGTTGGGAAAAATTGATGGAACCATCTAACAGAAAGTAACCCTTAGCAATAATTGAGTTGTCCTCGTTAGCTGGTCTGTCTTTAATGTACCGATAGGTTAGTCCTCCGTTGAAACCTTCTTTCTGCTTATAAAATAAACCCCCTGTGCTGGTAACTCTTGGAGCTAAAGGAATGTAATTTGCACCTTTTGGTTCGCCAATAGCCTCTGGTTTTGTAAAATTGAGGTTGGCATTTGCAAAAAGATTTCTTGAGAACTGGTAACGGGCTATTACATCAATTCCTTTCCTTCTTGTTTTACCACTTGGCTCTACATTTCCATCGTCACCTACATACACAAACTCCTGGTTTAGGTGAAGGTAGTAAGCTGCTATGTTTAAAATAAAGTTGCTGTTTGGTTTTAATATAATACCTAAATCAGCCCCGTAAGCAGCCGGTAAAATTTCTTCACCTTTATTGGCAACTACCACTCTTGTATCGTTTGAATGAAAGCCTTTACCCACTTTTGCATACACCTGAAACTTTTGTGAAACTGTATACTGTACATTTAATTTAGGACTTACAATTGATTTGCCTTGTGCCGGTAGTTGTGCCGATTGTAATTTGTCTAAATAGTCAAAATGAAGATAATCGTACCGAACACCTGCATCTACTACCCATTTATTAAAAGTTGCCTGTTGTTGTATAAAACCATAAGTATTTGCTTCTTTAATGTCACCAAGCTTTGTGTAGCTTAAAAAGGTTCGTTTAACTGCATTTGCTAAAAGAGTGTTTTGCGTAGCATCATAGCGAAGCCCAATACCATAAGTAGAATTTAAAGACCAGCTATCATAAATATTCTTCTTTAAGAGTTTAGAGTTATAACCAAAAATATTTCGTTTTTCTGCCTGGTTTATTTCATCACCGTTTATAGGGTCGTTTGCAAAAAAGGTGAAGTTGGAATACAAGCTAAAAATATTTCTGGTATAGAATGCCTGGTTAACTATAGACAGGCTTTCACTAAACGCATGAGACAAAATTAGATTGGCATTGTATCTTTCCGTATTTCCACCTTCGGTAGGATCGATAGAACCAAAACGGTCAATAGTTCCGTTGTTCACTGCTCTTTCTGGTATTTGCCCTGATGCATCCCATTTGCTTTTAAAACCCGATGCAGAAGCGGTTAAATGTGTTTTAGATGAAATGGCAAGATTGTACTTACCAAATAAATTGAAGCGGTTAAAATTTTGTTTGTTGATGGTAGCGCCGTCAGTATAATTAAATTCACCTGCAATGTAAGCACTTTGTTTATCCTTGTTTTTCTTCAGCAGGTCAATCATTGCCAATGTGCGAAACGTATTGTACCTGCCTGCTTCTACCTGTACCTGGCTTCTTGCAATGTTATTATAAGTTGAGAAAGCAACATAACCGGCAGTGTTTAAATTGCCATGTTGGGTATAGTAAGGACCTGTTCCATAGTCAATGTTATTGATGGTTTCAGGTATAATAAAATGAGCATCAGCATACCCCTGCCCGTGAGCATGAGATACCATGTTTACAGGAAGACCGTCTACGCTTACCTGAATGTCTGTACCATGGTCGCAGTCAAAACCTCTTAAAAATATTTGCTCGGCCTTGCCACCACCGGCATGTTGAGCTACGAATAAACCGGGAACAATCCGCATTAATTCCTGCGTATTTCTTACTGGCTGTAAATCCAAATCAACTTTTGCTAATGTGCTGAATTTTTGCTGTACGCTTTTATTATCGATTATCACATCTTTCAGGTTAACAGAACTCGGCTGCATTTCAACCTTTATCTTTTTTTGTCCGCCAATATTTATACTGGCAGATTGAAAGCCGATAAAAGAAGCGATTAATGTTGAATTTAAATTACTAATCCTGATTAAAAAGTTACCATCCTGGTCAGTAAGGGCAGTATGTTTTTGATTACCTTCTTCCGTAATGCTGGCTGCAACTAAAGGCTGACGGCTTGTGGCATCTATAACCTTCCCTGTTGCGACTGTCTGAGCTTTAAGGATAGAAGTGAATGAAAAAAAATTAATGAATAAAAAACTAAGTGCACTTCGTTTTATCCTGCCAATTTTAATGAGGTGCGTTAAGCGAACACTGCCCTTAACGGGTAGAATTATTGCTTGCATAATATGAAGAGTTGAGATTTATCTGAAAATAAATATTTTTTAAAATGGTATAATTTATCCTGTCATGCTAAAACTTAATTATTCATTAAGTATTGTTGTTTCTACTACGTTATTTTAGGAACTAACTTTGCAAAATATTCTAACATTTGATACGCATTTTCATAAGTGGTTTTGCCTATATAACTTAAAAACATTTCTTCACGAGAATGAGCGGTAATATTCATAAGGATTGGCGTTGGGATTTTACTATAAAAGTTAGAAGCAAAAGAACGTCTACATAC
>JAJAYD010000158.1 GCA_026786345.1 Chitinophagaceae bacterium
AGTCGATAGTCCATAGTCGATGGTCCATAGTCAATAGTCGATGGTCAATGCCCACTTGGCTGAACGCTGTTTGGACGGGGTCATTGGGTCATTATTTTACGAAGCATGGTTGCTTAGAAACAGTGATTTATATTGAAATAGAACACGAATAATCTGATGTAAAACAGATGTAGATATTATCCTTTTGATCTGTGTCATCCGTGATCTATTTCTTCAGTATTAAGCCCTTCTTTTGTAAGGAAAGTTTTTGGCAAAATTGTTGGTCAAATTATATATCACCTCGTTTGCGGATACTGAAAAATTAGTTCCGGTTATATACGAATCATTCCAAAGCGTTTCGCCCTTACTAACAATTGAGCAGGTCGCCCTTATATTGGAAGTATTAATGTAGGCCGGGGTTGTTAAAGGTGGCTTTTTTAAAATGGCATCCGCAATTTTATCGCCTGCATATATGCTTGCAGAGGCAAGGTCGCTCATAATCCTGTCTTTTTGAATAGAGGTGCGTACAACCGCATCTACTCCCAAAACAGCGGCCAGTTCAGCATCGTCCTTATCCCACGAATTGCGTATTGAAATCTCATTCTTTTCGAGTAAGGAAAGTGTAGTAATAAAGGGCTGAAGAGCTATGGTTAATGAATGCCTGCCGTGATTTCCACTTTTTAAAATATTATTAAATAGGGCTTCCTGAAAAAGCTTGCTTTCTTTTATCTCAAGCTGTTCAATTTCGTATACTGAATAACCCGGTGGCATGTTTCCCATGAGTACCATTTTGGGTGGTAGTATGGCTATTGTTTTGTGTTGAAAAGTTTGTTCTTTAAATGATCGTGAAGTGTAATAGCGGTGATGGCACGAACTGAATATAAAGAGCATGAGCAAAGAAAAAAGGGTAGCGTTTCTTTTCATAACAATTGATTTATTTGTTCAGCCAATGACAAATCAAATGCCACAAAACAATATGTTGTATAAGTATGCTTAAACCCTATTCGGCCATGCTGCGGTTTAAAAAATGAATAAGTGGTTGCAAAGCATCAAAAGCAGTTACAATTTTTTTCTCCAGATCGTTACCGGTTAAATCATTATCGGTCAAGGGACGGAGGGCAACAAAACTTTTTAGCTTTAAATATTTTATGGCTGGATTTTCCTTTTCATATCCTTTTGGCTCCCGGCTTAACGTATGCTCCTTTATATTCAGGTCGCCGTATTGGTTAACAAAAGTTTTCTTTGCCAATATCTTTTTAAACTCATCAAACGAGTAATCAATTTCCTGCCTTACTTTTTTTAATGCAGGTGCTTCGGGCATCCAAATTCCGCCACCAACAAAGCTTTTATCGCCTGGCTCGCAATGAAAGTAATAGCCTGCCAGCGGCGACTTTTTACCTCCGCGATTTAGATAGGTACCCATGTTAATTTTATAGGGCGATTTATTCTTGCTAAAACGTACATCCCTGTTTTGCCTGAACACGCAATCTTTTGCGGCCAATACCGCAATATCAGCATCTGTTTTGCCAAGCTTTTTTATAAGGCTTTCCACTAATGCCAAAAGGTCTTGCTTCGCATTTTCAAATCTGGGTCGGTTAGTATCAAACCACGCTTTATTGTTGTTTTCTTTCAGTTCTGCTAAAAATTGTAAAGTATCTGGTTGAAGCATATTTGTAAGATGTTTTAATAGTAGGGTATAATGTATTATTCAGTAAATGCCGCGGCGGATAAGCATTTGCTTGTTATATTATTGTTGTACTAATTTTATAAAGTCTTTTTCGCTAATAATTTTAATAGCATTTATTTTTTTAGCTTTTTCTAATTTGCTGCCGGCATCTTCACCCACCACCAGGTAGTTCAATTTGCTGCTCACACTCCCTAAAAGTTTACCACCATGCTGTTCCACCAGTTCTTCAGCCTCACTTCTTTTAAGCTCAGTTAACGATCCGGTAAATAAAAAGGTTTGACCTTTGAGGCCACCTTTTTCAACCGCCGTTTTTTTGGTATTGTTCATTTGAACACCCAGGGCCTCCAAATGTTCCAGCATTTCAATGTTCTGTTCGTTCTTAAAAAACTGTACAATACTGCCGGCAACTTTTACGCCTATGTCTTCCAGTTGCTGCAAGTCCTCCTCCAAATAATTTTTTAGATCGAGCAGGTGATTGACCTTGTTGCTCAAAACCTTTGCCGTGGTTTCGCCCACAAAGCGAATGCCCAAAGCAAAGATCAACCGGTGTAATGGCTGTTGTTTGGAAGCCTCGATGGCAGCCTGCAAATTATCAATCGACTTTTTACCAAAACCCCCCAACCGGCTGATGGCTTCAAAGTCTAATTTGTAAATGCCCGGTATATCTTTCAGCAAGTCCAGTTCATAAAATTTACGAACATTGGCCTCGCCAAAGCTTCTGATGTCCATGGCGTCTTTGCTAACAAAGTGGATCATTTTTTCTATCACCTGGGCAGGGCATTCCATATTTATACAACGCCAAACGGCCTCGCTTTCTTCTTTAAAAAGCTGGCTATTACACACGGGGCATTCTGTAGGAAATTTGATGGGCGTTTCGTTACCATCTCTCAACTCGCTTAACGACTTTACTATGTAGGGAATAACATCGCCGGCCCTTTCAACCAGTACCGTATCGCCTATCATCAGGTCTTTTTCCTTAATAATGTCTTCGTTAAAAAGTGAGATAGAGCCAACCGTAACACCACCAATTAACACGGGTTCTATCTTGGCCACCGGCGTTACAGCGCCTGTCCGCCCCACCTGGAATTCAATGGTACGCAGTTTACTGGTGGCTTGCCTGGCCTTGAACTTAAACGCCATTGCCCAGCGGGGATGATGGGTCGTCATGCCCATCTTATCCTGCAGGTCAAGTTGGTTTACTTTAATCACCATACCATCAATTTCGTAGGGCAGCGTGTCGCGTAGGGCTTCATAATCGTTTACGTGGCTAATGGCTGCCTCAATTCCCTTTACTACCATCATTTCTTTTACCGGGCTTCTAAAACCCAAATCCCAAAGCATGTTCAAAGTACCCGAATGTGTATCGAGGTTTTTGTGCTGCCCCCCTTTTTCAGTGTCTATATGATAACTCACATTATATAAAAAAGCCTCCAGGTTACGTTTGGCCACATCCTTCGGGTCCTTCATTCGTAAACTACCCGAGGCGGCATTACGTGGGTTGGCAAGGGGAGGTAAATTTTGTTCAGCCAGGTTAACATTAAATTTTTTAAAGGCTTTCTTCGACATCATTACCTCGCCCCTGATCTCTATCTGCTGTACGTTGTATTTAGAAAACTCAGCCCCCAGCGGAATACTTTTTATCTGCTTAATATTAGTCGTAATATCATCTCCTTCCACACCATCTCCCCGTGTTGCTCCCCGTACCAGGCAATCGTTTTCATATATAAGTGAAATGCTTGCTCCATCAAATTTGGGCTCAATACAATATTCCACCTCGTTCAATCCTGTCAGTTCCCTGGCTTTTCTATCCCAGTCTAAAAGATCGGCTGCATTGTAACTGTTGTCTAAACTTAGCATAGGTACCAGGTGCGCCACCGTATTAAACGATGCATTTAAACTGTTACCAACCCGTTGTGTAGGCGAGGTGGAGGTTGTGAGTTCCGGATGCGCTGCTTCTATTTTTTCCAGGGCTTTGTACAGCTGGTCATATTCAGAGTCGGAAATCAAGGGGTCGTTTAAAACATAATAGCGGTACTCGTTAAAGCGAAGTGCCTTGCGAATGTCTTCAGCAATTTCAAATGCTTTTTCTGTGTGACTGGATGCTATAAGTTTATTGGTAAGAGCGCTCAATTCTTTTACCTGATCGTTGGAGTACATACTTAAAAATTAGGGCGATAAAGTTAGCTGAAGAATAAATTGCTTTAATTGGTGTTGAAAACAAGAAGCGTTGAATGATAGGAATTTTCTATGCCTCAGGCACCAGGCAACCTTTTCAACAAAAGAATCTTAGCGTCGAAACAGCAATTTTCTTGTGACCAAAATCATATTTTTTTGCGGTTAAACAGTTATTTGTCATTTATAAAAATAAGTTAGCTAAGGTGTGTTTTATACACATTTAAAAAATTTGCCTAATTTGTCGTCTTATTCTAATTGCCATTTCAACCAACCAAACTACTTACGATTGTATCATGGAATATTTAGCCACCTCCCCATTACTAAGATCAAAAAATGCTCAATTAATTGAAGATGCCGTTGATTTGGTAGCATCGTACCCCGCCATTCCTATAACTGCCGACTGCGTAATATTTGGGTTTGAAGAAAACCAGTTAAAAGTTTTGTTGATACGAAGCGACCTGGTGCAATACAAGGGATTGTGGTCTCTACTCGGCGATATTGTTTATGCTAACGAAGAATTGGATACAGCAGCATACCGGGTTTTAAGGCAACGTACCGGCATGGATGATGTTTTTTTAGAGCAGGTAAAAACCTTCGGTTGCCCCGAAAGGCACCCCGGCGGAAGGGTGGTAACCGTTGCTTATGCTTCGCTTTTAAACATTCAACACCACCAGTTAAAAATATTGGATAACGAGTTGCATTGGCACAACATTGATCATTTAACCGATATGGCTTTCGACCATAAAGCTATTGTTGATGAATGTTATCGCTGGTTACAAAAGAGAATCCAGGAGCATCCGCTAGGCTTTAATCTCTTACCCGAAAAATTTTCTCTCCGCGAATTACAAAATTTATACGAAGCCATTTTAGGCCAGCCACTTGACAGAAGAAATTTTAGAAAGAAATTTTTTGCTATGGACTTTTTAGTAGATGTGGGTGAGTATGAGCACGATGTGCCGCATCGCCCCGGAAAGCTCTACAAATTCGATTTTGATAAATACGAAAAAAATAAAAGAAAGTGGATTGGAATTGACTTCTGACCTCAACTTACCATTGCTTACCGCGCAATTAAATTTCACTTAAACCGCCAAAAAAGTAACAAGGTTTTAAGTGAAAATAGAAAATTTTCCTATATTGTGTAAAATTTACACATTGTCAGAAATTTGATGCCTGACTCGTAAAATCTTTTAAACGATAAAACTGCCTGTATGAGATTGATTATTACAATTCTTTTCTTTTGTTGTGCTATAACTTCTAATTCCCAACTACTTTCATGGTCGCCCGATTTTATTCAGGAAAGCGCTGATCCGGTGGTTATTACTATGGATGGTCTTAAGGGCAACAAGGGTTTAAAAGATTACCTGCCTACCGATGTGTATGTACACATGGGTGTAATTACTACGGCAAGTACCAGCAGCTCCGACTGGAAGTATTCGAAATTTACCTGGGGAACAACCAATGCAAGTGCCAAAGCGGTATCTGCAGGAACCAACAAATGGAATTATACCATTACCGGTGGTCTGCGGGCATTTTTTGGAATAATTGATCCCAACGAGAAAATTTTAAAAATTGCTCTTTTGTTTAGAAATGGTTCGGGTAGTCGTGTTCAGCGCAATGCTGATGGAAGCGATATGTACATTCCCGTTTACGATGCCGGTCTTAATGTTCGGATAACGGATCCACTGTCAGAGCCTAAGTATAAGCCAACTCCTGAGCCGATTACTAAAAACGTAGGCGATGCTATTAATATTACCGCTAAAGCAAACGCGGCTTCGGACATTAAGGTTTATTTAAACCAGGTTCAGGTTGGTGTCACTGCAACCGGGGTTACTTCTTATTCAACTTCGGCTACCATTGCAGCAGCCGGACAACAAATAATAGTTGCCGAAGCAATGTATGGCGGCGAAACCAAATACGATACTATTAAATTCTTTGTATATCCTGCTGTTACCACCGCTGCCTTACCTGCCGGTGTTAGAGATGGTATTAATTACGATGCAAACAATACTTCAGTAACACTGGTATTGTATGCACCAAATAAAACACGTGTTTCTGTTATTGGCGATATTAACGACTGGACGGAAACCTTAAGCCACCAGCTTAATAAAACTCCGGATGGTTTGCGTTATTGGATTACCATTAACGGACTAACGCCCGGTATAGAATATGCTTATCAATATGTTATTGACGGTACTTTGAAAGTAGCCGATTATATGACTGAAAAAGTATTAGATCCATTTAACGATCAATACATACCGGTTGCTAATTACCCGGCTTTAAAACCTTACCCGACAGGTAAAACCAGTGGAATTGTGAGTGTTTTACAGACAGCAAAACCCGCATACACCTGGCAGGTACCCAATTTTACCAAGCCTGATAAGCGTAACCTTGTCATATATGAATTGCTGGTTCGTGATTTTGTTGCCACACAAAACTGGACTACTGTTAAAGACTCCATTGCCTACTTAAAAAAGTTGGGAATTACTGCCATTGAGGTTATGCCGTTTAACGAGTTTGAAGGAAATCTTAGCTGGGGTTACAATCCTGATTATTATTTTGCTCCTGATAAAATGTATGGAACCGAGAACGCGTTGCGCCAGTTTATTGATGAATGCCACAAGCAGGGCATAGCAGTTATTATGGACATTGCCTTGAACCATGCTTTTGGGTTATCGCCAACGGTTCAAATGTATTTCAATTCAACAACCAACAAGCCGGCCGCAAATAATCCCTGGCATAATGTGGATGCAAAACATCCTTTTAATGTAGGATATGATTTTAACCATGAGTCACCTGCTACAAAAGACCTGGTTGACAGGGTAGTAGAGCATTGGCTTACAAAATATAAGATAGACGGCTTTAGATGGGATTTGAGTAAAGGTTTTACTCAAACCAATAATCCGAGCAATGTAGGAGCGTGGGGCAATTACGACGCAAGCAGGGTTGCTATTTGGAAACGTATTTACGATAAAATGCAGGCAGTTGCTCCCAGTTCTTATTGTATACTGGAGCATTTTGCTGACAATAGCGAGGAAATTGAATTGTCTAATTATGGAATGATGCTTTGGGGCAACAGCAACCACGATTATAGTGAAGGCACTATGGGTTATCCTACCAATTTACAGTATGGTATTTTTACCAACCGTGGATGGAGCAATCCTACTTTAATTACCTACCAGGAAAGCCACGATGAGGAAAGGCTGATGTATAAAAACATAACCAGTGGTAACGTTAATGGCGGGTACAATGTAAAGAATATTGCTACAGGTTTAAAGAGAAATGAAATGGCTGCGGCATTTTGGGCCATGACACCCGCACCAAAAATGATTTGGCAGTTTGGCGAATTGGGTTATGATTACTCCATAAACACTTGTGGAAATCTGACGGTGAATACCAGTTGCCGAACAGATAATAAACCTATTAAATGGGATTACCTGCAGGATGCCAACCGCAAGGCATTATACGATGTGTACTCAAAATTACTAACCCTGCGTAAAGTACCCGATTACCTGCCGGCTTTTGTATCGAACAGCATAGGTTATAACCTGGGTGGATATTTTAAATGGTTACAGGTTACCACAAATGAGTTGAAGATTTGTGTAATAGGAAACTTTGATGTTGTTCCCGTTACCGGTACAGTTACATTTCAAAATCCCGGAACGTGGTATAATTATTTGCAAGGTGGTACCCGCAATGCAACCGGTTCACCAGAAAGTATTACGCTGCAACCTGGTGAATATTATGTATACCTTGACAGGGATGCCAGTAGCCTGGTAGCAGCACTTCCTCTTAAATTATTATCGTTTAGTGCCGCACGTGGTACCGATAAAATTGCTGTAAACTGGGTTACCAGTAACGAAATAAATGTGAAGCATTTTGAATTGCAACGTTCAATGAACGGTGCTGATTTTACAAGCATTTCAACCGTACCTGCAACCAACAGGCAAGGCAACCAGGCCGTTCAATATGCGTATAATGATAAGGAACTATCGGCTTTGCAGGCAAATACCAAAGTGTATTACCGGTTAAAAATGACCGACAGGGATGGCGCATTTACTTATTCATCTATCCAGGCAATCAACCCATTAACGAAAAACGCACAAATTACCGCGTATCCCAACCCGGTAAAAGGTTCCCTGGTTTACCTGCAACTGGATAAGCCTGCAGCATCGCCCATTGTAATTAAAGTAGAAGATATAACAGGTAGACTTTATTCAAAGTTTACAGTAAATGCCAGCGACTTTAATTATGGCTCTATCCCTGTAAATGTTCAAAGTCTTTCATCGGGTAGTTATGTTTTAAAAGTTGAAACCGGAAAGTCAACCTCGGTAAAACAAATCATCGTTCAACATTAATTCAATTATAAAAAGTTCAAATCCTTCAAGGAAAAACAATTTGGTATAAATCCCACTGCATTTGCAACATGTTTTACCAACAACCAATCTTTAGACATGCTTAATTTTTTAAACTTTCAATTATGATTTTAAAACGATTGCTTTATGCTTTCATCCTACCGTTGCTCGTGTGTTTACAGGTAGGCGCCCAGGAAAGAATTGTTACCGGAACTGTAACCGATTCAAAAAGTGGTGCTGTTATTATAAATGCTTCGGTATTAATTAAGGGCACCAATAAGGGAACACAAACAGAAGCTGACGGAACCTTTAGAATTGTAGCCTCTGGTTCAGCAAACACTTTAATTGTGTCTTCTGTTGGGTTTACCCGTATGGAGGTGCCTATCGGATCGGGCCCTGTAAGCGTAAAACTAGAGGCCTCCAATGCCTCTTTAAACGAGGTAGTGGTGGTAGCATACGGTACGCGTAAAAAGGGCGACCTTACCGGTGCGGTAACGTCCATTTCAGCCAAAGATTTTCAGAAGGGAAATATAGCATCGTCTGAACAACTGTTGCAAGGTAAAGTTGCCGGCTTACAGGTAACGAGTGGTGGTGGTTCTGCCGGTGGCGGTAGCCGTATAAGGATCAGGGGCGGCGCTTCATTAAATGCAAGTAACGATCCGTTAATTGTTATTGATGGTGTACCGGTAGAAGGAAACGGTATTGCCGGTTCTGCAAACCTTTTAAACACCATTAACCCTAACGATATTGAGTCGATGAGTGTGTTGAAAGACGCTTCTGCAACGGCATTGTATGGTTCCAGGGCTTCAAATGGTGTAATCATCATTACTACCAAAAAAGGTGCTTCAGGTAAAGTCAAGTTTAATTTCAACACCCAGGAATCCGTAAGCGTAATTGGTAAAAAAGTGGAAGTGTTAACCGGCGACCAGGTTAGGTCTATCATTAATGCAGATGCCACTGCTACCGCAAATATTTACAAAAAATTACTGGGTTCCGCTAACACCGATTGGCAAAAAGAGATTTACCAAAAAGCAGTGAGTACCGATAATAATCTGAGTGCAAGTGGTAGCATTGGTAAAGTTCCTTTTCGTGCATCCGTTGGTTACCTGGGTCAAAAAGGTATATTAAGAACTGATAAATTTCAGCGTTACTCTTCGTCATTAAACCTTAATCCAAAATTATTCGATAACCACCTGGCAATAAATATTGCCATGAAAGGTGTGCAAACGAAAAACAATTTTGCTGATGGCGGAGCCATTGGAAATGCTGTTTCTTTTGACCCAACACAAGCTGTATATGCAGGCAACAAGTATGGGGGTTATTACGAGTGGTTGCAGACTGATGGCAAGCCCATTGATCTGTCTAACCGCAATCCATTGGCATTATTAAATCTTAGAGATAACACCTCAACCGTTAACCGTTTTATTGGTAACGTACAGGTTGATTACAAACTGCATTTCTTTCCTGACCTGCATGTGCTTGCCAATGTTGGTATAGACTATGCCAAAGGTAAAGGCAACGATAATGTAGATTCAACCCTGGCTACCAACTATAAAACCGGTGGCAGAAGAACGTATTACGATCAAAAGAAAAATAACACGCTAGCTGACATCTCTTTGTTTTATTCCAAAGAAATATCCAGCCTTAACAGTAAGATAGATGTATTGGTGGGTCATAGCTATCAGGACTTTTATACGGATGTAAAAAATTATCCATCGTTTAGCTTCCGTGCCATTGTTGACCCGTCCAAGCCAAATAAGAAAGATACCATTGCAGGTTCAGAGCCGACTTTTTTAACAGACAAACCTCAGTATAGGCTTGAAGCTTACTTTGCAAGGCTAAATTTGACCGTAGCAAATAACTATCTGTTGACAGCCTCTTTACGCAGAGATGCCAGTTCTAAGTTTTCAGCAGAAAACAGGGTTGGTTATTTTCCTGCCTTTGCTGCAGCCTGGAAGTTGAAAGATGAATTTTTTAAAGGAGCCAGGGCAGTTAGCGACCTTAAATTAAGATTGGGTTATGGTATCACCGGTCAGCAGGATGGTATCGGGTATTATTCTTACCTGCCACGTTACTCAACCAGTAACTTAGGTGCTTCTTACCAGTTTGGTAATACGTTCTATTCCTATCTGAGGCCTGAAGGTTACGATCCTAATATTAAATGGGAAACTACTACCACCTCAAACGTTGGTTTAGATTTTGGATTTGCCAATAACAGGATATCGGGTACGGTAGATGTTTATTTTAAAAAAACCAAGGACCTGTTAAGTACCGTACCTGTAGCCCCCGGTGGAAACTTTGTAAACCAGATTACAACAAATGTGGGTAATCTTGAAAACAAAGGAATTGAGTTAACTGTTAACACCATTCCGATAAGAAACAGTGATGTTACCTGGGAACTTGGTTTTAATTATACGTATAACAAAACAAAAATTACCAACCTGTTAAAGCAGAACGATCCCAATTTTAAGGGTATTGATGTGAGCGGTATTGGTGGTGGTACCGGTAACAATATTGGAAAGTTTGCTGTAGGGTACGCACCATACACTTTTAACGTGTACAAGCAGGTGTACGATAAAGCAACAGGGGCGCCTATTGAAGGTTTGTACGAAGATTTGAACCGCGACGGACAGGTAAATAATGATGATCGTTATTATTACAAAAAGCCGGCGCCGGATGTATTGCTTGGTTAAAACACTCAAGTATCGTATAAAGACTTTTCTCTTGGATTAGCAGGTCATGGTTCGTTTGGTAACTACCTGTATAACAACTTTAATTCAGGAAGCGGCGTGATCAGGGCCATTAAAAACCCACTGAACTTTATTGGAAATGCCAGTACAAACTTTTTAGCTACCAACTTCAACAATAACCAGATGCTGTCTGATTATTACATTGAAAATGCTTCTTTCTTCCGTTTAGACAACATCAACTTTGCTTACAATGTTGGCAGCGTGTTTAACAAAAAAGCTAACATGAGGCTTACGGCAACCGCTCAAAACGTTTTTGTAATTACAAAATATAAAGGGTTGGATCCTGAAAATTCAAGCGATGCTGGTGTTGATGGAAATATCTATCCCCGTCCGAGAATTTTTTCAGCAGGCGTTAACCTTGATTTCTAATTTCTAACTATTGCATTTATGAAAAGTAGTATTATAAAAAATCTGATTATTGCCGGTGTAGCCGTTACCATTGCTACATCCTGTGCCAAAAAACTGGATCTGTTTCCGCAAAACGATCTAACCTCTGCCTCAACCTTTAGTACCGCAGCAGGATACAAGAATGTTTTGGCCAAAATATATGGCGGTTTGGCCACAACCGGTAATGCAGGTCCTGCAGGTAATTCTGATATCCAGGGTTTGGACGAAGGTTCTCAATCTCCTTTTATACGTGGGTTCTTTAATTGCCAGGAGTTACCAACCGATGAGGCAGTGGTATCCTGGAACGACCAGACGATTAAAGATTTTCACAACCTTAGCTGGACCAGTTCGGATCCTTTTTTGTTAGGTATGTATGCACGTCCTATCTATAACATTACCATTGCTAACGAGTACCTGCGTGAATCTACAAATGAGAAAGTAGCTGGCAGGGGATTAAGCGGTGCCGAGGCTACCGAAATTCAAAAAACAAGAAGTGAAGTACGTTTTTTACGTGCATTTAATTATTGGGTAATGATGGACCTGTTTGGTAAATCAACTTTCATTACCGAGGAAAATAAAATTGGAACTGACCTGCCTTCCGAAATTCAAAGGACAGCTCTATTCGATTACATAGAAAAAGAATTGCTTGCTATAGAAGGTGAAATGGCGCCTGCAAAAACCATTGAATACGGCCGTGTTGACCAGGGTGCTGCATGGGCATTATTGGCAAGGTTGTACCTGAATGCCAAAGTATATGCCGGTAAGGATATGTATACACAGGCAATCACCTATTCAAAGAAAGTGATAGGTGCAGGTTATACTTTAAGCAACAATTATCGTCAGCTTTTTATGGCTGATAACGACAAACAGAAGAACGAATTTATTTTTGCGGTTAACTGCGATGGTTTGCGTACCCAATCGTATGGCAATACTACTTTTTTTGTTCACGCTGCAGCCGGCGATGACCATAGCGAGTATGGAGTAGGTGGGGGATGGTACGGTTATCGTGCTACCAAAGGCCTGGCTGATAAATTTTCTGATTTATCGGGTTCAAGCGATAAACGAGCCATGTTTACCACCTCTAAGTATGGCATCAGTGCTTCTCAAATTGCCATTGGCGACCTGTCAGTTTTTGATAATGGTTTGCATGTAAATAAATGGAAGAATCTTCGCAGCGATGGTGGTCTCGTTTCCGATGTAAACAAAGATTTTGCAGACATCGATTTCCCCATCTTCCGCTTGCCGGAAATATATTTGATTTACGCTGAAGCCGTTTTAAGAGGTGGTACAGGTGGAGATCAAACCACAGCGCTCGATAACATTAATAAAATAAGGTTCAGAGGTTTTGGTAGTCCGGCCGGCAATAATTACAAATTGTTACCCTCAGACCTAAACCTGCAAACGGTGTTAGATGAAAGAGCAAGAGAGCTGTATTGGGAAGGTCACAGACGTACAGACTTAATCCGCTATAACCAGCTTACCACAGCTACTTACCTGTGGCCATGGAAGGGTGGTGTAGCATCGGGAACTGCTGTAGATGCTAAATACAGCTTGTTTCCAATACCATCGGCTAACATAACAGCCAATCCAAAACTTACTCAAAATCCGGGTTTTTAAGTCAACTGAAAATTTTAGTAACATGAAAAAAATATCAACTTTAATGCTCTTGTCAACCTTGTTGATGACAGCTTTTTGGTCTTGCGAGAAGGATGAAAATAGGATCTATTTTGAAGGAGGCACTGCACCGGTGCTAACATCGTCCGCCGCCACCACTGTCCCGTTGGCATTTGCCACCAAAGACAACCAGGCCACAAAAATTTCGTGGACCAATCCGAATTATGCCTTTACAACTGGTGTCAGGTCGCAGGATGTATCATACGAAATACAGATCGATACAACCGGTTCAAACTTCACCAATCCTAAAAAGAAATCGCTGAGTATTAGTAAAGATCTTAGCTACACATTTGTGCAGGCTGAGTTAAACGATTACCTGTTGAACACATTGGAATTGAATCCGGGTATGCAACATAACGTGGAAATCAGGATTAAATCTTTATTGGGTAAAGATGCCGGCATTCTATATTCTAATGTTGTAAAGCTAAAGGCAACACCTTATGCAATACCACCTAAAGTTGATCCTCCTGCAACAGGCGAATTGTTCATTGTGGGCAGTGCTGCCGGTAGCTGGGATAATCCAGTTGCTAATGCAGGTAAACAAACTTTTAAAAAATTAGCTCCTACCAAGTTTGAACTAACCTTGCCTCTTGTTGGCGGTGGCTCATACCTGTTGCTTCCTAAAAATGGTAGCTGGGATGTAAAGTATGGTGGCACGGGCGCCAACAATACCAATAATGTAAACAGCGATGATTTTAAAAATGGTGGTGGCGACTTATTGGCCCCGGCAGGTTCTGGTACTTATAAGATTACCGTCGATTTTCAAACTGGCAAATACTCTGTTGTTTTGCAATAATTATAAATAACGATTTATATGAAACTAAATAAATTATGGTTGATGGCAGTTGCTGTTTTGGGTTTTACAGCCTGCGAAAAGGTAGCTGACCTGCCTTTGTATAATAATGGCGTTGCACCGGTTTTAAGCGCTTCAACTACGGCTGTTGCTCCGCCGGCTTCTGACTCTTTAAAGCCGGTTATAACTTTCTCGTGGACGGATCCTGCATATGCAACGGATACTGCCAGGGTTAAGTATACTATTGAGATTGATTCGGCGGGACGCAATTTTTCAAAAGCAGTTTCAAAGGTTTTGATTGGTACAAAAAGCACCACTTTCCTTGCAAAAGATTTCAATAACATCTTATTGGGATTCGGTTTCAACTTTGGCACTGCGTACGATGTTGATGTTCGTTTGACCTCATCATATAACAACAATAACGAGCGGATGGTAGGTAATACCATCAAGCTGAAAGCAACGCCTTATAAAGTACCTCCAAAGGTGCCCTTGCCTACAACGGGCAGGTTATTTATTACCGGCAATGCTACCGATTTTGATTGGACTAACCCCGACCCAATGCCCGCTGTAAGAGAACTTACCCGCATTGAAGAAACAAAATGGGCCGGTATTTTTCACCTGAGTGGTGGAGGTAATTTTTTAATATTACGACAAGCTGGCAATTGGGATGATAAATATGCTGTAGCAGATAAGAATGCTGTGGGTCTTGCCAATGGCGGTGGCTTTGGTTTTAAATTGGGTGATGATTTTCCTGCTAATGTAAAGGATGGTGAAGGTTGGTATAGACTGGAGCTTGATTTTCAGACAGGAAATTTCAAGCAAACTAAAGTAGCTAATCCATTACCTGAAACATTGTTTACCACCGGCGATGCTACCAACTCAAGCTGGACAAATTCGCCACCATCTGACCAGGAATTTACGGGAGTTACAAATGGTGTGTTCGATATTACAACCAGCCTAAAAGCTGGTGGTTACCTTAAGTTCTTATCCAACAATGGTAACTGGGCACCACAGTTTGGTGGTAATTCAGCCACCGGTGGTACACTTGGTGCAAACTATGGCAGCGGTGGCGATCCTGATGCAATACCCATAGCAACTACTGGTAGTTACAAAATCAACGTAAACTTTATTACAGGTAAATACACCGTGACCAAATTATAAGTCATTGGTTTTTAAACTTACAAACCGGTCTCAATCGGGGCCGGTTTTTTTGTACACCAAAGCGACTTCAACTGATATAAAAATTCCTCATGGGCCTAAAGAAAAACCGCAGCTGTGGAGTGTGCAGGCGGCCAGTTTGGAAGCCGTCAATATGTTGTTTGTAAGTGCAGATCATTATTATATCATCATTCATTATCAAAACCCACCGAAGCCTGGTAAAGAAAATCTGTTTACAATATTTCGTGCAAGCCTGGTAACAAAATAAAATACCTGTAAAACGTTCAAGTCTTACAGGTATCGGGGTTACGTAAAAGCAGGCACCCTTTTAAAGTTATTATCGATGCTAATTCTTTATGAATTGTTCTGACCGCGTTAAGCCGTTATAGTTAACCTGCAGGGTATATGATCCGTTGCTTAAACCCGTTACAGGTATAGAAAGCTTATCACCTGCACCAAAGTATTTATTATTCAACTGGTATACTTGCCTGCCTTCAGCATTAAAAATTTTGATGGCTACATTACCTGTAAATGCCTGGTTTAACGTTACCTGCAAATTGTCTTTTACAGGTGTTGGATAAATCTTAATCCAGCTATTAGCTGTATGGATCCTGGCGCTTTTTACCTCGCTATACAAACATTGGCTGTTGGCATCGCAGGCTTTTATACGGTAGTAGCCGGTAGTAGCCGGTGGCAATGCCTTATCAGTGAAAGTTAACAATGAATTGCGTGGATCTGTCTGGGTTGATACAATACCAATCTGACTGAATTGAACTCCGTCGACCGATCTTTCAACCACATAGGTTGCAGGCAATGTTTGGCCTGTTACACTCCAGTTAAGTGTAATGCTGTTGCTGTTGTTTTTTACCTGAAGGTCAACAAACTTAAGAGGCAATACAGAACCATTTCCAAGATTTTCTTTACGTGCAATCACCAGGGTTGTGTGTGTACTAAAAACAACATCGCTGCCCGTAGCATCGGCTTGTGGTGTGCTGTTTGAGCCACTGGGGTGTTGCAAAGAAATAAACAGAAAATTAAAATCGGGGCTAAAGGTGATACCTGTAGGTTCAGAACCCGTTGGTGTGTTTGCAAAAACTCTTATGGCCGGGCTGGCGGCAGTATGGGTTGGGTCCACAACCCAAATATGATTTTGACCGCCGTCCTGTAATACCCATAAATTACCTTCGCCATCAAAGGCAAGGTTATCGGGCCATTCAAACTGCACCGGGGTTCCGCCTACATCAAACAAGGTTTTGTCTACAAATACTTCCAGGTTACTTACAGTTGTGCCGGCATCAGTTAGTCTAAATATCCTGCCTGTTGCAGTGCTGGTAAGATATAATTTACCATCAGGTCCCAGCTCCACATCTTCAATGCGGTTAAAATTGTATGCACCGGCAGTAACACTTGCCGATATGGTATTATTTCGTTCTGCTTTAGTGGTGTTGCTAACCTGTTTCCAGGTACCGGTACCGAGGCCCGTTGTTTCCAACACATACAGGTTACCTGCACTAAAATTGCCGGGTACAGCAGGTACAAATTTGTAAAGAAACCCATTGGTGGTATTATCAGCCCCCCAATAAGCAACGGTTTGGTCGGCTGCTATGGTTACATTCTCATGTGTTTGCCTACCCATTGCCCATAATTTATCTGCTCCCCCAATACCATCCTGGTTAATAACGGTTCGCGTTGCCGGGTCAATCTCAACAATCCAGCCCAAATCTTCATAACCATCAGCATTAATATCAACACTGTTGGTTACTTCTTCGCAAACCATAATGGTGTTGCGTGGCGTTACGGTGCCCGAGCAAAACGCAGCACATAAACCTATTTCGTTACTGGGCAACGATACTTTGCCGCTATTGTTGATTGCCCATAATTTGCTAAGTGGGTTAAATGTTATTGATAGCACGGCAATTTCAGCAGGAGCAGTTTCGCTGCTAATTGACAGGAAACCATTGGTACTACTGCCGGCAATAGGTACATAACCGGTAAAATCAGCATTAGCTCCCATGGCTCCACCCAAAGTAAGTGCAGTGCCATTGCGTATGATTTGCTGAAAGGTATGTGTGGATGGAATTACAAAATTTTGGGTTTGAGCTGCCGGGGTTACCGGGGTAAAACTTGCAATGGTTTGGGCTCCGGCATTTATTGCCAGGGTTGCAAAAGCAGGCAATAACAACGAATTTTTAAAAGTAGACATGTACTATAGTTTATGCGTTTAAAAGTTATCGGGTAAAAAAGTATTAGGGTATGAAGTTTAAATTATTTTATTGAGAAAGCAGATGACTTTGTATTCGATTTTCGCTGGTTAAAAAATTCATGATTGTAACGGTATTAAATGTAAGAAATTGTGAATGGTAATTGAATTGCTTTATTCTTGAATATAGAACAATAGCCCTTAGGAAAACGCAAATCATTAAAAACATGCGAAGTTTTATTTAAGAAACTGCGCAGAAATTAACCAGTGAAATAAATATATCAGCCATAACTACAATAGTTCCCTTGTTGTACAGAATAATCGTAAGGTTATTAAACTAAGGGGGATAACGTGGGTCATCGCGTTTAAAAGACTGAAACAACCCCCGGCAGTAAATTGTACGGGGTTTATTTTTTACAAATTATATTTAAGCATGAAACAAATTTTGATACTCTTAATATTACTGAATATTGTTTTTAACAGCTATGGCCAGCAATACAGAAAACTCCACATGCAAAGTATAGTTGTAGACAGTCATAATGATATTATTACAGCTGCCTTCGAAAAAGGTGTCAGTTTCGATCAGGATTTAAAAGGCATAACCCACTCCGATCTTCAACGCCTGGCTGAAGGCGGTATAGACGTACAGGTGTTTTCCATCTGGTGCGATGGTTTGCAAAAAAATCCCTTTGCTTATGCCAACAGGCAAATTGATACACTGTATGCAGTAGCCGGCAGGAACACCAGCAAGATGGCCATTATTAGAACGCCCGATGATTTAGCCAGGGCAGTATCTCAACATAAGCTGGCAGCAATGATAGGAGTTGAAGGCGGACATATGATAGAAAACGATGTTGAAAAACTTGACTCATTGTTCAGGCGTGGCGCCCGGTACATGACCTTGACATGGAACAACTCTACACCTTGGGCAACCTCGGCAATGTATGAAACGTTGGACACCCTGCAACTACAACCAAAGGGATTAAGCTATGCAGGAAAGGCTATTGTACGCCGAATGAATAAACTGGGAATGATGGTAGACCTGTCGCATGTAGGTGAAGCCACTTTTAGAGATGCTATTGCAGAAACAACAAAGCCTGTGATTGTATCACATAGTTGTGTTTATAAACTTTGCCCGGTTTTTCGCAATCTCAAAGACGACCAGATACTAGCCGTAGCAAAAAACAAAGGTGTGATACAGGTAAACTTTTTCTCCTTGTTTTTAGACAGCAATTATCAGCAAAAAAACAAAACCTTTCTGTTGGCACATACAGCCGAAAGAGACAGTTTATTGAAGCTAAACCCCGAACCTTACTTTGCCGACAATAAACTAGCTGAGAAATATGCCAGCGAAGTTGACGCCTTAAAAGCACCATTATCGTTACTGATCGATCACATAGATTATATAGTGAAGCTGGCAGGTATTGATCATGTGGGATTGGGTTCCGACTTTGATGGTATACCCTCACCGCCGCAGCAGCTAAACGATGTTACCACTATGCCGCTTATTACAAAAGAGCTTTTGGCAAGAGGGTATAACAAAAAGGATATTAGAAAGATACTGGGTCAAAATTTTATAAGGGTGTTTACGCAAAACGCCGCCACAAAAAATTAGGAGTTAAATAAACCATCGCCTAAAAAAGTCCATAGCATTGGTTGAGAAAATACGGTTAACAATTTCAGCAGCGCTCAGCTGGTTAAAAGTCTTAAGCCTTGTTTTACCAATCCCATCCATGTAGTTGAATGCATATCGCTCAAGATAATCCTGCAATTGCTCCAAAGCTTCGGCTGTCAAAAACCCATTCAGTGGATCGATAATGCCATCAAAGTCACTGCCTATAGCTATGCAGTCCCATGCAAACAGGTTATTGCTGTCAAGCAGTTCGGCAATATGCTGCACCTGGTTCCATAACAACGCGGCACGGTAATGCCTTATCTTATTTAAAAAGAAAGCATGCTTTGTATTCTTAAGTGTAGCCTGGCTGGCAATTCTTCTTTCGTCCAATTGCAAACCAAAAATGCCTTTTGTTTTTGCAACAATCAAAATTTCATTGTCGTAAAAATTAATGTCCCTATCCAACAACCTCGGCGCTGTGTCCATATTATCCTGCACTGGTTCTTTTGCTGAACGGAGACCATTGGCAGCACCATGGCTTACAATCACCGGTATCTGTTCCGAGGTAAATTCCGACTCCAATATTTTAAAATACTCGCTACGGCTGGTAACGCTCATGTGTTTTATATCAATATAAATGCGTTGGCCATTGGTATTGTCGAGCAGTTGTTTAATAACTTTTTCACCCAATAGTGTAATGCCTTTATCAAGCCCCATGCTTTGGTCCGACACATTGCTTACAATACCAAACAAGCTACGTGCATGACCACACAACTGGTTATAAAAATGATGAGCGGGTGTTACAAATAATGGTCGTGGCTGCCAATTTTTTAACATAGCCACGTTTTGCAGGATGGCCGTTTCATCAGCATCCTTATTAAGATCGTAGTGAGTATGGAGGGCGTGCATGCCTTCAATGGTCATAATAAAAAAGACGGTGTGATCGTCTGGATTTTCCGCAGCAAGGTGCTGCTCAATTTCCTGGAAATTGTGAGCAAGGCGATAGGTGCAATTGCCAACCTCGGTTTGAACTACTACACCATCAAGCTGTTTGTAAAATGCCATTTCCCGTTCCAGGTCTTCAAAGTAGTTGGTAATACCCTGCACATAATCAACCCGGGCTTTACTTACGCAGGTTATAAAGTTGTTACTAAGGTCACTTTTTAACTGGGTGCCTAATTTGTTGTTGAAAAAACCTTTTTCAACCGGGTAAAGCGATGCGCATGCAATGCGTGTTTTGGCATAGGTAAGTGTAGTACAATCGGACTGCGTAAACTTACAAATGCCAGCCAGCGATTGCAAGCCTTTTTCAAGCGTGCCTGGAGAATCGTAAAACCAAATGCTGTTTCTTTGTTTTCGGTTAGTGGAGTTTTGCCCCACCGGACTGCTTTTAAAGCTTTGGCCGTAGGGTTTAATAGAAGGATGGCAATGAAGATCGATAAAAGTTTGCATGGTAAGGAGATTTAGTAGTGGTAAGCGCTGATAAAAGTTGACATTTTTCACGAGTAAAGCAACTGCGAATTAAATTTGCGGATAATTTTAATGCAGCGAATTAGGTTGATCATCATATCAACATTTGCTTTTTGGAAATCTTCGTGAACCAAAATAAAAGCTGGCTTTATAACCCAAATACTAATGTTGCATGTTGATTTGCTTGTGCTAATACAATAACTTCTCCTTTTTAAAAAGCCGACGCGACTAAACCCTTTACCATGATTAAAAATATTTTTGATTTGTCTGTAGTCAATGAGATTATTGACCGCACCAACCGCTTAACTACCGACACCAAACCATTATGGGGCAAAATGAGTGTTTCTCAAATGTTGGCGCACTGTAATGTAACCTATGAAATGGTTTACGACAACAATCACCCGAAGCCTAATGCTTTTATGAAATTTATTTTAAAATTATTGGTGAAAAATAAAGTGGTTGGCGAAAAGCCCTATGGGCATAACCTTAGAACGGCTCCTTCGTTTTTAATTAAAGACGAAAAGGAGTTTGAAAAAGAAAAGTCCACGCTGATAGCATACATTAGGAAGACCCAACAGTTGGGTGCTGCCCATTTCAACGGTAAGGAGTCTTACTCGTTTGGAAAACTTGCACAACAGGAATGGACTAACATGTTTTATAAACACCTCGATCACCACCTGAACCAGTTTGGTGTATAGTAACTCCAATAGCCATTACAAAACAAAATCACAGGCCTGAAATTTTTTTCTTTTACAGGTTCACATTGTCAGTTAAAAAAAGGACCGTATTAGGATAACCTTTTATTCTACAACACCAGTAATAACAGCAAAGACTGTTACCTTCTCTGCTACAAAGACCCTTTGATAAGTGGGTGACCTTTAATTTGTATTCCCTGCTAGCGCTTCAATTTCGTTTGGTGTCTCAAAAGGGTCAAAACAGGTATCACAACATTCCGCCGTGCAACGGATAATACCGCCTGGGCAGTAAGTGTGTAGAAAATAATTCGCTATCTAATATTTCTCCATTGCAACAATTACTCTTGATTTTTAATCAAAAAACAAAGTATTCCAACAACACTATACTTACGCCTGGTGGCCTGGTTTTTTACATATTACACCAGGGATAAAGATTATGCGTTGCAAAGTCATCGCTGTTTGTGTTAATACAATCATTCTTTTTTCATACGATTACCTGGAAATTGAACTAATAATAACCCAATATTCTACATTAATCCCTCACAGTAGCGGCAGCTTGTATCAAACATAAATAATGATTTGTGAACATAATTTTCTGCAAGGTGGCATCTTATTAATAATGGTAGACGAAATATAGACGTTTGAAAAAAACAATGTTAGGCGAGACTGAGAAATGGGCTTCGATTAAGGATACAAATGCCAGATCGGTCAGGTCGATTTGGGTATTTCTGTTTTCAACCTTTATGATGATTTTTCTCGCCTCTGTTAGGTGCGATGCACAATTATCCCCCGATTTTAAAGCCGATACGTCCGCCGGGTGTACTCCACTCATTGTCCAGTTTCACGACCTGTCAACAGGCACGCCTACCAAATGGTTTTGGGATTTGGGCAACGGTATAACCTCCACCAGCCAACATCCTACAACCTTTTATTTTGAACCAGGTAAGTATACCATCAGCCTTACGGTAACCAACGAAAGTGGTAGTAAAACAATTACCAGGCAGCAATATTTAACGGCGTATGGTGTTCCGAATGTAAATTTTATAGCTACAACCGATACGGTTGGTTGTGTTCCGTTCACAGCCCGCTTCAAGGATTTGTCAGACCCGGTGTCGGGCTCGGTTGCAGCCGTGGAGTGGGATTATGGTGACGGCAATTTTTCTAAAGACAGAAACGGTGAGCACACCTACGGGGTAGCCGGAAATTTTACAGTTTTACTTCGGGTAACAAATTCTTACGGTTGCAGCCAGGTTAAAGGAAGGCCATCGTACATAGAGGTAAAGGAAGGGGTTACCGCCAAATTTGGTATAACGGATACCTTCTTTTGCAGCCTGCCTGCAACTACCCAGTTTACCGATAGTTCTACCGGTAGCCGGATTAGCACATACTTTTGGGATTTTGGCGACGGTACTAATGCAACCACCAGTAACCCGCAACACAGGTTTGGTAAAAGGGGAACGTTTACCGTAACCCTTGCTGTAGCTAATGTAGCAGGTTGTACCGACACCTTTACCAGGCAAAGCGCAGTAGTTATCGGTACGGGCAATCCTCAGTTTTCATTTACCGATTCTGTCTGCCGGAAAGAACCCGTTACGTTCACCAATCAGTCTGTACCCTTGCCCGTACAATCGTTATGGAGCTTTGGCGATGGAACCGGAAGCACCGATATGGACCCGCTGAAATCCTTCGCGACAGCAAAAACTTATACAGTTAAACTGGTTAATATTTATAACACATGCAATGACACGCTGGAGAAATCGATAACCGTTGTAGGCGGGCCATCTGCTGGTTTTTCCGAAAATAAACCTACCACCGCATGTTCGGCGCCATTGTCTGTTACTTTCAACAGTACAACGCAAAATATGCAATCTTACCTGTGGAAATTCGACGATTCAAGTTCCTCAACGCTGCCAAACCCTACCCATACTTTTACAAAACCAGGCTCCTATGATGTGTCTGTTACGGTTACTGCCGGTAACGGCTGTACAGATACATTGACCAAAAAGGGATTGGTCTACATTGGTCCGCCCGCCATCGAAAGCATTAAACAACTCCCCTTTAACAACTGTGCGCCTGCTACTGTGCCTTTTGTTGCCAATATAAAAATACCCGAACCAATAGCTTCTTATTTATGGAACTTTGGCGATGGGTCTTCTTCTACACAGGCAACCCCCTCGCACAAGTATAACAATACGGGGGCCTATACAGTCAGCCTGACAGTAAAAACCATAAATGGATGTGTGGGTACTTATACTTTGCCGAATGCAGTGGTATTAAACACCAGACCTAAAGCATTGTTTACCGCACAACCAACCGTAGGTTGTGCACAGCAGGACATTAGTTTTAACAATACCTCTTTAGGCGAGATGACCAGCTGGCTTTGGGATTTTGGTGATGGAACAACATCCGACCAGCGCAACCCAATTCATCAATATTTAGATAGTGGTCATTTCTCCGTTAGCCTTATAGTACGTAAAGATGCTTGTGCAGACTCGGTACAGCTATCCAACTTAATTCATATAACTCCTCCCGTGGCTAAATTTTCGAAGGAGTTTGATTGTAAAGCGCCGGGGGTAATAAACTTTAAAGATCAGTCAACCGGAGCGGCGGCATGGCGCTGGGATTTTGGAGATGGTACAAAATCAGTTGAAGCCAACCCGATTCATCCATTTAAAGCTTCGGGTAATTACAAAGTGATGCTTGAAGTAACAAATGGAGCTTGCAGGCAAACTTTTTCTGAGCTGATAACTGTCATAAACGAAACGCCGCAAATAAAGGTAGCAGCAACGGAAATTTGCAAGAACACAAACATGCAGTTTACGGCGGTGGTTACCAACGAGAATTATATACAGTCGTACCAATGGCGTTTTGGCGATGGAGAAAATGTAACCACAGCAAAATCGGTAGTTGATTATACGTATACAAATGCTGCTTTTTACCAACCTCAACTTATTGTTACTGATTTAAATGGGTGCATGGATTCTGCCACTACATCACTACCCGTAAAAGTATATGGTCCTACCGCCCGTTTCGCTGCAGCGGGTGGTACCTGTCTTAATACCCCACTTGTTTTTTCAGATAGTTCTTCAGCCTTTAAAGGCTATACTATTGTTAGCCGAAGCTGGAATTTTGACGATGGCACCGTATCTAACCAGGGTTTAGGACAGGTAAATCATAATTACAGTAGCATTGGCCTATATATGCCAGTGCTTACTGTAACCGACAGCAGGGGCTGCACAGACAGTACTAAGGCAACCACCACGGTTTTAATAACGAACCCGGTTGCTTCTTTCAAAATATCAGACTCAACAATTTGTACAGGAAGTGCTATCACCTTCAGCAATGAAAGCAAAGGCATAGGCTTGCAATATGCATGGAACTTTGGCGATGGACAAACTGCCCGATCACCACAAGTTAATCACCAGTATAGCAGTCAGGGATCGTACAATATTTCTTTGGCGATTACCGATACATTTGGCTGTCGCGATGTAATGTATAAGCCTATGGGCGTTACAATTGCCAATGTACGTGCTACCTTCAACATAAGCGATACTGCAAGCTCGTGTCCCCCGTTTAAGGTGGCCTTAAAAAACCAGTCAGCTAATTATTCATTTCTGCGTTGGAATTTTGATGATGGGGGTTTTTCGAATTTGGAAGCCCCGTTGCATTACTATATTATTCCAGGCATTTACCGGTTAACTTTAATAGCAAACGGATACGGAGGTTGCTCAGACACTGCCTATCAAAATATTGTTTTAAAAGGCCCGACAGGCGATTTTAAATACGATCCAAAAGATATATGCAATAGCGGAAAAGTTAACTTCCAGGCTAAGTCATCAAGCAGAACGTTTTTAATTTGGGATTATGGAAATGGAAATACTTTTAAAACAACAGACTCTTTAATTTCCTATAATTATAACGATCCCGGCAAGTATGTACCCAAATTGTTGTTGGTAGACCAGTCCGGCTGCCAGGTACCTATCGTTGGAAAAGATACCATTTCAATAATTTCTGTTGATGCAAAACTTGCCACCGTAGAAATGCTGTATTGCGATTCGGCCACTGTGTATTTCGCCGATTCAAGCCAGGTATTGTATGATGAAGTTGAAAAGTATACCTGGAATTACGGAGACGGAATAATTGAAACCACCACATCGGAACCGCAACATACCTATACCCGGCCGGGTAATTACAGGGTAAGCCTGAAGCTGGAGACAACAAAAGGGTGCAGCGATACTGTAAGTCTACCTGCAATGCTTAGGGTAGTTCAAAGTCCGGCAATTTCTATTCAGGCAAAAAACAGCGTATGCATTAACGAGCCTATCTTATTTAGAGGGTTGCTTTCAGCACCAGACACCTCAGCTATTAACTGGAATTGGGTGTTTGGTAATAGTCGTACGGTAAACGTGCAAAATCCAGGCGCACAGGTTTTTAGTGCACCGGGTGTGCAGACGGTTACGGCTTTGGCAACCAATAGCAGCGGATGTACTGCGTTGCTAAACTTTCCCCTACAGGTAAATGCATTACCCGTTGTTAACGCCGGCAACGATACCACCATTTGTTTGCAGACAGGCATAACGCTACGCCCTACGGGTGCAGAACAGTATGTGTGGACTGCAAATGCTACTTTAAGTTGTACAAACTGCACCAATTCTGTAGCTAAGCCTACAGGTAAAACGGGCTATAGTTTGGTGGGTACATCGCGGGATGGATGCCGCAATACCGATACAATCAATATTGATATTATTAAGCCATTTAAAATAACCACCCGGCGTTTCGATACTCTTTGTATAGGTAGATCGGTAGTATTGTCTGCTGCGGGCACCGACCGTTTTACCTGGACACCTTCGCAGGGATTAAATAATGCGGCCATAGCCAACCCGGTTGCTACACCTTTACAAACCACTACATACCAGGTGGTGGCTACCGATAGTCAGAATTGTTTTGTTGATACCGGCTTCGTAACGGTAAGTGTATACCCGATACCCAGGGTTAATGTTACAGAAGAAAATGTTACTCTAAACATTGGGTCGAAAGTGCCGTTGCATTCTACCAGTTCAAGCGATGTTAACAGGTGGAAATGGATCCCGTATGCAGGGCTTAGCTGCACCAACTGTGCTGAACCTATAGCTGGTCCCCGTAATACTACTACGTATACTGTTGAAGCCACAAACCAGGGGGGTTGTAAAAGCAGGGACCAGGTAACCGTTACCGTTATTTGCAACAATGCCAATGTGTTTGTTCCCAACACGTTTTCTCCCAACAACGATGGTATGAATGACCTGTTTTTTCCGCGGGGAAAGGGAGTGGCACATATAAAATCGTTTACGGTATTTAATAGGTGGGGTGCTGTTATTTTTCAAAAAAACAACTTCGATATTAATGATGCGCAGGCCGGTTGGGATGGTACTTTTAACGGTACAATGGTTGGTCCTGATGTATACATGTATAACCTTGACGTGGTTTGCGACAACAGCGAAATCTTCAATATAAAAGGGAACATTACACTTATCCGATAAATTAGAAA
Organism: Chitinophagaceae bacterium; assembly: GCA_026786345.1. Lineage (GTDB taxonomy): Bacteria > Bacteroidota > Bacteroidia > Chitinophagales > Chitinophagaceae > Segetibacter. The sequence goes on from JAJAYD010000158.1 coordinate 26,463, forward strand.
CCAACATTGCCGTTGGCACATACTGGTCAAATAAGAGGAGGATTTGAAGTGTACAAAACACGTTAGTTAGAACATGCCAGTATCCGTAGCTCAGTTGATTAGCGTACCTCCCTGACACGAAAGGGGTCATTGGTTCAAATCCGGTCGGGTTCAAACTACACATGAATAGGGTTGAAAAAAGAATTTTTATTCAGTAACAAACCCGGGCTAAAGAGATTTACACTGCTTTTTTTACAGGGCCCCTGTAGCAGCATTATTTTCCATTTTATATTGTACAAAAAACACGTCTTTAGCAGATACAATTTGCCAAATCCATTCCTTATCCTGCCAACGGTTTTATAAATGAAATGCTATAGAGTTCCTAATAGAAATTGTATGCAACTTTTGACTGTGGTAATGGCTCAGTACTTTATAAAAATTCTTTTAAGTAATTAATTCAAGTTTGGTTTTAGTTGCAGATAATGCACCTGTATGCAGTCGTGTTGAAGAAATTTATGTAGGAGACATTGAGCTTCAAATGGTGTTTATTGAACGCGAAGTTTTCTTAAAAAAAGCTTCAGGTGAATTAGCAAATGAAAATATTTTTTTAAATAATTTTTTAATTGTTTTTTAAAATAAAAGTTTGTAATATTATGTTCTGTCTAAAATCTTAAGTTGTGGTTTAGATCTGTTTGCAACTTAATATCACACATGTTCTTCATCCTTTTTCTATTGAATTCCTCAAAGATTTTCCGGTAATTGTAATATACAAGCACATTATGCTTTTTGCTTGCTATTACATTGTTATATCATTTACTATTCGTTTTTTTAAAAAGTTTTAAAATTAATTCTTACCCAAAGGTGTTTTTGCATACCTATAAGTAAGTGTCCGTTCAGGCTGATGGTTAATTACAGGGTGCTCTATGCATTTTGTAAGGGGTTATAACAAGGGGGTTAATATATCATTATTTATTTTTTTCTCATAAAATCTGCTTATAAATTAAAATTTACCTGTATGAAAATTTTTGCCAAAACCTTATTCCTGCTTTTGTTTCAGGCAGCTATGTATGCTTCTTATGCACAGAGTTGCTCCGATAATTTATTAACTAACAGCACTGGTTATTACGGTGGCTTTGAAGCATCAAGTTTCTCGTCAACCACAGCCGGTACCGATTATTCGTATGGAATGCCCCGAAATGGCAACTACGAAATTGTAAAAACAGCTAAAAGCGCTGGCGGAGGTGGATACCTAACTCTTAATCCGCATTCAGGCGACTATTTGATGGTCAGTCATACACGTTCCGCAAAGGGAGAACGCATATGGTATAAAACTGTTAGTGTTGTTCCGGGAGCTACTTACCAGTTTTGTGCCTGGATAGCCAATATAAAAACGGATCCCGTTAATGGCTTTGCAATAAACCTGATAGTGAATGGGGTGGTTATCGCCAGTAAAACTGCGGTGTATGGTTGGGTTCAATTATGTGGAAGTTACAGGGTACCGGCCGGCGTTACATCAATAAATTTGGCTATAGCAGACCCCAATGCACACGTTGGTCCAAGCCATTTTTTAGGTCTTGATGATATTTGCTTTAGACAATCCTCACCTACATTACGCCTGGGAAACCTGGTATTTAATGATAGGAATGGTAATGGAGTTAGAGATTTGAACGAGAATGTGATACCTGGTGTGACTGTAAGTTTATATACAGATAACAATAGTGATAATTTACCCGATGGAGCCGCTATACAAACAAATACAACCAGCTCTACTGGTAATTATTTGTTTACAAATCTTGCACCAGGCCGTTACATAGCATCGTTACCCATAATTCCGGGTTACGGGCCTACGCCAGGTTTTGATCCTATTCCTGATAACAATGTCGATAATAAAAATAAATTGATTTTTAATAATACTTCCGGTACTACTACTCTATTTACAAATGCCATTACTTTAAATTACAATGACGAACCTACAACTGATGGAGATGATGCAAACGGAAATTTAACCTTTGACCTTGCCGAATGTGGTAACGGCAACCTGGGTGATTTTATATGGAAGGATGTAAATGGTAATGGTATACAAGAAAGCGTAGATAAGGGTATCGATCTCTATATTAATCCGGGTATAAGCGTACTATTAACTTTCCCTGATGGAACAACGACAACCAATGATAAGAGCAGAATTGGAGATCTTTCGGTTGGTATATATAACTTTCCGTCTCTGGGACCAGGAAATTATACGCTAACCTTTCCAACTATAAGCGGATATATCCCTACAACTGTAAATGTTGGAGGAAACCAGGGTGATAGCGATAATCCAGGTATTCCATTTAGTATAACGCTTGGAGTTAATGAAATAAATCACACTATAGATGCAGGTTACAAGCTATCTGCCAGGGCGGCAAATCCATATAAAGGTATTGTTGAAGAACAAAAAACCATTCTGTCGATATTCCCTAATCCTGCAAAAAGTTCGTTTGTGGTTAATTTAAAATCACGGGCTGCCGGAATAGCAATGATTAGAATACTGGACGCCTCCGGCAAAGTTGTGATGACAAAAAACAATGCAGTCATTCAGGGCTCTAATGCCATTACTATACCCAACTTAGGTAAATTTAAAGCGGGCAATTACCAGGTTCAGGTAATTAATGGTAATGATATAGTTAATAAACAACTTGTAATTGCTCCTTAAAAATTGGGAGTGCTCATAAATGACAAAAGGCCGTCTCAGGTAAAGTATGAGACGGCCTTTTTGTTGTGTACCATTTAGGGCAACATTGGTTTTGACAGACTGCTAAGCCTAAGCTTGAAACTATGTTGTAACTTAAAATTATATTACATGGTGTTAGAAGTTTATAGATCCCTTTTTTAAGATTAAAGAATAAATTTTTAAAAGTCAGCTTTAAATGAAATTCTCCTTAATAACAAAATCAGGTTATGATTTTTTTAAATATCTTTTTGAAACTTAATCCAATAGCAAAGGACTAACCTGTTTTATAAACACCACGATCACCACTTAAGCCAGTTTGGAGTATAACCTCAACTATAGAAATGCTAATGAAAACCTTGTTTGTAACGCTCACCTTTTGTATGATGTTACAAGGAAGCCAGCCGCTTTTTGCTCAAAAGCAAGTTAATACTGCTACGGATCTTTCATGGGTAATTGAAAACTATTATACCGGTATAGGAGACCTGGATAAAGTTTACATTTTTAAAGACAGCCCTGAATACTTTGACAGGTTCGATACCTATTATCGCGAGGCATTGCAAGACTTATCAGCTTTGTCTTTTACAAACTTGTCAACTAATAGCCAGGTTGATTTTGTACTGTTAAAAAGAAATATTGTTAAGGCTCAAAAGGATTTATCAGAAGCAAAAAGTATTTACAAACAAATACATCAATACATTCCTTTTGATACCAGCATCATTTCTATGCAAGCCAGCAGACGAAGGGGATCGTACCCGGATGCAATGATGGTTGCTTCGCGGTTTCATTCCATCAAAAATCAAATCGATTCCCTGCAAAACTGGTACAAGAAACAACCACCGTTAACGGCATCCTTAAATTCAAAACTATCCGACATCATCGAAAATCTTCGAAAAGGAGTGCAGTCTTCTTACACTTTTTACGATGCCTATGATCCGTTGTTCACCTGGTGGGTTAAAAAGCCATTCAATCAATTGGATTCGGCATTGGTGCAATATAGTTTGCAAGTTAAAAGCGCCAGAACCAAACAAACCGTTGCAAGCGACGATGGATCCGGAATTGAGGGCAATCCCATAGGAGCAAAAGCATTGCAGGATTTGCTGGATTACGAAATGATCCCTTACACCGCTGAAGAACTGGTAGCAATAGCCAACCGCGAATTTGCCTGGTGCGATAACGAAATTAAAAAAGCCTCCAGGCAAATGGGCTTTGGCGATGACTGGAAACAAGCCCTGGCAAAAGTAAAATTGAATTACGTTGCTCCGGGCAAGCAACCCCAATTAGTAAATGCATTGGCCGAAGAGGCAATTGCATTTATTGAACAACACAATATGATAACCATACCTCCGCTGGCCAAAGAAGTTTGGCGCATGAGTATGTTAACTGAAGCCCAGCAAAGACTGGCTCCTTTTTTTCTTGGAGGCGAATCAATTTTAATAGGTTACCCTACAGATAAAATGGACTTTGAAACCCGGATGATGAGTATGCGAAGCAACAATTATGCGTTTTCGCATGCTACTGTATACCACGAATTAATACCGGGTCATAACCTTCAATATTTTATGAACAGGCGCTACAAGCAATACCGTTCAGCTTTTCGTACACCTTTTTCAATTGAAGGATGGTCCTTGTATTGGGAGATGTTGTTATGGGATAAGAATTTTAATGATACGCCCGAAAAGAAGATGGGGGCCTTGTTCTGGAGAATGCATCGCTGTGCAAGAATTATTTTTTCGTTGAATTATCATCTAGAAAAATGGACACCCCAACAGTGTATCAACTTTTTAATTGATAGAGTTGGTCATGAAAAATTTAGCGCCGAAGGCGAAGTAAGAAGATCGTTTACGGGTGGTTATGGTCCGCTTTACCAGATAGCTTATATGTTAGGTGGCCTGCAATTGCGCCAATTGTACAAAGAGGTGGTGGATACCAAAAAGATGACTGAAAAGGAATTTCATGATGCCTACCTGCACGAAAACGCAATACCAATTGAGATGTTTAGGGCTATTATAAGAAAGCAGCTATTAACGGAGCATTATAAAACAAAATGGAAGTTTGCCCAATAAAAGCTACACCACATTTTCGGATTTAGAAATTTCTTTTTGTGTAATTTTTTTGTGACTGATTTCGTAGTCTACAAAATACATGTCTATTTCGCCCAGGTTTTTTGCCTGTATTTTGCCACGGTAACTGCAGGCAAAATTGTCCTTAATAATTTCGTGGGTAACGGCCGAAATATTAACCCGGCCAGGATCGCCATTACTTTCCATACGGCTGGCAATGTTTACAGTGCCACCCCAAATATCATAGGCATATTTTTTCTTTCCCACTACGCCTGCCACAACAGGACCTATGTGAATACCTATTCTTATCTCCCAGGGCTCAAGACCATCAGCCTGCCTGCGGTCGTTGTAGTCTTTTATAAAATCAAGAATCTCCAGGCCAGCTTTTATTATTTTGTAAGAGTGGTTAGGGTTTGGCGATGGAATGTTTCCTGCACACATGTAGGCATCACCGATAGTTTTTATTTTCTCCAGGCCATACTTATCTATAATGTCGTCGAAGGCCATAAAACATTCATTTAGTTGCTCTACTACGGCGGTGGGAGATAGTTTGTCAGCAATGGCTGTAAAGCCTTTAAAATCTGTAAATAGTACGGATACATCCTCAAAATGGCGGGGTTTAGAATATCCTTTTGCCTGGAGTTCACCGGCAACTTCGGTGGGCAAAATATTTAATAGTAACTGTTCAATTTCTACCTTTTGCTTGTCAAGCACTTTATTGGTTTTTGACTGTTGCAGGTAGTTTCTAAAAATAATAACCGCAATAAATATAATTAGAATAAGACCGATGGCAAAACCGGTTTTGGCCTGCTTCTGTGCTTTTAGCTCTGTTTCTTTTAACGACTTTTCTTTGGTCAGTAAGTTAATCTCGCCTTCTTTTTTAGAAAGGTCAAAATCGAACTGCAGCTTACCTAATTTTTTGGAGGTCTCCACATTGTAAAGTGTGTCTTTAATGTCGGCATACTTAGACTGGAAGAGGTACGCTTTATTAAAATCGTTTGATTTGCTGTAGCTGGTGGCTAATAATTGATAGATGTCTTTTAGTTCAACATTTGCCTGTATGCCTTCGGCCATTGTTTTTGCACGCATGTAATACTGAAGCGCCTGTGAGGTTTTATTCTGGGAGGTGTACACGTCTCCTACGCCTCTCAGGCTGCGAATGATTTGCAATTTATCATCCATTTTTTCGGCAATATCCAAAGCTCTTAAATGATTGGTTAAAGCTTCACCGGGGTTTCCTTCTTTCAGGTACACCTTGCCGATACCATTGTAAGAAAAAGCGGTATTACTGAAAGTTTTATCGGCAGCAATTGAATTTCGAAAATATTGAAGTGCCTTTTCAAATTGCTTGTTATCGTAATAGATTTCGCCAATGTTGCCGGCAATAATTACATATGAATCCTTATCTACCAATTTTTCGCAAAGGGGTAAAGCCTGCAGTAAATAGGTGAGGGCTACCGGATCTTTCTTGTTGTAATACACACTGCCTATAGTAGTAAGTGCCGAAACAATACGAAGGGTATCGCCACTTTTTTGTGCATATTTTAAAGATTTCAGGCAATATTCCAACGCCTTATCGTCTACACCCTGGGCAAAATAAATAGCGCCGATGTTATTGAGTAAATTGGCAATTCCTACATCGTCTTTAATCTCTTGAAAAATTCTAAGTGATTCGTTCCAGTGATCCAGTGTTTCAACAAAACGGGACTGCATGTAATAAACACGACCCAGGTTTTTATCGGCGTAAGCTTCTCCTTTTTTGTAGTCTATTTTTCTTGCAATGTCTTTAGCCCGTAAAGTAAGGCTGATTGCTTTAGCGGTATCGTCAACCAGAAATTTTTTTGCTTCTTCCAGTAAGTGGTTAACAGTGTTAGAGTCGCCCAGGCTTTTAGGTTGCCCAATGGCTTTCAATCCGAGGCATAAAAATAATAATAGGCAGTAGGTTGTTAAACGATGCATGACTAAAACTTTTGAGTAACGC
>JAJAYD010000159.1 GCA_026786345.1 Chitinophagaceae bacterium
CAGAAATATTGTTGCGTTCCATCACTCGTTTTATGCGCAAGGCTTCATTTGCATAAACACCAATTACCAAATCTAGTTTTTTATCTGCATCTGCTTCAAATATAAGCGCTGCCTCTTTTATGGCATAAGGAGTTGTTTGTTTATTCATCCATTTTTCTGCATCTGCAATGGTTGCAGGGTGAATGATAGAGTTGATGAGTGTTGTTTTCTTAGCGTTTGAAAAAACAGTTGCAGCTAAATACTGTTTGTTCAATATTCCGTTAATATAACTTTCTTCGCCAAAATGTTTGATGATTTGTTGCTTCAAATTTTCATCTTCATTCATTAGTTTTTTAGCAGCATCATCAGCATAATAAACAGGCACACCAAGTACTTCAAAAATTTGCGCAACGGTTGTTTTGCCGGAGCCTATTCCACCGGTAAGACCAATTTTTAGCATAAACAAAATTAAGTATGAATTTGCTTATTAAAGATAAATGGCTTTAAACTTTGAAAACTATTCAAAATTTAAAGCCACTAAAAATTTGTTGAAAGTAAAAATATTTTCGTCATTTGGAATTCACCATTCACTATTCACCATTCACTATTCACCATTCACCATTCACCTTTCATGTTTATGCCGCCTCATAGGTATACAAAAACATTTCTTTATTACTTAAGCCAAAGGCAGAAAGATCAAGCGCAATTTCCAACACCATTTTATCTTTCGTAAGCGACTTAACTGCATACTTTTCAATGGTGATTTTACGGGGATCAAAAACGCTGTGATAGATCTGTGTAAACGTTTTTTCATCATCGCTTAATGTCCATTTGTCAAAGATGTTGAAGCCATCAAATGTGCAGCCAACCGCACCGTAGTTTACTATAATTGTACTGTCTCTTCTAAAATTAGTGCGGTTATCTTTTTCACACTCCTGCAGCGACTCTTCTATTGGATTGCGGGTGGTCCAAAGCTTTGAAACCAGCTTCCAGGTACGTGAATAGATCATTTGCGTAGGCGATGCCTCCGTATCTACCGTAAGATCTTTTTCTGCTACGTTACCCTTGCCATCTTCAAAATGGAAATTGATTCCTACCAGTTTATCTACTTCTTCGGGCTGGTAGGTATAGGTGAAAACATAACGATAATTATTATCGCCCAGGTCTTGAGGGGTAACACTTGTTACACCAAAGGCCGAAACCAGATTGATGGTTTTTGAAGTTTCCAGTTTCTTAAAACCATTGGGTGCATGTATGGTTAAGGTTGCCTGTACCTGTGCGCCGGTTTTACCTGATACTCTATCAGGGGTTAACCGCATGGTGGGCAGGCTGGTATCTATTGTATCTTTTTTACAAGCCGGAAGCATGCAGATACTTAACGCACACAAGCTGAAGAATATGGCAAATTTTTTCATTGTTTAAGTATTAGAATGTAGAAGCCCCAGGTAATAATTATTAAAGAAATTAAGCCGGGCAGTATGTTTATTAATGATGTTTCGTTACAGATCTTTTTTTTAAATTTTGGTTATTGCTGAGTAATGCTTTTTTAGTACAAGAGTGCCCTTCGACAAGCTCAGGGTAAACTGCAACGATGTAACATGTTTGCACTGCTGCCTGGCCCATAAAATTCTTTTACCCTTTTATTGCTCGTTTTCATGCCAGTTGGTTAACAGGAAGTTTTGCTTTTTCTATAGAATTTTCAGGCAGCCAGTACCTTTCAATCTCTTCCAATGTTTTGCCTTTTGTTTCAGGAATAAGTTTGTAAACGAACAGGAAAGCAAACACTGCCATTACCATAAATATCCAGAAGGTGTAGGCGCTGCCTATTGAAGCCAGCAGCATGGGAAAAGATTGCGAAACTGCATACACGGCTATCCATAAGAAAAAGATGCACACAGACATTGCTTTGCCACGATTGCGGTTTGAAAAGATTTCGGAGATCACAACAAACGTTAACGGGCCAAGAGAGATAGCAAAGAAGGCGATGTAAGCAAGTATGGCAATCAATACCAAATAACCTTTTGCAAGATCAAAGTAAAAAGCGCCGCCAACTACCAACAGGCAGGCAGCCATACCGGCACAACCTACCAGCAACAGGGTTCTGCGGCCCCAACGGTCAACATACTTTATAGCTACCAAAGTGAACAACACATTTATAGTACCAACCAACACCGTTTGCATTAAAGCTGAACCTGAACCATCACCGGTTGATTTAAAAATTTCAGGGGCATAATACATGATGGCGTTTATGCCGGTTACCTGCGAGAAAATGCATAAGATAATTCCAATCATCAAGGCTTTTCTTACGCCGGGTTTAAGTATGTCTGCAAACGAACTTTTTTCGATGGTCAACGCTTCTTTTATCTCTGCCAGCTCCTCAGTTGCTTTGGCAGCACCATTGATTTTTGAGAGTATTAGCTTCGCTTCATCCCACCGTTCTTTTTGCACAAGCCAGCGTGGACTTTCGGGAACAAAGAATAATAGCAGCAAGAATATAATCGAAGGAAATATACCTGAGCCAAACATCCACCTCCACCCCGTGGAAACGTTCCATGCCTCATCGTACCAGCCGGCAATGGTTGCATTTACAAAGTAGATAAGCAATATACCGGATACGATTCCCAAC
>JAJAYD010000160.1 GCA_026786345.1 Chitinophagaceae bacterium
CAATTTAGCATTTTTTTCTATCTGATAAAATAATCAAATCTGTTTCTTTAAACATCTTAGTTTTGAAGCATGTGGATGATTTGTATGAAAGAATGGAGGCAATTTTTTAGTAGCCTCACCGGCTACATAGCCATCATATTATTTCTCTTTCTAATGGGACTGTTCCTCTTTGTTTTCCCTGCTTCAAACATTCTTGATTTTGGATATGCATCTCTTGATAATTACTTTACACTTGCGCCCTGGATCCTGCTTTTTTTGATACCTGTTATTACCATGCGCAGCATGGCTGACGAATACAAATCAGGCACATTCGAAATTTTACAAACCATACCGGTAAGCAATACAAAAATTGTTTGGGGTAAATATGCTGGTTGTTTGCTGGTAGTTGCCATTGCCTTATTGCCCACCATCGTTTATGCCATTTGTCTGCAACAATTAAGTGCCAAAGGAGGCATGGATGTTGGCGCTACTATTGGCAGTTATATTGGTTTGTTTTTTTTAGCCGGAGTGTATACGGCGGTTGGCATTTGCTGCAGCAGTTTTACCAACAATACCGTGGTAGCATTTATAACCGCTGCCTTTGTTTGCTTTCTCTTATACAATGGATTTGAAGCGCTGAGCAAGCTGCCTGTTTTTGCAAATGGCGCTGATTATTATATTGAAATGCTGGGCATCAATTTTCATTACCGTAGCATTAGCAGGGGTGTGCTTGACACACGGGATGTGCTGTATTTTTTGGCAATCATTGGGTTGTTTTTGTTGATTACCCAGCGCAATTTGATGAAGAGGTAAATGGAGTTTTGTAAGTAAAAGAATGGTGGTCCCGGCTGTAGATTTACTATGTAACATTCTTGCGTCGCACACTTGTACTTTTTGTTCTTTTCTCAACTGGTTGAACCACTAAGACACTAAGGAATTAAGGTACCCAAAGCCTTTGTGTTTCTTTGCGCTCTTTGCGCCTTTGTGGTTCCGGAAAAAAGATGAATAAAGGTTTACAGCACAAGTGGGCGACGCAACTGCAACTATATACTATTTGCCACCAACATTAATTTAAAAAAAAGCAGCCCCTAAGAAAGCTGCTAATAAGAAATGACTTTTATGCTAAAGCTTAATTCAAACAATGTGATGGCTATTTTTCATTTAGCTAAGAAGGCGAAAAAGAAAATTCCTTTGTACGAGGAACGAAATGCAAACAAGGTGAATGTTCCTTTTATTGATGAAATTTTAAAAAAAACTCGTTACCTCACTTTTTATAAAGGAACTGAAGGCTGTTGGAATTTCACTGGAGCCGAAGATAATCCCGTCCCAACTGTTATATAGTTTCTGACGCAACGGCTGATTAATCGAAGCATCAATGCTGGCTTCAAAAACAAAAAAAATAAATACAAAAGGTGTTCAATAAAATTTTAAATCAAAAGCTTTGGTGGTTGTGGCTTGCGCTGTTATTTATGGCCATTACCTGGCTCATATCCCTGGCGCATTACCGGTTTGATCTCACCAGGGAAAAGCGGTACTCATTAAGCCAGTCAACCAAAAACCTGTTGAGCAACCTGGATGGCAAAGTGGAAATTGAAGTTTTTTTAACCGGCGACCTGAGTGCGGGCTTTAAAAAACTGAGCATCGCCAGCGAAGAATTATTGAATGAGTTTAAAGAATACGGTACCACTAATTTTCAGTATCGGTTTACAAGACCGGGTGCTGGCCTGCCCGATACACTTCGATACCAAATATATGATAGCCTTGCACGGTTAGGTATTAAGCCTTTTAATAACCAGGTAACTACCAAACAGGGCGAAGAGACCACCGAACGCTGGATATTTCCTGCGGCTATTGTTCGTTACAACGACACCATGCAGATACCCATTGACTTAATGAGTGGCAAAAGCGGCGCCGACGAAGAAACAACCTTAAACCACAGCGAGGCCTTGCTTGAATTTAAGTTTGCTGATGCCATCCATAAACTTACCCGCAAACAAGTACCCGTGGTTGCCTATGCTGCAGGCAATGGCGAGCCGCTAAACCCTACCGTAAGAGATTTGTTTGAAACCATGCGTACCAATTACCGTTTTGGTGTAATTGATGTTAACATTGGTCGCCTTGATGCTGATACGATAGCAGCACTTATGATTGTTAAACCTTCGAAGCCCTTTACCGAAATAGAAAAGCTAAAGATTGACCAATACGTGTTGCATGGGGGGAATGTTATCTGGTTTATTGATAAGCTATATGCAGAAATGGATAGCCTGCTTCGGGTGCAAACTGACTTTATTGCTTTCGATAAGAACCTTAACCTCGATGATCAACTTTTTAAATACGGTGTACGCATTAATAACGACTTGCTGCAGGATCTTAAGAGTGCCAAGCAACCATTAGTGGTAGGGCAATCAGGTGGGCAACCTCAAATTGAAAGATTACCTTTTCCTTATTACCCGCTGGTAAGTTCCCCCTCCACTAACCCAATAGCAAAAAACCTTGACGATGTAATTACGATCTTCCCTTCGTCCATAGACACCGTTAAATCTGCCGGTATACAAAAAACTATTTTGTTGGCAACCGATACCAGCAGCCGGGTACTTAGCTCGCCGGCTATCGTAAGTTTACAAAGTGTAAAAACAGAAGATGATATCAGGACATTTACCAGGAGCTATGTTCCGGTTGCAGTATTGCTGGAAGGTAAGTTTACCTCGTTATATGCAAACCGTTTTACCGATGATTTAAAAGATAGTTTGCAACAATTTTCGGCGCAGCCGTTTATACCCACTGCTACAAAAGCGGGCAAACAAATTATAGTAAGCGATGCAGATGTGGTTACCAACGTAATAACGCAAAGCCAGGGCGTTTTACCTATGGGTATGCAGCAATACGAAAACTACCAGTTTGCCAATAAAGATTTTTTATTGAATGCGCTTGATTACCTGGTAAATAACAATGGCTTACTCGAAACACGAGGCAAAGACTTTACACTTCGCTTATTGGATAAGCAAAAAATAACTGAACAAAAAACCCTCTGGCAAGGTATAAACATAGGTATCCCTGTTTTGATGGTATTACTTTTTGGCTGGTTGTACCAGTTAAAACGAAAAAGAGATTTTGCATAAGTGCTTTGACTGCCAAACCTTTCCCTTGAAATTGTATTTTTAGGGCCAAATTAATTTTTATGTCTGTTGACCAGGTAACCTATTTAGTTTTTGGAGTGATCATGCTTTTTGCCCTGGTGTTCGATCTTGGCCTTATGAGTAAACGCAATGAGGCCATCACCATTAAAAAGGCTTTGTATCAAACATTGTTTTGGGTAGGTCTTTCTATTGGGTTTTGCATATTCCTGTGGTTTGAAAAGAACAGTATTGTTGCCACCAAGTATTTTACCGCTTATTTAATGGAGTGGAGCCTGAGCATCGATAACATTTTCGTGTTCATTTTAATTTTTACATTTTTTAAAGTGAAGGAGGGTGATGCTGGCAGGGCTTTATTAATTGGCATTCTACTCGCCATTGTTTTCCGTATAATTTTTATTGCTATTGGCATTGAATTGATAGACCGTTTTCATTGGTTGTTGTATGTATTTGGTGCTTTTCTGCTTTACACCGGCATTCATTTATTTTTTAAGAGGGAAGATGAGGAGTACAACCCTGCTGAGAGTAAAATTTATATCATCTCCAGGCGCATTTTCAGGATTACCAACGTGGAGGCAAAGGGACGGTTTGTTATTAAAGTTGCGGATCAATATTTTTTTACTTCACTGGCATTGGTCGTTATCATGCTTGCCGTTACTGACATTGTTTTTGCATTGGACAGCATACCAACTGTAGTTTCCCTGGTTAGAGAAAAGGCCGATCAATCTTTTTCAGGAGACGACAAGCTGGTTATTTACTCCTCAAACATATTTGCAGTGTTAGGGCTTAGAAGTTTATTCTTTTTATTACGCGGAGCGGTTGATAAATTTGATTTTCTGCAACAGGGCATTGCCATTGTATTGGTTTTTATTGGCGTTAAAATGTTAATCGAATTCTTCGACATTCATATTTCCATTTTTGTGTCGCTTGGTTTCATTGTGCTTTGCCTTGCCGGTTCCATCATCTATTCTATATTGGTTAACCGCAGAAAACATAAAAAAGCAACAATTGATGATGTTCCACCCCCTGAAAACTTAAAGGGTAAAGCATAGTATCCACCCTAATTTTTTATTTGCTATCTCATGTATACCATACAACAAATTGCTGCAGTTGTACACAGCCATTCAGGTACTTTGCAGCCGGCCCACATTGAGCATTTGCTTATTGATAGCAGGCGGCTTGTTTTTAGCGCCACCTCACTCTTTTTTGCTTTAAAGACACAACGTAATGATGGTGCATTGTATATTGATGAACTGTATGCAAGAGGGGTAAGAAATTTTGTGGTGAGCAGTGATTTATCTGCTCAATTTGTTGATGCAAATTTTTTAGTGGTTGAAGATCCGTTACGTGCTTTGCAACATTTGGCTGCCTGGCACAGAAGCCGGTTTACGATACCGGTAATTGGCATTACCGGCAGCAATGGTAAAAC